>CAZDHZ010000033.1:0-9931 GCA_964505405.1 uncultured Gammaproteobacteria bacterium | reverse complement strand
TTATATTTCATAAAAAAAAGCTTTTTTTTCTTTTTTATATTTTTTGCTTCTGCGTTGAAATAATTTCTGATTTTTAGAAAGAAAATCAAGACGCCCCTTGCGATCCGTAAGTTCAACAATTTTATAAGACTTTAAATGTGCTATATTAAATCCGGTGCTTACCACCTTAGCTCCAGTTTTACATTCAAATTTTAATTTAGGACCCAGTCCTTCCATTTTATCCGGATATAAATGGCTATAAACAAAATCAGCATTCCTTACATCAACATAACGAATTTTTTTAAAATATACTTTAATATTTGTATGTCTTAAAAAAACTTGTAATTTAGATACTAAAAAGGGGAAAAAGCTTGGTTCTATTCCGATTATTTCGGCTTCCGGATATTTTTTTTCAAGAGCATACATAAATCCAGAACGACCCGTACTTAAAGCAATAAACTTTTTATTTTTATTTCCTAATTCAAGCTCACTCATAATCTCATCTATTACCCAAGGACGAGATGGAATAAAGGGAGCAAATCCTCTTAAAAGTAAGTCAAAAATAAAAACCGTTATAAAATATATGGGAATAGCTATAGATACTATTATTAAGATGTTTTGCATAATATGGATTTAATTTTTATAATTTTTAATTTTTAAATAAATTTTAAACTGACCAAGGGAAATGCTCTTGAGTGCAAATTTTTAAATATATAAGACAAAATATTTTGTTTAAAAATTTAAAAATTTAGATTTATTTAAAAATTATAAAAATTAAAAATTAATACTATTATTATACCAACTTAATTAATTAAAATCCAACAAAAACTAATAAACCTCTATCTTCTTTAATCCCATTAAATATTTCCCTTGATCCTGTTTACTAACCCATTCTACGTCCAATGGTCTTGCATATCCGTGTCTTTTTATAATTTCTAAGCAATTATCAAAATAAATTTTATCAATACTAAGTACAAAAATCCAGGAAAAGGGCCATTTTTTATTCTGTTTCTGGGCAATTAGATCTAAATCTTTATAAGAAAATATTCTTTGATAAATCGTACGCACTAAAAAAACTTTTCCTTTTTCATTAATCAAGGCAAAGTCTGGCAGTTTTTTATCTCTTTCCTTATTAAACTGCCCTAAAGTTGTTTTTCGCCAAGCATTAGAACCTAAATGTGGCATTTTTTCCGGATATTTTATATCATCGTTAAAAGGTAAAACAACATTTTTCCCGGATTTTAAAAAAAGCTCTTGAAAAGCTTTTCGGGCTAAAGAATTTTTGCTATTTAATTTATAAGACATAAAACTAAACTAATTTATTCTACTTCAATTTTAAGTTCTTTGGCTGTTTTTAAGGCTAATTTCAAATCATCTTCAGTAAATAAAACAATATAAATTTCTTCCAAAGAAGAATCTGGATTATTTTTTATATATCTATTAATTTCCTTTAAAGCTATTTCTAAAGCTTCATCTTTTGGATAACGATAATTTCCAGTTGAGAGATTTGGGAAAGCAATTGATTTAAATTTTCTTTTGGCCGAAGAACTTAAACTTTTTTTATAACAATTTAAAAGCATCTCATCCTCTTCTCCATTCTCACTTCCATAAACAGGACAAACTGTATGAATTATATTTTTTGCTGGTAATTTATAGCCTTTTGTTACTTTAATTTCTCCAGTATGACACATACCCATATTTTCACATTTTTCTAAAAGTTCTGAACCAGCGGATTGATGAATTGCATTAAAAATTCCTCCTCCAGAAATTAAATCACGGTTAGCGCCATTAACCACAGCATCAACTTCCATCTTAGTTATATCTCCTTGAATAATTTTAATTTTAGTTGACATATTGTGTTAGTTAATTAGTAATTAGTTTACCCCAAAGAGGACCCTTTGGGTTTGGTTAATTGTGTTAAAAATACAACGGAATAGTTTCTTTTCCTAAATTATAGCATAAATTAGGTTTTAAATGCTAGGTTTTAAAAATTATAGATTAAAAAAAGAAATAAAATATAAAAGTATAATTCAATAAATAAAAAAGCATAGTTTTATTCTATGCCTTTTTATATAAAATTTCAGAAAACTAGGTTAATTACATCCTCCAGTCGAACCTTTACCCTCAGAACTTAAAACTTTATTACATTCTTCTGGCTGTTCATTAAAGGCATTACAAACCGCTGTCTTATATCCTTCTGGAGTACGAGAAGCATTTATTTTTGTACCATTAATAATCAAAGTTGGAGAACCACTAACTCCATAGCCCTTAGCAATCCCGTCTTGTTCCTTAATTAAAGCTGGACCTTCACTTTCCACACAAGAATTAACCTTGTCAATATCTATTCCAGCACCTTTAGCCACCTTAGTATAACATGTTTCATAAATATCATCTCCTTTGCGATAAATCGGATAGCATTCTTTATCAAGTCCTGTTACATATTTCCATAAAGTAGTTTTATCATAATTCTTTAGAATACATAATTGACGAGCGTCCTCAGTACCTTCAATAGGTCCATGTAAAGACTTAACTTTACTAATATCATCACCATCTATACTAGCGATATAACGAATATTAATATCAGCTTTTTCTCCTAATAGATCAAAAACTGGACCCATAGCATCTTCGGCAATTACACCATATGGACAAAAAGCCATTACAAATAATTCTACTTTCGGTTTATCTGTTTTTGGAGCATCTCCAGTCGGAGCCGGATTTGATTTAGCAGCTTTTTTCGTTTCACCTTCAATCTCTGCTATGTCCATAACCTGAGGAAAAAACTTTTTCCCATCTTTAGTGAGATATGAAATAATTTCTTGATTATTAGGCATATTAACAACAACTTTATATAAATCACCATCTTCAGTAATTTCTTTGACAGAAACTTCGGTCCCCTCCTGCATCAAATTATTATTAATAAAATCTACCACTTTTGTTTTTGCTTCTTCAATTCCAATAACTTCAGTTTTTGGAGCATTTAAACTACAACCGGTGGCAATTAAAACAGTCATAGCTGATAAAATAAAAATTTTTTTCATAATTTTGATTAATTAATTAAGTAATTTTTTATATTATATTTATTTAGATTAGTTGAAATTATTATTTGTGTCAACATAGTTCTAATTTTGGAATTATGAATTTTGAATTTTGATTGAATATTTAATTTCTAATGTTTAAAAATTAAGATTTAAGATTTATTTAAAAATTATAAAAATTAAAAATTAAAAATTACCTCTAATCTCCCCAACTTCCCCAAAAAACCTTTCTTTATTTTCTTCTTTAATCGGTTTCCCAGGAGGAAGAACCTCTTTTAAAGGATTAATTTTGACACCATTTTTTACCATCTCAAAATGAAGATGAGGTCCGGTGGAATATCCGGTATTTCCCACATAACCAATAATATCTCCTTGTTTTACTTTCTGCCCTACATGAACAGCAAATTTTGACTGATGAGCATAATTTGTTGAATAAGTACCATTATGCCTAATTGATGTTAAATTACCATATCCCACCGAACTCCATCCAGCGAAAGTAACTGTTCCATCTCCCACAGCCCTAATTGGTGTTCCAATCGCAGCCGCATAATCGATAGCTCTATGTGGACCAACTAATCCAAATTCCATTATCACTCTCGTCCCTGTAGTATAACCAGAAGAAATATATTTAAAAGCAACCGGGGCTTTTAAAAACATTTTTTGGACAGAATTTCCATCTTGATCAAAATATCCTTTATTGTCATCATTTTCCTCAAAATAATAAATTTCATATTTTTCACCGGCATTGATATAATATCCTCCTAAAATTTTTCCCGGACTTATATATTCTCCTTCCAAAAATCGCTCTTCATAAACAAATTTAAATTCATCTCCCACCCGAGGATCCATAGCAAAATCAATCGTCCATTGAAAAGCATTAGCCAATTCAATAATTGCCCTAATATCTATATTGTTATCTAAGGCAGTCTGATATAAAGAGCTTTCAATCACTCCACCACTAGTTTTTGTTTTAATTTCATAATCAATTGGAATAATTTTAGCCTGCCAATTTTTTTGCTCTAATTCTTCGGTGCTACTTGCATTACTATTTTTATCTCTCAAATTCATTCTAAAAACAACTAACTCGTCTTCTGAATCTATTTTATATTTCAAAGCTTTAAGACTATTATCATCTTTATCATAAACAAGTTCTATGATTCTACCTTGTCTGATTTTTACTAAGTCATATAAATCCACTGAAGCATCATAAATTTCCATGGTCAAACTATAGTCCACTCCATTTTCCTGCATCAAAGCCCCATAAGTATCCCCCTCGGCTATTTCTATTTTTAAGATTCTATCTTTTTTTTCAAGAATTATTTTTTCTTCCTGAATCTGCGAATTTTCACTCAACACTTCCTCACTATTAAAAGCCAAAATATTAGAATATCTCAAAAGAGTAATGCTTGAAAAAAAAATTACAGAAAATATTATTATTTTTTTAGTAAACTTGTTCATAAATTAAACAAAAATTTCCCCTCTTGTCATCCTGGAACCCGCCCTTTTGGCGGGTATCCGGGATCTAGGAGAAAAAGCTATGTGCTACTTAAATCTTCTTAGGTTTAAAAAATTTATACCTTCTCCTCCTGGATTCCTTTCCCTCGCTCCGCTCGCCAGGAATGACAAAAGGAAAAAAATTATTCACTGGAAACAATTTACAATCTAAGATTCTAAATCCAAGTCGCACAAGCGATTTTGTCGCCACTTGTTTTTAGACGCATTAGCCTTACACCTTGAGTATCGCGACCACCTTGATTTACTGATTTAAAAGGCATGCGAATAACTTGACCTTGTTCGGAAATAATTACAATATCTTTTTCAGTCATAGATTCAACATTAACTACATAAGCATTAACTAATTTCCCTGTTTTAGCTGTTACTTTAGCAGTTTTAATTCCACTTCCGCCCCTACCTTGAATTTTATATAAATTAAGAGGAGTGCGTTTCCCAAAACCTTGTTCCATGATCGTTAAAATCTGTATTTTCTTTTCCTGCTCTTTATTATTCTTTATTATTCCCATCCCCACAACTTTATCATCAGCTTTTAATCTAATCCCATGCACCCCCGAAGCTCCCCGCCCCATATCTCGCACATCTTCTTCTTTAAATCTAATCGCCTGACCGTTTGCTGTAATTAACTGAATATTATCTTTCCCGCTTGTTGGTTTAGCCCAAATTAATTTATCTTCCGGTTTAATTTTAATAGCAATTAACCCACTCCGACGAACATTATCAAAGGCATCTAATTTTACTTTCTTTACCAATCCTTTTTCCGTTGCAAAAAATAAATATTCGGATTTAGCAAGTTTATCTAAGGGTAAAACTGAAGTTACGCTTTCACTCTGGCCTAGTTGTAAAAAATTAACAATGGCCTGACCTTTCGCAGTCCTCTGTGCCTGCGGAATTTCATATGCTTTTAATTGAAAAACTCTTCCCCGAGTCGTAAAAAACAAAAGGTCGGTATGAGTCATAGTCTTAAACATAATATCTACCATATCTTCTTCTTTTGTGCTTAATCCAATCACTCCTTTTCCACCCCGACCCTGAACTTTAAAAGTATCCGGTGCCATTCTTTTAATGTAGCCATCCCGAGTCATAAAAACTACCGCTTCCTCGTTCGGAACTAAGTCTTCTACTGAAAATTCTTTAACTCCTCGAGCCATTACTCTAGTTTTACGCTCATCACCATGTTTCTCCACTACTTCATCTAACTCAGTTTTGATAATTTTTTTAATCTTAATTTTAGAAGCTAAAATTGATTCTAAATCTTTAATTAAAGCCTTTTTTTCTTTAAGTTCATTCTCTATTTTTAAACGCTCTAAGTTAGCTAAATTTTGCAAACGCATTTCTAAAATTGCAATGGCTTGCCTTTCGCTTAACTTAAATTTTTTCATTAACTTTATTTTAGCCTCTTCTTTATTTTTACTAGCTTTAATAACTTTAATAACTGCATCAATATTTTTTAAAGCAATCATTAAACCTTCTAAAATATGCGCTCTTTCTTTAGCCCGGTTTAATTCATATCGTGTTCTTCTCACTACAATAGTTTGTCTATGTTTAATATATTCCTCTAAAGCCCTCTTAAGAGTAAGTACTTTAGGCTGAATTCCATCCACAAGCGCCAGCATGTTTACATTAAAGGTTTCTTGTAATTGCGTATTTTTATATAAACTATTTAAAATCTTTTTTGGATAAGCGTCCCTTTTAAGATCGACCACAACTCTAATACCATCCTTATCAGACTCATCACGCAAATCTTTAATTCCTTCCAATCTCTTTGATTTAACTAATAAAGCAATCTTTTCAACCAAAGTTGCCTTATTAACAAGATAAGGAATTTCCGTAATTATAATATGAAAACCACCCTTTTTATCCTCCTGAATCTCAGCAACTCCTCGCATTACAATTCCGCCTCTACCAGTAGCATAAGCCTGTTGAATATCTTTCTCGCTATAAATAATTCCGCCAGTTGGAAAATCGGGTCCTTTAACAAATTCCATTAAATCTGTTACTGTCGCATCCGGATTATCAAGAAGGTAATTAATCGCTCCACCTAATTCGCGTAAATTATGAGGAGGAATTTTTGTGGCCATTCCGACAGCAATCCCCGTAGTACCATTTAAAAGAAGCCCTGGGAGTTTAGCCGGAAAAACACTTGGTTCTTTCTGGGAACCATCATAATTCGGATTAAAATCAACGGTATCTTTTTCGAGATCTCCTAATAATTCTTCTGCGATTTTAGCCATTTTAGCCTCTGTATAACGCATTGCCGCCGGATTATCACCATCAATCGATCCAAAGTTTCCTTGACCATGTACTAAAGGATAGCGCATAGAAAAGTCCTGTGCCATTCTAACCATAGCAAAATAGACCGAAGCGTCTCCATGAGGATGATATTTACCTAAAACCTCACCAACTACAGTAGCAGATTTTCTAAATTTAGCGCTAGACTTTAATCCCAAAGACCACATCGCATAAAGAATACGGCGATGCACCGGTTTCATTCCATCACGAGCATCAGGCAAAGCACGAGAAACAATTACACTCATTGCATAATCCAGATAAGACTTTTTCATCTCATCATTAATCGGCAAAGCTTCCATTATCCCATATTCAGTTTTTTGTCGACCATTCACAATTAAACTACCCTCTTTTAATTCCGGCTTTTCTTTTTCTAAATCTTTTTCTTTTTTTGCCTCTGGTTTTGTTTTAGACTTAGCTTTAGATTTTTCTTCTTCCTTTTTCCCTAATTTAGCCTTTTGTATTTTTTTCTTCGACATATATGTTTTAGTAAAAAGTTTAAAGTGGAAAGTTTAAAGTAAGTAAGTAATTAATTAATTTAATAATTTATTTTAAATTATTATTTCCAACTTTATATTATGTTTTAGATTTATTATTTTAAAATTTTATTCATTCCTTCTTTAAGTTTTTCTATTTGCTCACTGGAAGTAGAAATATTTATCAAATCATTAGTTGGCACAGCAGTCATATTTATTTCATCTTCTTCATCTTCGTCTTTATTTTTAATTTCCTGCATTTTTTCACTAAGATCTTCCCGAATATCCTGCCATGAATCTAGTTCTAAGATATTAGCATCCTCACTTTTAGGAGCAGAACTTACTATGCTTCTTTTAGTATTATAAATCCACATTATAAAAATTAAAAGCATAAAAAAAGTTACACCACTTCTCATCAAAAGCTTCTTTGCTTTTTCTTCTTTAAAATCATATTCAAAAAAAGAACTCGTTTTATCTATTTGCTCATCTGCTTGAATTTTTTCTTTCAATTTCTTTATTTTGGGCTTTTTTTTCTTTTCTAAATTTTCCGAAAGAAGCCCCTTGCTTTTTTTAACTTGTTTCTTAAAAATTCTTTTTTTTCTTTTCGGATTTTTCTTTTTTTTCTGCTCCTGAGAAGATTGAGAAGAAATAGTTTTAAGACTTTTTCTTCTTATAGCTTTAGTAGAAGAAGAATGCACCTTTACAGCTAAATTTACTTTATCACTTTTCTTTTTTTTAGCAATTTTAGACATAAAAAAACAATAAAAATCACTCAATTTGAGTGCTTAAACTTACTACTATTGTATCAATAATTAAGGCTCTTGTAAAGCTTAAAATTTACGAATATATATTTAAAAATTTTGACAAAACCTAAAAAAAGGTGTATAATGTTAATGTAAGTTTAAAAAAGAAAAAATCCCCATGGAAGGCTTTTGAATGAAAAGCATTTTTGGGGATTTAAAAAAGCTTTTTGTATGTGCCATCTAAAAAAGAGCCTTGAGCGACTTTATGATGACAAAGGAGAGGAGGCTTATCAAAAAATCGAGAAATTAATTTCCGATTATAACAAAAATAAAAATAAACACAGAAACAAAAACTCTAAGAAGTCTTTATTTTCTGAAAAAGATGTAATGCTAGTTTGTTATCCGGATCATGTACACGAAGATGGCGTTAAAACGCTTAGAACTATGCGCAAATTCTTAGATAAATATGCTAAAAATCTTTTAAATAGAGTACATTTTTTACCCTTCTTTGAATGCTCTGATGTTGATCAGGGCTTTTCTATTAAAAATTACTATAAAGTAAATGAATCTTACGGCGACTGGGACGATCTTAAGCCAATAAAAAAACATTTTGATTTTATGTTTGATTTGGTTTTAAATCATGCTTCTATCCAAAGCGATATTTCCAAAAAACAAATTAAGGGTTATAAAAGATATAAGGATATGTTCCTTATTTTAAATAAAAAAATTAATACTTCTTATATTTTCCGGCCTCGCACTTCCCCTCTTTTAACTCCCATCAAAACCGGCCGAGGAAAAAAATATGCTTGGACTACTTTTTCTGAAGATCAAGTAGACTGGAATTATAATAATCCTAAAGTTCTCGTTGAGATGATTAGGATTTTTTTATTTTATTTATCTAAAGGAGCTGATGCTATTCGCCTAGATGCGGTTGCTTATGTCTGGAAAAAAATAGATTCATCTTCTTTTAATTTAAAAGAAAGCCATATTATTGTAAAAATTTTTACGGAGGTATTAAGACGTACTGAACCAAAATCTTGGACCGTAGCTGAAACGGTTTTGCCCTATGAAAAAAATCTTAAATTTTTAGGCAATGGACATAATGAATCTAACTGTATTTATAACTTTAGCTTAGAACCCCTCCTTCTTCATACTTTTTATTATAAAGATTCTCGTAAAGCTACAAAATTTTTAGATGAAATGTCAGATGATTTTACAAAGGATACCAGTATTTTAAATCTCTCTACTTCTCATGACGGTATTCATGTTGATGCAGCCAAAGGTATTTTAAATAAAAAAGAAGTAGACGACCTCGTTGAACATGCGGAAAAAAATGGAGCTAAGATTCTTTATAAAAACACTAAGGGAGAAAAACAAAAAGAAGAACCCTATGAAATAAATATCAGCTATCCTAGTGCTTTGCCAGATATCCAAGAATATCTTTGTAGCCAAGCAATCCAACTCGCCATTAAAGGGATCCCCTTAATTTATTTCAATAATTTAATCGGAGCAGAAAACTGGGAAGAAGGTGTAGAAAAATATCATAGCACTCGAGCCATTAACCGCCAAAAATTTGATTATCAAGAATTACGAGATGAATTAAAAGATAAAAGAACCAGAAAACATAAAATATATAATGGCTATAAAAAACTTTTGAAAGCACGTACCCGAGAACCTTTATTTTCTCCTTTAAGCGAACAAAAAGTTCATAAATTAAATAAAAGTTTATTAGTTATTGAAAGAAAACAAGATAATAAAAAATTATTAGCAATTCACAATATTAATTCCAAACCCATAAAAATCGAAAATGAAAAAATTAAAAAAATCATGCAGAAAAAAAGAGTACGAAATATTTTAAAAAATCAATTTATTAATTTAGACCAAGCAATTAGTCTAA
>CAZDHZ010000032.1:0-10399 GCA_964505405.1 uncultured Gammaproteobacteria bacterium | reverse complement strand
AACACCGAAAACATTATTTAATATTAGCGGTGTTTTTTGTAAAAATATGTGCTCGGAGGCAGGGAATCGAACCCCGATTGACTGGACCAAAACCAGCTGTCCTACCGTTAGACGACCTCCGAAATATAAAATTATAAAACCGCCTGAAAGCGGCTTAACTGATAATAAATATAATATAAAAAAAATAATTTGTAAATAGTTTAAGCTAAACCTTAGAATACTTCTTTACAGCAACATAAGAAGCCAAAATATTTATAAAAGCGGCGGCTAAAAATTGCAAACCAAAAATAGATATGATGTTTCCGTAAAAATAATTAACTAAATTAACATTGTATCCCACAAAAAATGCCTCTAAATAAGGTTGTAATAAACTTAAAAGAGGATAGAACAAGGCAATCATTATTAACACTCCGATAAAAGTATAAATAATACTGGAAACTAAGAAAGGCATCTGGATAAAAGAATTAGAGGCGCCGACTAGTTTCATGATGGTAATTTGATGTCGATGAGTATAAATTGCAATGCGCACTGAATTATAAATAACCAAAATTGTAATTAAAATAAAGATGGAACTTAAAAATATCCCGGCATCAGTTACTTTAGAGGTAATAGCATTAATTTTTTCCAGCATCAGCTTATAGTTAGTAAAATTCCGGGATTCTATAATCTCATCATCAAAAGCATTAATTTTATTTGTTAAATCATCAAAAGAATCTAAATTTGCCGGCTTAATAATTAAAGTGGGGGCTAGCGGGTTTGAGCCTAGCTCACGCAAAGACTCTAAAATTTCCGGATTATTTTCATGCTTTTCTCTAAAAAAATTAAGAGCTTCTGCTTTTGAAATATATTCAACTTGCTTTACCTCGCTTAAATTAGAAAGCTTGGCTTTAAGCGCTAAAATTTCGTCTTCCTCTGCCGTACTTTTCAAAAATAAATTAATATCTATTTTTTCCTTAATAGCATCCACTGCCGTATCCCCCACAACCTTCACTACCAAAAGCATATTAACCGTAAAAAGCGCTAATACTAAAATTATAATCGTCACTAAAGAAAGCCAGACATTCCGTCCAATGTCTTGCAAACTAAATTTTACAACTCTAACTACTGATAAAAACATATATAATTAATTTTGAGTTTTAAATTTTTAATTTTGAATAAATTTTGAATAATTAATTTTTCACTCGAGAGTATTCCCTTTGGTCAATTTTAAAACATTAAATCATTCAAAATTAAATATTCAATCGAAATTCAAAATTCAAAATTATTATTATAATATATATTTCCCAACTTCTTGATCACTTACAATAGAACCAGCGTCTATAGTTATTACTCTCTTTTTTAAACGATTAACAATATCTCTATTATGGGTTACTAAAATTACAGTCGTGCCAAAACGATTGATACGCAATAATAATTCAATAATCTCATTTGCGTTTAAAGAATCAAGGTTGCCAGTCGGTTCATCCGCCAAGAGAATTTTAGGACGATGCACTAAGGCACGAGCTATGGCTACTCTTTGCTGTTCTCCTCCAGAAACTTCTTGTGGATATCTTCCCATTTTATTTTCTAGACCAACTATTTTCATAACATGTGGAACTATTTTTTTAATTTTTTTAGAACTCCCACCACAGACCTGCATGGCAAAAGCTACATTTTCAAATAAAGTTTTTTTATAAAGTAGCTTGAAGTCCTGAAAAATAACTCCAATTTGTCGACGTAAAACCGGAATTTCTCTTTGCCCGATATTAGTAATATCCCAATCACCAATTACAACTTTCCCCTGATCAACTTTTTCCTCCCCAATCATAGCTTTCACCATTGTAGTTTTTCCGGTTCCAGATTGACCCACTATAGACACAAACTCACCGGGACGAATATGCAAATTAATTCTATCTAGAGCTTTCCCGCTTTTTGGATAAATTTTTGATACATTATGAAATTTAATCATTTATTTTTTTATTAGACTAAGACCGTATTGCATTAATTTACTGGTTTCATCAAAACTTTGTTCTCTTGTATCCGCCCCTAGAGTTACCGTAATTAAATTAAGACCGTTCCCAGCATTAATCCGAGTCATTAAACAATACCCAGCCTCGTCTAAATATCCGGTTTTAGAACCATTAATATGAAACTTGTCAGTATTAATAATTTTATTAGTATTTCTTAAGCGATGAAATTTTTCAGTATTAATTGTAGTAAATTCATATTTTTCCATGGTGCTAGCCTTTTCAATAATTGGATGCTTTAATACTTCTTTTGCTATTATAGCATAATCTTTAGCAGAACTTAAATTGTCTGGTGAAAGTCCGGTTGGCTCTACAAAACGAGTCGTGCTTGCTCCCCATTTTTTAACTGAACTATTCATTAATTTAATAAAATCTCCTCTTTTTAGTCCGCTAGCGCGCACCAAAGTTTCAACTGCATTATTAGCTGATCCGACTAAAGAAGCATAAACTAAATCTTCTATGGTCATAGTTTCGCCGTCTTCAACTTTTAATTTTGACGACTCCCATGGTTTACAATATTCATAATTATATTCCTCGTCTTTAACAGAATAAGAAACAACTTGGTTTAAGCTTGGCTTCTCATTTAAAAATACTTTAATCGCCACCATCTTAGTAAGACTGGCTAAAGGCAAAGTAGAGCTAGAATTTTTTTTCCATAAAATTTCATTTGTTTTTTCGTTCATAATAATCCCCGCCTTCAAATTTATATCCGGCATTTCCAAAGCACCATTTTCATCAAGACCTAGAGTTGTTCCATCAGGATTAGGAGCAATATATAAAGGCTCTACTTTAACATTAAGCATTCCGGCGCCTAAAGAAGCTAAACGGGCAAAAGCATTTTTTTCCAAATCAATAA
Organism: uncultured Gammaproteobacteria bacterium; assembly: GCA_964505405.1. GTDB lineage: Bacteria > Patescibacteriota > Patescibacteriia > Patescibacteriales > UBA12075 > CAZDHZ01. The sequence continues at coordinate 7,537 of CAZDHZ010000032.1, read as the reverse complement.
CTCTTTCCGGATGCAAATATCTATCCGGACCATAATCGTTAATAATCACATCAACAAATTTATCATTATCTATATTAACAACTCTTAATTTAGATCCCTTGGGAAAATCTGGAGAAGCTGCAAAATTACCCGGTTTATAAGCATACCAGCTAGCCCGACCCACACTCATAATCTCAGGATAAGAAAATACGGCTATCCGCGCAAAAGGCAGATGAATTAAAGTTCGGATAAATTTATCTTCCGGATAATCCTTAGTAGGCAAAGGCTTCCAAGCTTCATAATTTTTATCATAATAAAAAGCCTGTTTATAGCGATCATTTTCTTCTTCATAAGAAAGCTGGATATAGAAAGGTTTATGATTGTCGTAGGCAATTTTATTCAAAAATTCAAACTGATAAATTTTACTAATCATATCAACATTCCAAGGTTTAGGCATCACTTCATTAAGCTCTAGAACTTCTACCGGAGTATCTTCACTTAAAATTCCTGGCACTAAAGATAATTTTATATCATCATCAAAAGCAGAAACAGTATAGCCTTTAGTAATGGTTGCTTTATCAAGTCTAATACTAAAATTTCTATTAGGAGATTCTACTTTTATATCTACCCCATCCTCAGCGACAACCTGATTTAATGAAAGAAAAAAAATCAAACCCATAAGGGCTACAAATTTTGTAAAATTATTTTTCATAAAAAATTATAATTCAAATTATTTGACAAATTACATTATAGCAAAAATCTTACCATAATTCCAAATTATTACGAATTAGTTTTTTGAAGGCATCCGATGTCTTAGCTAAGGCATCGGATGCCTTCAAAAATCTTGCTATAATTGTAAATTATTACTATTATAAAAGATGTATAAATAATAAGCGGGATTAGTATAGTGGCTATTACATTTGCTTCCCAAGCAAGAAAGGCGAGTTCGATTCTCGTATCCCGCTCAACAAGCCCACGTAGCTCAGTCGGCAGAGCGATGCTCCCGTAAAGCATAGGCCACCAGTTCGATCCTGGTCGTGGGCTCAGGCTATGATAGGTAGAGCAATACCTTCGTAAGGCAGAGTTTATCGGTTCAAAAAAATAAAATCTAGCTCTCCAATAAGCTAATCCACCAAACTTAGCATCTTGAAATAATTAATGGCCTCATTAAAATACTCATCAAAATTAATACCTTTAATAAACACATAACTTAAATCCAAAGAATCATTTTCTTTTCTAAAACATTTAAAAATATAATAACCATTTTCCACATAAACAATCTCACTAATTTCATTATTTGAAAGTTTTATTATTTCTTCTCCATAACTATAATCATTTTTATTCTCATTATTCAAATTAATTCTACCCAAACTATCTCCATACTTATTAGAAACTTTTACAAAATCTTCGCCACCTTTAATCATCTCATCTATTTTTTTAATACGCTTTAAGGATACAGTATTAATTTCAGGATCTCTCATAATATATTCGGAAAGTTTATTTTTGAAATTATCCTGTTCTAATAATTCTTGGTTAATTAAAAATCCATATCTTTTTTCAAGTGAACTTAAAATTAGTTTTGAAGCAATTTCTTTTTGCGCAAGAAAATTCATTTCTTCTTCACCCAAACCATTATTTTTAAATTTTTCTTTAATATCAATATAAGAATAATAATCAACAATACCTCCGTCTACAAAAAAAGCCGGAAGTGGAAAAATTCTCGCAAGGGCGCGACTTGTCCTATTGTCAATCTCAAATTTAGTAGTAATAACAAAAAAACTTAAATAAAAAATAATTATAATTAAAATAAAAGAAAAAAATAAAATCAAAGATTTACCTATCCTTTTTTTGAAAATTAAAAAAACATTACGAATATGAATTCTTATCAAATTCAAACAATCCGCAAAACTATTTCTAATATTTTGTTTAAATTTTTTTATTTTGTCTTTTAATTCTTTTTGTTTTTTCTCTTTAGCCTCTTTTTTATCTTTAGCTTTTTTTATAAGCATTGCCTTTTTTTGATTTTTCTCTTCCTCTTTTTTTAATTTTAATTTTTTCTTTTCTTCCTCTTTGCTTTTTTTATTCTTTAAAACTTCATTTTTTGCTTTAATTTTTTCTTTCAGGATTTTAGCATTTTGAATTTTTTTAATTTCTCGTTTCCTAACTACTAAAGCCTCTTTTTCTTTTTCATAGGCTCTTAAGTCGTCAAAAGAAATATTTTCTTCTTTGGCTTCTTCTAACTTAGCATTAATCTGCTTACGCAAAACATCATCTTTACTTTTACTTGAGATTATTTTTTCTTTTTTGGCTTTTGGCTTTTCTTTTTTATCTACCCTCGGAGCACCTTGTACCCTCGGAGCACCCTGTATTTCCAAATTGTCTGCGATTACTTTTTTATCAATAAAATTATCAGCAACATTTTTTTGAGGTATTTTCTTTTTAAAAGTATTCAAAACCGAAGCGGTTTTTCTAGAAACCGGCTTTATGTCTGAAATAAGAGGTCCTTTTGGTTTTTTTATCTCTCCCTCACCTATTGATTCAAGCACAATCTTTCGAGAATATTTCTTTTGATTATTTCCATCAAAATTTTCACCCTCTAAATTTCCATCTACCTCCGAGACACTTCGTATTTTTTTAATACCATCAATTTTTTTATTCATAACAATTTTTTATGTTCCAAAAAAATATTTACACCATTTAATAAGATTACTTTTTTCTTGATATTCATTTTTATTTAAGCCAGGAATATTATATGATGGATTATTTTTGTTTAAAGAAATATTATCCCCGCTATCTTCTATGCCCTTAATAATAAAAACTTCTTCCCCTTCATTTTTATAATTTAATTTCAGTCGTGCTTGTTCTTCAACAAAACGATCCGAATTTAAATATTCCACAAGATCTTTTAATTCAGTATTTCTTCCCTCTAGGTCAGCTATTTCTTCTTGTAAGTCATTTATTTCATCATTCGCTTTATATTTCTTACTCATATTTCGTGCTAAAGGAATGCTGATTAAAACAAGAACTACAAAACCAATTAACATTAAAGCTATTTGGCTTAAAAATATTTTATTAAATAAATTTTTCTTTCTTCTAAATATCATAAATTATTTTTTTTGATCATAAAAAAATGTTTAACAATTTCTATCATAAAAACAGTTAAAAAAGACAAGAGAATAATTAAAGTCCATTCCGAAAATCCGAGATAAACCGTAGAAAGAATAGATTGGAGGGGACTCCAATAAACCCCAAGGATCATCAAAAAAGAACTGATTAAAACTCCTAGAAGTAAATACAAATTAGAAAAAGGATTTATTCTCCAAATATGCGTATTCAAACTTCTTAAAGAAAAAATGTAGACCAAGCTATTAACTCCCAAATATACAAAAATCAAAGTTCTAATATAAGATATTTCCAAACCGCTTTTATATAAACTTATAAATATGGCGAGAATAATTAAATCCCTAATAAAACCCACCGCAAAAATAATTATTTTCATTTCTTTATTTAAAATAGGCTCATTTTTTTTAAGCGGTTTTTCCAGCATGATAGAGTCATCTTCTTTTTCAAAAGCCAAGGGAAAATGAACAAATCCATCATTAACAATATTGACCCACAAAATCTGCAAAGGTAAAATAGCTAAAGGCATTTTTAAAATTATAGATCCAGTTATCAAAACAATTTCCGAAAATGAATCCGAAATTAAAAAGGTAATTACTTTTCTAATATTCTTAAATATTTGGCGACCTTGTTTTATCGCTTCCACAATCGTTTTAAAATTATTATCCATTAAAATCATATCCGAGGTTTCTTTGGCAATATCCGTAGCAGTCCCTAAAGAAATTCCAATATCAGCCGCTTTAAGCGCCGGGGAATCATTAATCCCATCACCAGTCATAGCTACAACTTCCCCTCTTTTTTGCAAGGCTTTCACTATTCTTAATTTATGATGCGGGCTAACTCGAGCATAAATATTAATTTTTTTAACTATATGCTCTAGAGCTTTATCATCAATTTTTTCAAGATCTTCTCCGGACATTATATTGTCCGCTTTCGTCTTTAATCCAACTTCCTCCCCAATCGCCCGAGCCGTAAGTTTATGATCTCCCGTAATTAAAATCGGCCTAATCCCAGCCTTTTTACAAAGTCCAATAGTTTCCGCCGCCTCCGGTCTTAAAGGATCTTTAATCGCTATAAATCCCACAAAAACTAAAGATGAATCAATTTTTTCCCAATTTATATTTTCTAGACTTAAATCAAGGTCTGAAGATTTAAAAACTTTAATTGCCAAAGCTACCACACGCAAACCTTTATTCGTAAGTTTTTCATAGTTTGAATTAAGAATTTTCAGATCTTTTTCATGAAGCGCACATTCCTTTCCTTGGTGAATATATTTAGCTGATTTTTTTAATAATATTTCCGGAGCTCCTTTTTCATAAATAATATATTCACCATTATTTTTTTTATGCAAACTAATCATAAATTTGCTTTCATTATCAAAGGGCAATTCCGCAATTTGAGGCTCAAGACTCAAAAGTTCTTCTTTTCTTAATCCAGATTGAACAGCAGCAGAAAGAAGCGCAGCCTCCGTCGGAGATCCTATAATCCGCCAACTGGCTAATTCATCATCCGGATTTTCAATACTGGCATTATTACACATCATAGAAGTCTGCAAAGCCAAGCTTACTGCCTGGGCCTCTTTCTCTTCTTGTCGACTACCTAAAGTATCTACCTCAAACTCCTGCTGACCAATAACAATATGCGCCACATGCATTTTTCCCTCAGTTAAGGTTCCAGTTTTATCCGTACAAATTACCGTAGTAGAGCCTAAAGTTTCAGCGGCAACTAATTTTCTAGTCAAAGCCTTCTTTTTTAAGATTTGTTGCATGCCTAAAGCTAAGATAAAAGTAACCGAAATTGTAAGACCTTCCGGAATAGAAGCAACACCTAAAGCAACCCCGGTTTCCACCATCTCGAACAAAGACCTTCCCTGTAAAACACCTATTAAAACTATTAAAGAACTAACTGAAGCAAAACTAATACCTAAAAATTTAGAAAAATTATTTAACCTTAATTGCAGAGGAGTTTTTTCCTCATGTGTTTCTTTAACCATTTCCGCAATCTTTCCAATCTGAGTTTTAGAAGCAACGTCCGTTACTATAGCTTTACCTAAACCATGCACAGCAATAGTCCCAGCAAAAACCATATTATCCCGATCAGCAACAGCAGCTCCTTTCGGAACTTCCCCAATTTTTTTTGAAGAAGGTATTGATTCTCCAGTTAAACTCGCCTCTTCCACGCTTAAACTAATCGTTTCAAAAAGTCGAGCATCAGCCGGAATACGATTTCCCGCTTTTATTAAGACAATATCTCCTTCAACTAGTAAAGAACTATTTAAAACTACTTCCCTCCCATCCCGCATCACAAAGCATTTTTGTTCAACTAAGCTTCTTAATTTACTAATCGCTTTATTAGCTTTATTTTCCTGAAAAAAACCAATAACAACATTAATGACAACAGCACCAAATATCACACTGCTATCCACATATTTACCCAAAGCAAAAGATAAAACCCCAGCACCTAATAGAATATAAGAAAGGGGACTTTTAAATTGAGAAACAAATATTGTTAATTGGCTCAAGGGTTTTTCTTTAGGCATTTCATTCGGCCCGTTTTTCTTCAATCTTTTTGAGGCCTCATCCTGGCTTAAACCCCTTTCGTTCGTTTTTAAATTTTCAAATACTTTATGGATTTTAATACTGTGATTATCTGTCATGAATTAAAAAATTCCTAAATTATAATCTCTAAATTTCTAAAATTAGATATTATAATTTATAATTTAGAAATTAAAATTTTACTTTTTATAATGAATATATTATAACATATTTTATATAATTATTAAAATATAAATTTTAAATTACAAATTTCGAATTTTGAATTTTGAATGATTAATTTTTAATGTTTTAAACATTAAAAATTAATCATTCAATCAAAATATTTCCATACCTTATCATTCCTGTACATTTAACTAATTCGTTGACAAATTTTATTAAAACACACAATAACATATTTCCCACCTTTGTCATCCTCGAAGCCGTAGGCTATCGGGGATCCAGGAGGAAGAGCTATAAATATTTTTAAACCTAAAAAGATTTAAGTAGCACATAGCTTCTTCTCCTGGATCCCGGATATTTTTCTACGCTTCGCTCCGAAAAATTCCAGGATGACAAAGGTGATGATGTGCTATTAAATGTTAAATGGATATTGGATGTTAAATATTGAATATTAATCAAAATATTTAAAATTTATACTCCACATCCACAATCTCGCCAACTAAACTATCACTCTTCTCTCCATTTCCCCCAACAATATCCCCCTCCTCAAACAAAACATCAAAATAATATTTACTCCTACCCATAATAAGACCACTCGGTTTTATATGTTCCACCAAAATTTCCAACTCCTTATTTTTAAATTTCTTTTTGAAATTATTTTCTTGTTCTAAAGCTATTTTTCTTAAAATTCTTGATCTATTTAAAATTTCCTCTCTCTTAATTTGCTCGGGCATATTAAAAGCTTTGGTTTTTTCATGAGCGGAAAAAGGAAAAACGTGGATTTTTGAAAATTTAATTTTTTGAACAAAATCTAAAGTTTTCTGAAAATCTTTTTCGCTTTCCCCAGGAAAACCGACTATAATATCCGTACTAATAGCAATACCTGGAATTTCTTTGCGAAGTTCTTTTACTTTTTCATAAAAATATTTAACGCTATAAGGACGATTCATGAGTTTTAAAATTTTATCATTTCCAGACTGAAGTGAAATATGTAAATGTGGGCAAATTTTTTTATGTTTTTTCATTAAAGAAATTAAATTACTAGAAACTTCTGTAATTTCAATAGAACTTAAACGCAAGCGCTTTAATTTCTCTACTTTTATAATTTCGGAAATCAATCCGCTTAAATCAAATCCAGCTTTACTTTCTCTTTCCTTCCCATAAAGCCCTAAATGAATTCCGCTTAAAACAATTTCTTTAAATCCAACATTTACAGCTTTCTGCACTTCTTGAATTATGTTTATATTTTCCCGGCTTTTTAATTTTCCACGCGTATAAGGAATAATGCAATAAGAACAAAATTGTTCACAACCATCTTGAATCTTTAAAAAATAACGGACCTTATCCGTAGAAACTAAATTTGTTAAAGATGAAAGCTCTAAAGATTTAAAGCTTTCATCTTTAACAAATTTTTTCTGAATTTCTTTGATTAGCTTCTCTGGCTCTCCAACTCCCCAAACTAAATCTATATTTTTTAAATCTATTTCATCTCGATAAACCTCCGGCCAGCATCCCATTAATATAATTTTAGCTTCTGGATTTTCTTTTTTAGCCTTATTCAACATCTGTCTTCCTTTTCTAATCGCGGTTTTAGTTACAGCGCAAGAATTAACAATCGCTAAATCAGCATTTTTATTAACCTTTTTAAAGCCCAAAGACTCTAATTGAGACAATAAAAAATCAGAGTCATATTGATTAACCTTGCATCCTAATGTATAAATTTT
>CAZDHZ010000031.1:6424-10440 GCA_964505405.1 uncultured Gammaproteobacteria bacterium | reverse complement strand
ATGATTTAATGGACTATTTTAAGAATGACAAAAAAACAAAATCTATTTTAATTTATATGGAATCTTTAAGTGAAGCTGAGGCTTTTCAAGAATCTGCTCGGAAATTTTCTTTAAAGAAACCAATTATTGTCATGAAGTCTGGAAAAAGTAAAGCCGGAGCAAAGGCGGCTATGTCTCATACCGGGTCTTTAGCTGGGGATAACGAGGCTTATGATGCTGTTTTTAGAAAATGTGGAGTGATGCGCATTAATACCATTAGAGATTTATATAATAGTGCTAAAATACTTTCAATTCCTGCCCCCAAAAGCAATAGACTTGCCATTATTACGAATGCCGGTGGACCTGGAGTTTTAGCAGCGGATTATTTAAGTTTGCATCAGGGTATTTTAGCAAAATTAAGTAAGAAAAGCTTGGAAGATTTGAATAAAGTTTTACCTTCGGCCTGGAGTAGATCCAATCCGATTGATGTTTTGGGAGATGCTGACTCTGGTCGATACAAAAAGGCTTTAGAAATTGTTTTAGCGGACAGTGGAGTGAATGGAGCTTTAGTTATTTTAACTCCTCAGGCCATGACGCATCCGCTAGAAGTTGCTCAAGAACTTATTGCTCTTAAGAAAGGAATAAAGCCGGTAATAGCTACTTTTATGGGAGAGGATGATGTTCAAGAGGCTCGTAATGTTTTACAGGAAAATAATATCCCAGTTTTTGAAACTCCGGGAGATGCTCTTAAAACTTATTTGAATTTTTATGAGCATAATCAAAATATAAAAAAGAAATTTACAAATTTGGAATTAATAAAGCAGAACAAAATTAATTACAAAATTGCTGATGAGATTATGGATAAGGCTTTAGAGGAGAATAGAAAAGTTCTAAATGAAGTAGAGGCTAAAAAAATATTAAAGGCCTTTAACATTCCTGTTTTAGAAAATTATATTTGTAAAAATAAAGATGAGGTATTAGAAAACACAAAAAAGTTAAAGTTTCCTATTGCCATGAAAATATTATCGCAAGATATTATTCATAAAACTGACGTAGGCGGAGTAGTTCTTGATATTAACTCGGAAGCAGAAGCTCTTAAGGCTTATGAAAAAATTATAAAATCGGTTAAAAAATATAAAGCTAAGGCGCGCATTGAAGGGGTTATTATGGAGCCAATTATAAAAAGACAGATTGAATTAATTTTAGGCATGAAAAGAGATCCTCTTTTCGGAGCTTTAATCGTTTTTGGTAGAGGCGGGGTTGAAGTAGAACTTTATAATGATGTGTCGCACGCGCTTGCGCCCTTAGAAGCTCAAGAAATTATAAAATTAATTAAAAATACTAAAGTTTATAGTTTAATAAAAGGTTATAGAAACATGAAAGGTGCGGACATAAATGAGCTGAAAAGAATAATTAATAATTTTTCTAGCCTAGTAGAACATTTTCCGGAAATTAAAGAATTTGATATAAATCCTTTGGCTCAAGATGGGAAAGAGATGTATGCAATAGACGCTAAAATAATTTTGGAGTAATCCAAATCTAGGGAGAAAAATTTGTTAGGGGTTGAACCCCTAACAAATTTTTCTCCCTAGATTTGGATTATTTTAATTTTAATTTTAATTTTTCTTTAATTTTTTATTAGTATAATTTTATTGTACTTAGAGAATGAAAAGATTTGTGGGGATAAGTTTTTCTAATCTGTATTTTACTTAATTTATATAAGGTTTTTAACTTACAAAATTTTGTTGACAGTCTCTTATTAATTTGATAGCCTAAGATTATGTGTTTTTTGAGGGAGGAGCAGATTATCTAAATTAAAACAAAAGACTGTGGTAAATTTTATGAATAAGTTTTTAATTTCTTCCACAAAAAATATCCCCTTTGTTTCAATATTTATTTTGGTTTTTATATTGGCCTGACGCTTTTTTAGTATCAGGTTTTTTTGTATGTTTTAATTAATTAAATGGCTTATGTCGGAAAATAATTATAATTATATTTGGCGTTGCGCTAAATGTTCAAATCATTTTGCCAACATAAGCAAGATGGAAGGGGTAATTAGGCAGGAAAAAAAATGTCCGAAATGCAAATCTTTGAATATTTTAACATTGGGTAATAAGGAAATATTTATTCATTGTAAATTCTTTAATCCAAACATCAACGATTATGAGGATGAACAGCGATATAATCATCCATATCTAGAATAATAAAATTCAATAATATATTTTTTGGCATCTACGTTTTCTTATAAACATCAACGCCTCAAGATAAATTAAAGCTTTTTAAAGCTTGAGTTTATTAAGGCGTTTTTTATTATTGGACAATTTGTCCATTTATAATAAATCCCTAAAGGTCGAATTCAGGCTTTTGCCTGAAATTAAAATAAATTTTTTCTTGTTTTTTAAAAAATAAGAAAAAATTATTAATTAACAAAACTGAAATAATAACTATTTTTTACAAAAATATATTAAAGGTCGAATATATATGTAAAAATGTTTAATTTTAATTTCAGTTCTAAAAATTTAATTAAAAAATATATGAAAAAAATAATTACTTTTGTAACAGTATTTTCAATGTTTTCTTTCGCTTTTATGCCGGTTTTAGCAGGTGCTACAGGTCCTGGATTTGTTAGTACTGGACTTATGCGTGACACAAGTGGTGGCGCTGCTCCAATTGTAAAAGCAAAATGGGAAGCTAATGTTGACAGATTTACTGACGCATCTGATGATGCAGGTGCTCAATTTATGCCTTCAGGACAATATCAAGTAAATAAAACTATTGCTATGTGTGCCGTAGTTACTGACCCTGATGGTTTAGCAGATATTGATAATGTTTATGCTGATGTATTTTATCCAGAGGGAATTGCTTTAGGTGATAGCCATGTAGCTTTAGAAGATCAATCTGGTTTAGGATGCGGTGAGTTTATGCAAGAAGATACATTAACTAGATTAGATAAGCAGGAAGGTATTGATCTTTTTTGTGATTCAGTAAGAAATCAAAACAATAATTTACCAACTTTTAATACAGACTATGATTATGACGAAATTTGTGGGTTAGAAGGTGAATTATGGAAAGATACTGCTGCTGTTTATTGTGGAACAAAAGATATTTCTTATGAAGATCCATCCGGTGATTATGAAGTTTGGGCTGTAGCTCAAGACGGAAATGGATTACAAGATGTTTTGGAAAATCATTTTACTTATTTACCTTTAACCGCTTTTGAAGCTGATTTTGATTCCGTTGATTATGGTAATGTTAGGTTAAACACTCATAAAATCATTAGTGGGGATTTAACATGGGATGCTTTAAATCAGGGGAAAGCTTCAGTTAGAAATGTTGGTAATACTAGATTAGCTATGAAAGTATGGCAGGATGATATGGGTTTTGGTAAAACCGATGGAAATTGGAATGTAAAATATGATGCCAGAGTAGGGAGTCTTGCACCTTACGCTAATTACAGACCAGAAGTAACTAGAAGATTGAATGATGAATTAGATTTATCAGAATTAGATGAAATGGATTTTTCTATTGATGTTTCAAAGTTTCCTCCAACTCATGAATGTGATAGTTATGTTGGTACTATGACTTTAAGTGCTGTTAGCGTTCCTCATCTAACTTGTTGCACAGATTGTAACTAAAAGAAATGGGGCGGTTTTATTTCCGCCCCAAAGGCTTGTTGCTAATAATCTTATTGGCAATAGACTTTTGGACAAATAATTATAAATTTATGTTATTTCAAATTAAAAAAATGAGTTTTAGAATAACTATATATGCTTGTATTGTAATTTTGCTTTTTAATTTTAGTCTAGTGAGGGCAGATGAAGAATTTGTTCCGGAAAATGAAATTAATAGCGAAGTAAGTGAAAGTGGAATAAGTAATCAAGCTGATGAGGTTGTGAGTGAGGGTGATATGAGTGGAGAAGAATATTTAGTCGAAGAGTTGGAGAGTGAGAATGTTGAGGAATTAGGGAGTGCTGAAGAGTGTGAGAGTGTGAGAATGGAAGAGTTAGAGAATGAAGAATTAGAGGTGGCGAGCAGTT
>CAZDHZ010000031.1:2178-6324 GCA_964505405.1 uncultured Gammaproteobacteria bacterium | reverse complement strand
AATATTATTTTTGAAAAGCCGGAAATAATAGCACAATGGCAGATGTTAGCTTCCGGGACTGATGATAGTAAAGATCTTGGAGTTCAGATTTTGCCGTCCGGTGAATATAGGGTTGATAAAAAATATACAGCTTGCGTTCTTATAGCTAATATTGCGGATGAAAGTTTTGCTACCGCCACTGCTTCTATTTATTATCCTGAAAATATTGCTTTTGATAAAAATTCAGAGAGAGCTTGCGGACAGATAAAGAATGAAATTAAGCTGGAAAAAGTTTTAAAGGAAGAAGCAATAGATCTTATTTGTAATCAAATAAGAAATGATAATAACAATTTATTGTCTTGGTATGAAAATGAAGAATCCGGTTCTGTTTATAATTATGAAAAAATATGCGGATCGGAAGGATTTTTAGATCAAAATAAGGCCTCATTATTTTGTGCGGAAAATTCTTTTTCTTATGACGATCCGGCAGGAGAATATCAGGTTTTAGTAAGTATTAAAAAAGGACTGGAAAATTTAGATGAAGCACAAAACATTTTAAAATATTTAGAGCTGACAGTATTTGAAAATGATTTTTCTGATTTTCAATATGGTGCGGCAACTCCAAATGAATTAAAACTTATTGAAGGCGATTCTATTTGGGGTAATTCGCTTCACCCGACTGTTCGCAATATTGGAAATACGCGTTTGCAGATTAAAATTTGGCAAAACGATTTTAATTTGGGGAAAAGCAATGGTATTTGGAATATTAAATATAGAGCTAGGGTTGGAGAAAATGCTGATTTTCTTGATTATTTTCCGGAACAAACAGCATACTTAAAGGATCCTTTAAATTTAGGTGAAACAGCAAATATTGATTTAGGTATTTTAGTTAAAAAATATCCGGAAGATGAAAATCAATCTGATTTTTCCGGACAAATGATGCTCTCAGCCGAAAAAATTCCGGCTTTATCTTGCCAAGATTAAATATAAAAATTGACAAATAGGCTTGACAAATGTTTAAAAATGATTAAAGTTAACTAACACTTTAATTTAAACATTTAATCGGTCAAAATTATGAAAAAATATTCAATATTTATTTTATTATTATTTAGTTTTTTGTTTTTCCCAAAATTTGTTTTTGCTTTAGGTCAGATGACTGAGCCGATTGTTGTTGAGAACGCTTTGCGTGGAGAAAAAATTCAAAAAGAAATTATTGCGGTTAATTCGGATAAAAATCCCATAGCGGTAAAATTTAGTGCTGAAGGACAAATTAAAGACTGGGCGAAGTTTTTTTTGCCGGAAGATTTAGAAAATTCATTTGTGAATACTACGATTCCAGCTCAAAATAATTTGCGTGTAGTGGTTATTATTAATGTCCCGGATGATATTTTAAATGGAGAATATAAAGGTATTTTAAGCGTTACTAGTGTTGCCGGAGAAAAGATTGAAAGTGAGGAGTCTAGTGCGGCAGTTTTGCAGAAAATTGATAGAGAAGTAACTATAATAGTCAGCGATCATGAAGAAATTAATTTAAATACTTCAATTATACCGAGTACTTATGATTTGGAAATCAGCGAGCCCTTAAATGTTAGAATAATTTATGATAATCAAGGCAATGTTAGTTTAAGTCCGCAGATTCATTTAAAAATAAAAAAAGACGATAAAAATATTTATGATGTTATTTATCCTTATTCAGAAGAAGAAAAAGCGGTTAATTCCAAGTCTCAATATGAGATTAATCCCATTAAAATACAGACTATTGGTTGGGAAAGCGGTAAATACTTAGCTCAGTTGGAATTTTTGCATAATAATCAAGTTTTATCTCAAAAAGATTTTAGATTTACTATTGCGCAAAAAGATGGTCTTAGCGTTGGTGGTTTAGACAAATTTAAAGAATATTGGTTATATATTCTAGCTTTTGTGCTTTTACTGATTATTCTTGCTTGGCAAGTTAAAAAAAACATCAGCATTAAGCGTAATTTAAAAAAGAAACAGTAGAGACGCAAAATTTTGTGTCTTTAGCAATTTATATATTATAAATTTAATTTTTAAAATTATGACAAGGAAATACGGCTATAAGTATTTTTCAGAGAAAAAAAGAAAAAATGTTATAAAAAAACTATCAGTAATAAACGGATTGCTACTTATTTTGCAAATGAGCTTAGGCAGTCTTTTTTTTATTGCTCCTATTAATATGGCCCAGGCTGAAGTAAATCAGAATCTTTGTTCTGCTGATGTGGATGTAATTTTAGTTATGGATAGATCCGGGAGTATGGGGGATGGGGGAGTGGAAAGTAGGTGCGAATGGGAGAATCTAGAATGGGTTCATAATACTTTTATGTGTGTTAATCACGAACAGAGTGGGCTTACAGAAGGAGAATGTCAGGCGATGGATGATGGAGCACCACAATGTTCTTCTGGATTTACTTATACCTCTGCTATTCCTAATAAAATTGAAGATGCTAAAACTGCAGCTAATTCTTTCCTTGATAATTTGGGTATTAGTGATCAGTCTGCCTTAGTTTCTTTTGCTAGTGATGCTACGCTTAATAAAACTTTGTCAAATAATCATGGACTTACACAGACGGCGGTAAATGCACTAGTTACTTCTGGGGCGACTAATATTGGTGATGCTATTGTTTTAGCAAATACAGAATTAGGTGATGATAATCCTAATGGTAATTCGCAAGCTAATAAAGTTATGATATTATTAACTGACGGAAAGGCAAATAGACCTCTTTCCCCTCCAGCTCCGGCAACAGATCCAGAAGATTATGCGGAAAGAAAAGCGGAAGAGTCAGCCGATCAGGGAATTAAAATTTTTACCATTGGTTTAGGTGGCGATGTAAATTCTACTATGTTGGAAAACATTGCTGATATTACAGGTGCAAATTATTATAATGCTCCGACAAGCGCTGAATTAGAAGATATTTATAATGAAATTTCACAGAGAATTTGTGAGTCTAGTTCTATATCTGGTTATAAATATATTGACTTTGATGGCTATGGTGATATTTCAGATAAAGTTCCTGCTTCAGGTTGGGAAATAGTATTGGGTGGAGATGTAAATCGTACTCAATTTACTGATGCAGATGGTTATTATTCTTTTGTTGTTCCACCCGGTGATTATACAGTTTCGGAAAAAGCTAGCAGCACTTATATTCAAACTTATCCTGTAGATAAAATATATAATATAAATCTTGGAGTAGAAGATAATAGAATTGATATTAATTTTGGGAATCATCCTGTTCCAGCTATTCCAGATGTCGCAACTAGCACCGTATATATTAAAAAATTTATAGATAATGCTACTTCAAGTTCTGCTGGATGGGAGATGAATGTTAGTGTAGGCGCCGGGATATTAGATTTTGCTAGTAGTACTACTCTAGCTGACGTTTGGCTTCCATTTGAAATTACACTTAATAATGCTACAAGTTCTGTTCAAGTGAGTGAGACTTCGCAAGATGGTTATAATTTAGTTGATATAGTTTGTACTTTAGGTTTAGAGGGATCGGAAGTGGGAGAAAGAGAGGATTTGGGTATTTATGATATTGAAGTAGAGAATGGTTCTGAAGTTTATTGTAGTTTTTATAATGAAACAATTTCTGAACCAAATCCTAATCCTGGTTCAATTACAATTATGAAAGATGCTGGTGATAGTCAGGAAGAATTTAATTTTATTTCTAATTATATTGGACCCTTTTCTTTAACATCCGGCCAAAGTAAAACTACTGCTCTATTTTCTGGTTTGTATTCTATTTATGAAAAAAATTTACCGAGTGACTGGATTTTAGATGATATAGAATGTGGGGTTGCTAGCACTACTTGTATTAATGGTGGAATTTTAATTGAGTTGAGTGATGAAGAAGATGTTGTTTGTACATTTTATAATATTTATGATTCAGAACCTAATCCTGGACCAAGTTCTTATTGTGGAGATGGGGATGTTGATTCTGGAGAAGAATGTGATGATGGGAATACAGCAAACGGAGATGGATGTAATAGTTCATGCCAAAAGGAACATTCTTCTAGCGGTGGTGGATATTATAGATATGTAGATCAAGGAGAAACAGTTCCGGAAGAAGTTGTTGTTTTAGGAGAAGAGGGTGAACCGGCTTTGGTTATTGAAAAAACTATTAGCCAGGCTTTCGCCAATAACGGAGACGA
>CAZDHZ010000031.1:0-2078 GCA_964505405.1 uncultured Gammaproteobacteria bacterium | reverse complement strand
GAGACGGGGTTTGATATAAAAGAATTTATGGCTTTGGGGATGATATTAATGCTTTTAGTCGCAAACGTTTTATATTTACGCAGAAAACTTGCCTAAAAAATAGAATAAAAAACGAGGAATTTTATTTCCTCGTTTTTTAGAAGTTTGATTTTTTAAGTTTATAATACTTTTAATATTAGTCCAGAAAATCATAAAACATTATCTTGACAGACAGGCCTGATTTTTGCTAAAGTTAATCCTAGTTTAATTAAATTTTAAATAATTCATTAACAAAAAATGATAAATATTTTAGAAGCTTTCCCCATGCTTTTAATTTCATTAGTCTATTTTTGTGATATGTAAATACTGTTGCTTTAACGCGGTATTTTTTTATTGTTAAAAATTACAAATTTATATAATTATAATTAAAAAAAGTCGTTTTTGAAATTTTATGGAGGGCAAAGGTCGAAATATCATATTTCAAACGGCATAAGTAAAAAAAGTATTAATTAAAAAAATTTATATTTTTTAATTAATATACAAAAATTATGAAAAAAATTATTATGAGTTTAGCTATGATTGCTGCTGTTGGCGCACTCGTAGTTGGCGCTACAGGCGCATTTTTCTCCGACACAGAAACATCAGAAGGCAATACTTTCACTGCTGGGACTATTGATATTGCTATTGATGGTGATAATCCTTGGACAGAACCTTTTGTAATGCCTGACTTTAAGCCTTGCAGAGATGTTGTACAAACTTTAAATGTGACAAATGTTGGACAAAATCCTGCAGATATCTTTAAATTGCTTGAAGTTACAGGTCATGACGGAGGAATAATGTCAGAACCTGAATGTGTAAAAGAAGGTGGTGTTTATGAAGGAGAAGATATTAATGGAAATGGAATTTGTACTGGTAATGATCCTGTTGATAACCTACTTGATGCTATTTATTATGATCTTTATGTAGAAGTTCATAATGAAACTGGGGATATGCTTTGGTGGCAGACTTTTTATACTGGAGAAGAGACAATGACTATTTCAGAAGTTTATTTCGATGGTCCTATTAAACTTGGTATGATTATGCCAGGGTCAACAATGATAGTAAAACAGAGTTATCACTTTGATTGTGATGCCGGAAATGAATATCAGGGGGACACAACTTCATATAACATGACTTTTACAGCTAAACAATTAGATGCTCCAGTTGAAGGTGTGGATGAAGGATATGCATCTACTGATTTAGTCGAAAAAAATGAAAATAATGGTGAATGGGTTATTGATTCAGAAGGTGAAAGTGCTCTTTTGCAGTATAAATTAAGTGGTGATGAATTTGATTTTATATTAGACGGAACAGCGCCATTAGCTGATACTAGTTATACTTTATTAGTCGGTGATAATCCTTATGAGGATCCTGCTAATGCTTGTGAATTAGCTGTATTAACATCTGATACTAGTAATGAAGTGTCAGCTAGTGATTTAGTGGATTGTGACACTGATTATACTAACGCTAAAGCTTGGTTAGTTTTAACTAGTGAATGGAATGGTGGTACTTGGGCTGGTTGGTCAGGAGGAGATTATCTATTTGAGACTGCTTTAGTTAATTATGACTGGACAGGAAATAACTAAATATATTTAGTTGAATTCTTTTTATCCCGCTGTTTTTAAACGGCGGGATGATTAAGAATTTAATCCTCCGACGCTGAAGCTTTGGAGGACAAGTATTAACAAGGAGGGGATGGGGTTATTTAAAAATAAACCTGCCAAATGGGCAGGCAGGTATCGCACAGAATCTGCGCGTTGGCAGGGATATGATTATTCGCAGGATGGGTTTTATTTTGTGACAATATGTACGGAAAATAAAGAATTGTTTTTTGGTGATATTAGGGATGGGAAAATGGTATTGTCGGATATTGGTAAAATTGCAGATAAATTTTGGTTGGAAATTTTGGATCATTTTTCGTTTGTTAAATTGGATTGTTATGTGATTATGCCTAATCATGTTCATGTGGTTTTATATATTGATCATGGACAAATTGATGATGATGGTGGTTATACCACCGTAGAGACGCGCCGCGGCGCGTCTCTACCACGAACGCAAAA
>CAZDHZ010000030.1:0-10591 GCA_964505405.1 uncultured Gammaproteobacteria bacterium | reverse complement strand
CACCAAAAACGCAATAGCTAAAATTTTAATTTTATTGATTTTAAACATATATTTATTACCCTCCGAATTATTTATGTAATATAATTTATTATCAAATCTCCTAAACCAAGCAAAATTCTTAAAAAGTTCCCTCTAAAGCATTATTAGTCATAGTAACAACAAACTGAACAATTGCAAAAGCCGCTAAAATAATAATTAAACCAATCGCCCCAGCAATAATTAATTTCTTAGCCTTATCAACCCTATCATCATTTCCAGACGCCGTCATCCAAATAAAACCACCATAAAGAATCACCGCCACTGCAATAATCCCTAAAAAGGTCATTAAATATTTAACAATATCAACGGCCATGTCTCGAGGATCAGATTGGGCAGAATTCTGCAAGCCTAAATTAGAAGCAAATTCTATTCCTAAATTTTGAGCAGAAGCAGGAAAAACTAAAATCATATTAAAAAACATAAAAATTAATAATAAACTAAAAATTATATTTTTTTTAGACATTTTTTTATATTACAATTATTAAATTCCCACCTTTCCGACTACAAATAAATTTACAAGCAGAAAGGTGGATCCCTAGAATTCTAAAGGGACCCACTATCATTAAAATCCTGTTCCATTCAAAGCATTTCCTGTAATACCAATTACAAACTGAACGATTGCAAAAGCCGCTAAAATAATAATTAAACCGATAACACCGGCAATAATTAATTTTTTAGCTTCTGCAACTTTGTCTTCATTCCCGGCAGCAGTCATCCATTTAAATCCACCCAATAATATTACAACTACAGCGATAATTCCTAAAAAAGTCATTAAATACTTTACAATATCAACAGCCATGTCCCGGGGATCAGATTGAGCGGAATTCTGCAAGCCTAAATTAGAAGCAAATTCTATTCCTAAATTCTGAGCTGAAGCCGGAATAGCTAAAACAGGGGCTAACAAAAAAACTACCATTGTAACCACAATAATATTTTTAAATAATTTTTTCATAATTCACCCCCTTTCCTAATTTTTTAGATAAATCTAAAAAGTTTAAAGTTATTAACATTAATAATATTTTAACATATTTTTTGTCAAATCACAAACAAGATGCTAAAATTAACCATATTACAAATTCACAAATCTCATCACAAATTCACAAATAAAAAATCTTGCTCCAGGGGTCGCACCCCTTTCTATTTTTCCAAAGTCAAAGGCGCGGAAAAATAAGGGGTCCGACCCCTACGGCGCAAAAGCGTAAATATAAAAATAGCTTAATTATCCGCAACAGCATATCACTCACGAATTTAGTGCTATATTTATCCATAAATTAGCAATAAATTAATAATTAACGAGACCATGCCAAAAATAATAAAAACCCTCCCCAAAATATACACCCTCCTCTTCATCATCTTATTATTTACCTTTCTCCTAAATAATTCCCTAAGCTACCTGGATCCAGATTTAGGATGGCATCTTCGAGTCGGGCAGGAAATACTGGAAGAAAAACAAGTTCCCCATCTAGAAAAATATTTATATCCCCTGGAAAATATAAGATGGGTGGATCATGAATGGCTTCCTAACTTAATTTCTTATATTATTTACAATAATTTCGGTTATTTTGCCTTAAATATTTTCTTTGCTCTTATCCCAATCCTCGCTATTGCCATATTGTTAATATTGAGCAAAAAATTTTTTCTCCTAAAAAATCCGCCACTTATCTTAAGCGCCCTGCTCCTAGGCCTGGGCGCACTGGCCATGGCCCCTCATCTCGGAATCCGCATGCAGGAAATTACTTTATTATTTCTCGCCTTATTGCTTCTTGTCCTACTCCAATGTAACCATAAAAAAAATAAAAAATATCCTGAGAATAAAAATACTCTTTTTTTTCTTCCCCTCTTGTTTATGCTTTGGGCCAATTTACATGGCGGATTCTTAATCGGCTTTGCGGTTTTTGGCTATTATATTTTTTATCAAAGCATTCTCTTTATATTTAAAAAAACAAAGAACTTAAAAGAAATATTTTTCCTGATTTTTATTTTCATTTTATCCATTCTAGCAACTTTAATAACTCCTTACGGAATTGAGCTTTACAGCTTTTTAACAAGCTACTCAGACACTTTCTACATGAGCCATATTAATGAATGGCTGCCGGCTTTTAATTATCCGATTATTTATTATCAATTATTTTATAATGCCCTTTATGTTACAATCCTGCTTTTGATTTTTGCAGACCATAAAAAAAATAATATATTTAAAAAATATAATTTCTGGCATTTTACTCTTACTATAATTTTCTTTATTTTAGCCATAAAATCTCGCCGTCATTTTCCTTTATTTTTTATTGTCTCTTTCCCCTTGACGCTGAAATTTTTATGCGAAAACCTGCAATTGCCGAAAAAATGGAATGAATTTATAAAAGCAAATATCTTAATTAATTTCTTTTTCCTAAGCGCTATTTTATTAACTGTTTTTTATTTTATATTTTCCATAGAAATTATCAAAGACCCTTTTTTTCATAAAAAATTCTGTAAATCCGTTCCCTGTGATGCTGTTAAATTTCTCAAAAGCGACAAGCGCTTTCTGGACTTAAAAATATTTAATAACTATAATTGGGGCGGCTACCTGGATTGGACTTGGTCGGAAAAGCAATTATTCTCTGACGGAAGGCTGCCTATGACAGAATTAAACGGACATTCTCTTTTAAAAGAAAATTATTTATTTTTTGAAAAAGATGAATCAGAAAATAAATTAAATGAATATAATATAGAATTAGTGCATTTAAAAAAATATTTTCCAGTTAAATATAATTTCTTTGAAAAATTCTTTTTTGGATTAAATGAAGAAAAGGCTAACAGCCACGAAAATCATTTAGAAAATTATTTGGAAGAAAATAAAAAATGGAATAACATATATGAAGATAAAATTAGCAAAATCTATATAAAAAATTAAAAAAATCATCTATAAAAATTGATTTTTTAACATAAAAAAGATATGATAAGAATATATTAATCATATCTTTTTTATATGCATCTATCCATAATAGTTCCCGCTTTTAACGAAGAAAAGATTATCAGCGAAAATATAAATAAATACAATAATTATTTAAAAACGCAAAATTATTCTTATGAAATAATAATTGTAAACGACGGCTCTTGTGATAACACTGAGAAAATAATAAAAGAAATTTGCAGCCAGAATAAAAACATTAAAACCATAAATCTTCTTAAAAACCATGGAAAAGGATATGTGGTAAAAAGGGGCATGCTAGAAGCTCAGGGAGATTATTGCCTTTTTCTAGATGCAGACAACTCCACTTCTATTGAACATCTAAATCAAGCTCTGCCATTAATGCAGGGGAAAAGAGATATTATAATTGGAAGCCGTAATCCGCACGATATAAAAGAGGCAAAAATAATTCTCCATCAACCTTTTTGGAAAATGCTCTTGGGAAAAACCGGCAACTTTCTAATGCGCATGCTTTTTAAAATTAAAATCCGCGACACTCAGTGTGGATTTAAAATTTTTTCTAAAGAAGCTGTTGAAAAAATATTTCCCCAATTAACAATAAATCGCTGGCTTTTTGATCTAGAAATTTTGATTCTCGCTCAAAAATATGAATTTAAAATAAAAATTATTCCAGTTAAGTGGGTAAATTCCAAAGAAAGCTCCGTAGGCCTAAAAGGATATTTTACATCATTAAAAGAACTCCTCAAAATAAAATATAATTTAATTTTCAATAAATACAAAAAAACATAAAAACTTGCTCAAGGGGTGAGTCCTCTTCGAGAGGTCTCACCCCTGTGTGGGAAAAGTGCTAAAACATTAAAAAAAATAATTCGTAACAGATTTGTAATTTGTAACTTATGAAATTAATAATAATCATCCCCGCCTTGAATGAAGAAAAAACAATTGCCGAGGTAATTAAAAATGTACCTCAAGAAATTCCCGGAATTGATAATATAAATATTTTTGTAATCAACGACGGATCAAGCGACAAAACGGAAGAAGTTGCGCTCAAAGCTGGTGCTCACAAAATTATTGACAACAAAACTAATCTGGGACTAGCCAGAACTTTTTATAAAGGACTAAACTCCGCCTTAGAAAAAGGCGCTGATTTTATAATTAACATAGACGCAGACGGCCAGCACAATCCGAAAGAAATCCCAAAGATGATAAAACCCCTAATAAATAAGGAAGCTGAAATTACAATCGGTAACAGAAATATTTTAAAAGATAAATCCATGAAAATGGGAAATAAAATAGGGAACGCCTTAGGAAGCTGGGTAATCCGAAAATTAACAAAAACCGACATAAAAGACACTTCTTGCGGATTTCGCGGATTTTCGAGAGAAGCCGCCTTGCGTCTAAACAGTAATTTTTATCATACCTATACCCATGAAACTATAATCCAAGCCTCTTATAAAAAACTTAAAATGCTGAATGTTGATATTTCAACAAAAAAACGCTTGGCTGGAAATTCAAAACTAATTAAAAACTTATTTGTCCACATAAAAAATTCGGGACTTTTGATTGTGCGAACTATATTAATGTATAAACCCCTAACATCATTACTGCTTCTAGGTATTTTAATTATCATCCCTGGAATTTTGTTAGGACTAAGGGTTACTTATTTTTATTTTATCGGCCAAGGAGGAGGAAAACTACATTCCTTAATATTAACCGCTATTTTAATCATTACTGGATTTACTACGATAGTTCTGGGACTTATTGGAGATCTAATTGCTAACAACAGAAAGATAAATGAAGAAATATTATATAATCTCAAAAAAAATAAATAATATTATCGCAATATTCAACAACTTTCTAAATATAAAAAAAATAAATCTTTTTTTAAAGATTTTGTTTTTTTTATGGGTTCTTTTTATCTCTTATATTTACTTAGATAATAGAGGCTTAAAAATATTATTTTTTGCCTTAATTATTTTTTGCACAGGCATAATAGTTATTCAAAAATACATATTAAGAAAAAGAAAAATATTTAAAATAATTCCAGAAATAATCAAAGTAAAAATAAATTCTCTAAAAATAATATCATTAATTTATTTCTTGCTTTTATTTTTAATAAATACAATCTTTGCTTCTACTACAATAGATACCATAAATTTATTTAGTTTTTTCAATATTTACATAATATCCTCATTTTTTTTCGGAACATTATTATTAATTGAAATAACATCAAAAAAATCAAAGATATCTTCTTCTTCCGCTTTTTATTTTGGCTTTTATTTTTTGCTTTTATTCATCTTGTCTTTTTTCAATATGGAAAAGGCCGGAATGGAACTGCATATTATCTATAAAATTTCCGAATTTTTTATTTTCCATTTATTATTTTTAGCCTTCATAGTAATTAGCGGTAAAAAAATATTAAATATTTTTAAAATCAAAAATTTAAATTTAGCCCAGCAAATATTTTTTTCTTTGGGACTAGGCTTCACTTTTTTATCTCTATCAATTTTTTTATTAGCAATTTTAGGATTTCTAAATAAAACGGCTATAGGCTTATTCTTTATTATAAGTTTAGCTTTATCTTTTAAGGAAATATTATGGAGTTTAAAGTTAAGCACAATAAAAACAGATATTCGTCTTAATAGAAAATCTTTTATTTTACTTCTAGGCCTTATCACTATTTTATCTTTCTGGTTTTTAGTTCAGATAAAGCCCATTCCCTATGATAACGATAGCCTGCATGCTTATTTTAACGACCCTTGGCTATACAAAAATACTGGACACTACATAGGGATTAAAAATACTGCCAATCAAGGAATGGGACAAAATACAGAAATGATTTATACAGCCGTTCTCGTCCTTTTTAATATCCCTTTAATTACCAACTTCTCAACTATCTGGCTAGCTTTAAGTTTGGCTATCTTTTACTATATTTTTAAAAAAATTTTTTCCAAAGAGCATGTTTTATTGGGCTTAATGCTTTTTTCTTTAAGCCCCATCACTATGGCAATGTCTATGGGAAATAAAGTAGAAAATTTACTACTTTTCTTTTTTGGTTTAATTTTTCTTTCTCTCTATTATTTTTATCTGGGAAAAAAAACAATATTTCTATATTTTGCCGGAATCTTCGCTGGCTATGCTCTGGGCATAAAATATACCGCTTTTTTATTCTTAGTTCCTTTTGCCATATTTACTCTATTCTCTAATTACAAACAGACCAAAAAATATTTAATTCACTATTTTCTGGCATTTTTATTATCTCTTTTAATTTTTTCTCCTTGGGCAATTAAAAATATAATTTATTATGAGAATCCATTACACCCCTATATTTTCCAAGAAGAAAACCGCTTTCCAGAATTAAATAATCTTAAAAATTTTCAAGAAAATAGAAACAAAGAATTAAACCTTCTAAAATTAAACCATAATAAAGAAGAAAATAAATTTTTAAATTTTATCAAAATGATATGGGGACAATCATTAAAAACAAATTCCAATGTTGGTTTTTTGTCTCTACTAATAATTCCTTTCTTCTTCTTAATTAAACCGAAAAAAAAGAATTTGCTAATTATTCTTTTTGTTGCAATTATTTTCATCCCCTGGTATTTTTCTCGCTGGGTGGCTCCCTGGTATGTCTATCCCGCATTTATTCTTCTTTATTTAATTGCCCCCGGACTTCTTAAAATTAATAAATTTATTTTTCTCTATTCTTTTTTTATTTATTTATTTATTTTTTCTTCCTCTATTTTCTTTTTTCAGTTAAACTTAGATTATCTAAGCGGAAAGATAAAAGAAAATGAAGCCATAAAAAAAATAGCTTATTATCCAACAGCCGAATATATCAATAACCTTCATTTAACAAAAAATGAAAAAATTGCCGTAATCGGAGACTTTAAGCTCGCTTTTATTGAAAGGAATAATGAAATTGTTGATTTTATAGACCCTTATTTAAATTATAGTGGCTACTCTTTAATGCAGGGAAATGATTTTTTTGTTAATTTTTTAAAAGAAAGATCCATAAAATATATCCTTTATTCCACGCTTCCAGCGCGACAATTTGGATATTGGCTTACGGAGCAAAGCCAAGAAGAATATTTAAAATCATACCAAGGGAATATTCCAAGCGTTTATCAAAGTCTTGAAAATTTCGAAGATTTTCTAGATTCAGAAACAAACAAAATTTTTGGCGACGAAAACAAAACATATTATGCTCTATATAAATTAAAATAATTTATTTAAATGAATATTCTAATGACAAGCTCAACATTCCCAAAATGGGAAAAAGATTCGGAATTACGGATTGTTTTAGATATTGCCCAAAATATTAAAAAATATTATCCAAGTGTAAATATTTTTGTTCTATCCCCCCATCACAAAAACTCTAAAAAAAAAGAAATAATAAATAATATTAAAATTTATAGATATCAATATTTTTTTGAACACTTAGAAAAATTACATCATGGAGATGGAATGCTAGCTAATATAAAAAAAAATAAATTACTTTTATTTTTATTGCCCTTATCTATTATCTCTCAAATACTTGCTATTAAAAAAATAGTTAAAAAACATAATATTAATATTATTCATGCTCACTGGTTAATCCCTCAGGGATTTATTGCTGTATTATATAAAAAAATATTTAATAAAAATATAAAAATCATCTGTACCTTACATGGAAGTGATATATTCAGCTTACAAAATATTATTTTAAAAAATTTAAAAAAATATATTTTAAAAAATTGTAATCTAATAAGTGCTGTCAGCTCTACTATCAAAAAAGAAATTTTAAAATATAAAATAAGTTCCCAAAAAATTAAAATAATTCATAACGGGATAGACTTAAATTTTACTCATATTACCAAAAACAAAAATGATCTAAAAAGACAATATAATATCTCATCTTTTTGTTTGTTGTTTGTAGGTCGTCTAAACGAACAGAAAGGAATTAAATATTTAATTAATGCCCTGCCTAAAGTAATAAAAAAACTCCCAAAAATAAAATTATTAATCATAGGAGAAGGACCTGATAAAAATAAAATTAAAAAACAAGTTCAAAAATTAAATTTAAATCAAAATATTATTTTTACGGGAAAAATAGAAAATCAATTACTACCTTCTTATTATAATATGGCTGATATATTTATTGGTCCTTCCATAATAACAAAAAATAACAGCACCGAAGGATTCGGTATGGTTCTTTTAGAAGCTTTGATTAATGAAACACCAGTTATAACCACTAATTCTGGTGGCATGACAGATATCATTGAAAATAATATATCAGGAATTATAGTGACCCCTAAAAATTCAGGTGCTATCACCAACGCTGTTCTTGATTTATTAAACAATCACAATAAAAGAAAAATACTTTCTGATAACGGTAAAAAATTAGTTCTTGATAAATTTAATTGGAAAAAAATATCTTTTGAATATTTTAGTGCTTATCAACAAATTTTATAAAAATTAATTATAATCTATTATGCAAAAATATGTAATAATTAAAAAAATAATCAAAAAGACTTAATAATTTTTAAAAATGAAAAAATATTTTAAAATTTTTTTTTCTATTTTATTTCTATTTTTATTTTCTTATTACTTAAAAAATAATTATAGAGATTTTTTAGTAATTAAAGAAATTAATTTAATTGAATTTTTAATTATTTCCATTCCTCAAATTTTGATTTTTATTTTAAGTTCTACTATTTTAAAAATTGCCCTCAAATATTTAGAAACAAATCTCACCAAAAAAGAAGCTTTCAGTTTAACTATGTTGAAACGAATTTCTACTTATCTTGTGACCAAAGGAGGGATCTTGCTTAATAGCGTTTATCTTAAAAAAAATCATTCATTAGACTATAAAAAATCAATAGCATTATCATTATATTTAACAATCACCCACCTTTTAGTTATTTCATCAATTAGTCTTCTAGCTTTAATTATCAAAAAAAGTTTATTTGAAAATTTATTCTTTTCTTTATTATTTTTTCTAATTGCATTTAGTTCTATTGTAGTGCTCGTTTTTCCTAAGTTTATTTACAAAATAATTTTTATTAAAAAATTTAAACAAGCCATTTTGTCCTGGGAAAAATATTTTGTTCATAAAAAATTAATTTTAAGAATACTGCCTTTAGGGACTAGCGTTTTTTTACTTTTTAACTTAAAACTTTATTTAATTTATTATTTTTTAGAATATAAAATATCATTCTTAAATTTAATTATAATTAACGCTACTGGATTTATTTCTACTAATTTTGCTATCACCCCAGCCGCTCTCGGGATAAAAGAGCTAAGCATGGCCACTTCAGCAAATCTCTTAAATTCTTCTTTTAATAATACCTTAGTCGTCGTTTCAGCAGATCGAGTAATTGCTCTCTTTTGGGTAACGATTTTAGGAATATATTTTTATTACAAATTAATGACCAAAAAAAATGATTAATAAACCAAGTATTATAATTTCTTCTTTGGGACGAACTGGAACTACCTTTTTTCAAAATTTTTTTACAAATAATTTTCCAAATATATCTGCTTTTCATGAACCAGCATCAATTCGTTATAATTCATTAAAATTTTTTGAAGAAATAAAATTTAATATTATAAATTTTGGATTTTATAATTCTTTCATTAAAAAAACATTAGGCAAATGGGGTTTGTTAAATTTATCAAAAAAAAGAATTCTAAATAAAATTAATAATGAAAAAGCTATCTTACAAATATTAAATGAAAGAAAAAAATTTATTGAAAAACAAAATGCAAAGTACCCTGAGGGTAAAAATGTTTATCTTGAATCCAACTATCATTATTATGGACTTTTGGATATTCTGCCTTTTGTATTTAAAAATTTACGGATAATATTTATAATTAGAGATCCCCGAAACTGGATTCGATCCAATATAAATTTTAAACTTTTTTATCATTTTTCAGATACAAATATGTACCTCGGAAATAGACTAAATGCTAAAATGTTCCAAAACGACCCCTACCAAAAAAAATGGAAATCATTTTCTCAGTTTGAAAAACTAGCTTGGGCATGGAATAAACAAAATTCATTTGCGATTGAATCTTTAGAAAAAATACAGAATGTCCCGAAAATAGAAAATAAAAATATTTACAAAATTTTTAAATTTGAAGACTTATTCTCCGATAAAAATGATGAGGAATTTAAAAATCTAATAAATTTTATCAACGAGCTTAACCCTGAAAAAAAAGAATCTTATAAAAAATATAAAAATTCTATCCATAAAAAAATACATCAACCCAAAAACTACAAATTCCCCAAATGGCAAAAATGGACATCTAAAGAAGCCCAAATTGTAGAAAAGCATTGTGGGGATTTGATGAGAAAATTTGGATATGGCAAAGAACCAGAATGGCTTAAACTTATAAATAGACAGTAAACGAAAATTGTTAATTATTTTACCCCAAAGAAGATATTTTGAATTTAATTTATTAGCTAACTAAAATAATAAATTTTGTGGTTATTATTTTTGTTGTTAAATCAAAAACCCTTCCCAATTCCCTTCATTAATCTCATCTAAATCGCAAGCCCGATCCAAGGAGAAATACCCAATTCCCACTCTCTCTAAAGTATCTAAGTAAGCCCCAACCCCTAAAGCTTCTCCAATATCATGCCCCAAGGAACGAATATAT
>CAZDHZ010000029.1:4171-10762 GCA_964505405.1 uncultured Gammaproteobacteria bacterium | reverse complement strand
TTAAGTTAAATACCTAAATTCAATATTTTTTAGCTTTTCAGTATTGATTACTTCTGTATTTAAATAATTATTTAAAGAATAGTCCTGGCTTCCTTCTAAAATATATAAATTATTAGGTAAAAAATTAATATTTTTTGGAGCACTTAGTGAGTTATAGGTAAAATTTAATCCAGAAGCAGCAATTATGACAATAAAAAAAGCAATGGACAAAGATATTAAGAGTCCAGAAAAACTGAACTCCTGCTCCATTGCTTTCTTTTTTATGTTATTGTAGTATTTCCAGCCAATATGTCCCAAATTAGGATCTTTAAAAGCTGAAATATTAGTGTAAGTTGTCATTTTTTGTTTTTGTTTTTGCTTGTTTTTATTTAAAGGATTCTTCTTTTTTTGCTATGATTTTTATTTATATTATTATAATAGCAAAGATAAGCCTTTTTGTCAATTGGGGATAAGTTTTTTTAGTTTAATATTAGATAAATATTGTAAATTTCTAAATTATAAATTACAATTTCTAAGGTGTAATGCAATATTAGTTATATTATACAACAATATTTTTTAGAAATTGTAATTTATAATTTAGAAATTTTAAACATTTTTTACTAATTTCCGATAAAGCTTAATATATTCTAAAGCCGATTTATCCCATGAAAAATCTCTTTTCATAGCATTTTCCTGCATTTTTCCCCAAATTTTAGGATAATTATAATAAATATCAATAGCTCTTTTTATGGTGTCAAAAAGCTCTTTTTGGGATACTTTATTAAAGGAAAAGCCTACTTTTTCATTAACTGTGTCTTTTAGACCGCCAGTAGCGCGGACTAAAGGTAAAGTTCCATAACGCATAGCTATCATTTGTCCTAAACCGCAAGGCTCAAAACGAGAAGGCATTAAAAATATGTCTGCTCCAGCATAAATTTGGCTGGCTAATTTTAAATCAAAGAAAATATTAGCGCTAAATTGTTTTGGATATTTTTGGGCGAGTTTTTTAAGATGTTCTTCATATTTTTTTTGTCCAGTTCCTAAAAATACAAATTGACAATTTAATTTATTAAAATTGTCCGCAATTAAATCTAGTCCCTTTTGCCAAACTAAACGAGATACAAGTCCTACGACTATTTTAGTTTTATCAACCGGTAGTCCTAATTTTTTTTGTAAAGCTAATTTATTATCTAATTTTTTATTTATAGTTTTTAAAGAATAATTTTTTGTTAGAAATTTATCAGTTTGAGGATTGAAATTCTTTATGTCTATGCCATTTAAAATACCGGATAGGTCTTTTTTTCTTTTGAGAATTACTTTTTCTAATTTAGCTCCGTAAGCGCTTGTGGTAATTTCCTCTGCATAAGTTTTAGAAACGGTATTAATTAAATCTGCGTTTAGAACTCCTTGAGCCATAAAATTCAGCTCCCCGTTTTTTATGTCTAAATCTAAGCTTTTTAATTCTCCTGGATAAAGATTTCCAATTGATAAGATTTCCGGATCAGTTTTTCCTTGGTAATTAAAATTATGAATTGTATATAAAGTTTTTATGTTTTTTAAAAATTGCAGATTAGTTGTTTTAATAATATTTGTCATCAAAGCAACATGAGAATCTTGCAGGTGTAAAATATCTGGAATAAATTTTATAAGTGGAAGAGCATAGAGGCTAGCTAAGGAGAAGAATAAAAATCGTTCTGAGTTATCTCCTGGCATATAAACACTTTTATATTTAAAATATTCCGGAGAATCTAAAAAATAAACCTTTACTTTGTTTTCTGCTAAAAACGCTTCCCAAATATTTACTTTCAGCATTAGCATTCCTGAAGGTACTTCTAAATCAGAATAAATCTTTTTAAGTTTATATTTTTTTCGATCAATGTTTCCGTAAAGAGGTGTAATTATTCGAATATCAACTTTTTGTTTTTTTAGTGCCGGGGGGAGAGAGCCAACAACATCTCCAAGTCCACCCACTTTAGAAAAAGGGGCAACTTCAGCTGAAGGCATTAGGATTTTTAATTTTTTAGGCATAATTTGAGAATAATTTTTAATTTTTTAATTTTTAATTTTGTAAATAATTTTTAAATTCTAAACATACAAAACAAATACAGAACAAGATGCTTTGTTTAAAAATTAAAAATTAATATTTATTTAAAAATTACAAAATTAAAAATTAAAAAATCACTTCTCCCTTCAAAACATGATAAGCTAAAAGAAAGGCTCCGGCGTTCCAAGATTGTTTTTTCATGCCCATAGCTTTTCCGGTTTTAGCATGAAACCATTCGTTAAATTCCCAGTTTTTTAAACTATTAATCCGAGCAATTTTTTCAAGTTCAATCCAAGCTTCTTTTTTGTGGCTGGCGCTGTAAAGGGCAATGGCAAAAAAAGAACTGGCGTAAGGCCATATTCCGCCATTATGATATTCGTAAGGCGGGTTTTGGTTAGATAAATTATTATTAGATATTCCCATATATTCTCGCCAGAATTTTGAGTTTTTTTTAATTGGATTAAAAAGAACTGGTATAGGAAAATTTTTGTGAATTTTTTTATTTAATAAATTAGAAATTATTTTTTTACTTATTTTTTTATTGATAGATTTAAATATAATAGCGAGAGAGTTTGCATAAACATCAATATCTTCTCCCCAAAATAAATAATTTACATAGCTTAATAAAGATTCGGATTGTTTTTTACCCTCGGGGCACTCTGTCTTTTTTAAAATTGCTTTTATAGTCAGTTTATCGTCATATTTTAACAATTTATTTTTTCTTCTATTAAAAGGATAAAATAGATTCCTAAAACTATTTTTACTTAAATTGTAATTTTTTAATTTGTAGGCTTCTTTAACTTTAAGCCAAAGAGCATTAGTATATAAAACCCTGCCGGAACGGGGGAAGATATCGGCCCAGTCGCTAGCTTCGTTTTGGACTAGAAGTTCATCTTTAGGATGTTTTTGACAATTTAACCAATTAAGTGCCAGTTTAATTTTTTTATCAAGATTTTTTTTGAGCTTTTTATCTTTAGTGTTTTTATGATAAAAATCAACAACAATTAACCACCAAAGAGTAGCATCAATAGACCCCATTTTCCAAAAATTAACATAATCAATTTCTGGCTTAACATAGTTTGGGATTTGTCCATTTTCTGTTTGATATTTTCCTAAAGTTTTAATATTTCTTTTAGCAATTTTAATAAGTTTTTTATTTTTACTAGCAATCATACCAAGAGAAGAGATAGAAGCATCTCGCGCAAAAATACTTAAATAGTTTTTAGTAACTGCCTTTTTTTGCGGAGAAGAAGCAAGAGTTCCAAATTTAGTGGAATTATTTAAAAGCAATTCTACGGATTTTTTATAGCATGTATTGATTAATTCATTTTGCATAGTGAGAATTTAATTATTTCTAAGCGATAATCTTTTTAACTTTCCTCAAATATTCAGATTCAATTTTAAAATAATCCCATGATTTTTGAAGGCGATAAGTTCCACCCTCAAAACGGTGAAAATCTGATCCACCAGTTTCTATAAAATCAAACTGACGAGCTAAAAATTGAATATACATAATTGCGCCTAAGGAGTGGTGTGGAGAAAGAGTTTCTATTCCATCAATTCCTAGTTTTTTTAATTCTACCAAAAGATCTTCTCGGATATAAGAATGTTTAGCTGGATGACATAAAATAATTTGGCCTCCGATTTTTTTTCTTAGTTTTAAAATTCTTTCAAAGCCAATAAAACTATTGCGTAAATTTCCTACTTTTGGATTACGAAAATATTCGGAAATAATATCTCCTTCCCGT
This sequence comes from uncultured Gammaproteobacteria bacterium, assembly GCA_964505405.1. Lineage (GTDB taxonomy): Bacteria > Patescibacteriota > Patescibacteriia > Patescibacteriales > UBA12075 > CAZDHZ01. The sequence goes on along the minus strand of CAZDHZ010000029.1, from coordinate 6,991 downwards.
ACTTCTTTTTTCTTTAATTCTTTTTTTACTCGAGCTAAATTTTGAGGAACAGACAAAAAATCATCAACAACATGATTTATAGGAACATAATGATTATATTTATCTAATATTTTATCCGGATCAAGCTTAAATTTTTTTTGTTTAAGTTTAATTAAAATATTACGAACTAGTTTACGCCGACGCCTTTGGCTTTCGCGCAAAATATTATGAAGCTCAGGAGAAGTGTCATCAAAATTATACCAAAGAATATTAAAAGACCGACCTTTAAGCTTAACATAAATTTCAATACCGGTGATAGCTTTAATCCCTAATTTTTTACAGGCATTTTTAAATTCATAAACACCACTTACCGTATTATGATCAGTTAAGGCAGCAACTTTTATTCCTTGTCTATACATAAGTTTAACTAATTGTGTTGGAGTTAAATAGCCGTCTGAGTATGTTGAATGAAATTGAAGGTCTATGAGCATAAATTTGGAATCAAAATATTAATTAATTAGTCTAGATTAATATTTGTAAATTTGTGGGTCAATATTTTTTTCTAAGCTTTTTAATTAAATCTTTACCTCTTTCTGGTTCGGGATTATGTTTAATTAGAAAGAAAGTGGCAGTACGGAGCATAGTCCAATCATAATAATTATCAATTCTTTCTTGTAAATTATTGTCTATTTTTATTTTAGCATATTTTGCGTATTTTTTTAAAAACAATTTAGTCATTTTTTCAGCAAAGTTTAAATCCGAAATTTTTCGATGGCACATATAATAAAGCTGTTGAGTAAAAGAACCTAAGTCTCGAGCAAAATCAGAAAGACATAAATCAGTAAAATCAATTACGCCGATTTTTCTATTATCTATTTTAATGATATTTTCTGGATGAGCATCGCCATGAACCAAATATAATTTATCAGTATTTTTTAAAAATTTTTTTTCTTTTTCAATAAAAATATTATAAACTTTTTTATAAAATTCTAAATATTCAGGATATTGTTGTTCAATGTCAGATAAAATGTGTTTTAGCCCCGGAACAACTGTCTTAATCCGACTATTTTGCTTATTAAAATTTTTAGCTGTTTCGGTTGAGGTTTGATGATGTAATTTAGCAAACCATTTCGCCGCTTTGGGAATCATTTTTTTAATTTCTTTTTTATTAGATTCTCGAATGAAATGATATAAATTCTCTCCTTCTATTCCTTCATAAAAAATTCCTCGAAATTGATGAGAATAAAATAAAGGACGAGGGATAGTTAATTTAGAATCATTAAAATTGTGTTTCCAAAGATATTTTAGGGATGTGTAAACATTTATTCTCGGTTCTTTCCAGTGAGCCGAACAAAAAATCGGCAAAATTATTTTATTGCCCTTTATGTCTTCAAAAATAGTTTTGTATTCAATAACAACATGATAAGCATGTCCCGGCCAAATATATTCTTTATGAGGAATTATTTCAATATTATCCAGACTTTTAAATTGTGGATATAGCGGGAGAGTTTTGGCCCGCAAATAACCAAGCATGAATTTATGATTTAATGAATTGTAAGCTTTGTTGTACATAGTTATAATAAAAATAAGAATAAAAAGAAAAATAAGATAAATAAGAGAAGTAGAAATAATGTAAATTTTCTTATTCTTCTTATTTTTCTTTTTATTCTTATTTTAATTTTTTTTCCAATAATAAGACCAATGCTTATTCCAGACTTTATGTTTAATAGATATATATAATTTTTCCGCTTCTATTTTATCTTTACGAGTGTCTTCTGAGTCTAGCGCTCTTATCGCTCTAATTAATTCATTAGAGCCGCGTTCAATTTCATCAGGGCTCCAGGAAATGGGCCCGAATAAACGAAAATCTTTAGCACTTGCCCACCAAAAAGTGCAGCTAGCTAGACCTCGAACTAAATGCCAGTAAGCCCAAACATAATTTTGATCGTTTTTATGTTTTTCTATTAAATCATAAGAGGTGTTAGCTAGTTCCCATAATTTCATTTGGATTTTATTGTCTTGATCATACCAAAGGGAATAAGGAATATGATTTTTTAAATCTTTTTCTGTGGCGTTCCAGTGGCTAGGAAGAAGAGAAATTTCTTTTAATTTTACATTGCTGTCAATATATTCGGAAATAGTTTTAGTTTTAAGTTTTTTACTTTTAATAAGATTTTCAAATATAGCGTCCGGATCTTCATGGCGTAGTCCGTAAAGTTCTCCATCTGTTCCAGTAACGGTAAAATCAATATTATTTTCATTTATTAATTTTTGAATTGTTTCTGGAACATAAGAATTTGAAAAATCTCGAGAGCGGAAAATAGTTTTTAATCCACTATTTTGGTCTTTATAAATCTGTTTAAAATTAACTTTTCCTATTTTTCCTTGAGCTGAAATTTCATCCAAAATAATCCATTCATAACCTAAATTTCTAATTAATTTAGCTGGTTCTGGGCCATAAGCCATTTCCGGGAAAAAGAATCCACGAGGCTTAAAATCTTCTCCCAAATTTTCTTTCAATATTTTTTCATTTTCTAAAATTTGTTTTTTTACCTCTTTTATTTTTATTAAGGGCAAGAGCGGATGATAAGCGGCTGTTCCGGTAATTTCCAATTGTTCGCGTTCAATTAATTTTTTTAATCTTTTAGGAATATCATAATATCCTAATTCTTTCCAACGCAAAAAAAGACATCCGGAAATATTAAAAGTAAATTTTAAATTAGGATGTTCTTCTAAGGCTCTAATAAGGCGCAAATAACTTTTATCTGTTGCCTCTCTAATTAAGTAAGCATCAGTATTCGCTGGTTGATAGATATGTAAAAAATTTATCCAGAGCATATG
>CAZDHZ010000029.1:0-4071 GCA_964505405.1 uncultured Gammaproteobacteria bacterium | reverse complement strand
TTAAATTATTTATTCGTTCTTAATATTTTTTTATACAAATTAATATATTTTTTAGCTGGAATTTCCCAGGAATTTGATTCTTGCATGGCACGAACCTTTAATTCTCTAAATCTATCTTTATATTTATAGGTTTCTAGGGCTCTAATAATTGCTCCATATAAATCTAAAGAATCAAAATGTTCAAAAGAAAAACCAGTTCCTTTGTTTGTTATTGGATTATAATTTGTGACTGTGTCCTTAAGTCCTCCTACCTTGCGAACAATAGGAAGACAGCCATAGCGCATAGCGATTAGTTGATTAATACCACAGGGCTCATAATGACTTGGTAATAAAAACATGTCTCCTGCGGCATAAAGCAAAGTTTCTCTCTTACTATTTTTAGCAAAAGGCAACCAGGCTAATTTCTTAGGATATTTTTTCTGGTATTTTTTTAATTTACTAATATAATTTTTATCTCCGTCTCCCATAATTACAATCTGCAAATCAAGTTTTAATAAATTATCCAAAACATCAAAAACAAGATCAAAGCCTTTTTGGAATGTTACTCGAGAAGTAGCGCAAATTACCGGAATATTAATATCAATGGGCAATTTAAAAATTTTTTGAGCATATTCTTTATTAAGTTTTTTTCTATGAATTTTTTTATAAGTATAATTTTTGTAAAGTCCAGGATCATTAAACGGATTATATTCTTTATAATCAATTCCATTAATTATTCCAAAAAGACGATCTTTTCTATTTTTTAATATCCGATGTAAATCTTGCCCGAATTTTCTGGTCATAATTTCTTCTCGATATTGTTCGCTCACAGTACTAATAGCGTCCGCGGATAATAATGCTCGTTTTGCAAAATTTATGTATTCAATATCAGGATTAGCGATATGCGGAATACGGGAGTGCCCATAATCTTTTTTGGCAAGAGGAATATCCCACCAATTCATGCCCATTTGAAAAGCTAGATTATGAATAGTAAATATAGTTTTAGCCTTTTTTAATGTTTTAGAATATCTAAAATCCGTTTTTAGATAAAACGGGATAAGTCCGGTTTGCCAATCGTGGCAATGAACAATATCTGCTTTATATTTTAGAAGAGAAAGTAATTTAAGTGAAGCAATATTGAAAATAAGCCAGCGAACATTTTCATGATTGGAACCATATAAATTTTTTCTTTTAGAAAAATATTTTTTAGATTCTATAAAATAAACCGGTAAATCTTTCATTGAATAGCCTTTCCAGTAATTAATATTTATCGATTCTTTGGAATTTAAATAAACATTAATGTTTTCATAAATAAGTTTTAAATTATATTTTTTTTTATCAATTATTTGTCCATAAAGAGGGCTAATCACAGTTATTTCATGCCCTAATCTTTTTGTAGCTTTAGGCAAGCTACGCACAACGTCTCCTAAACCACCCGTTTTTGAGAACGGGGCAATTTCTGAGCTAATATGGACTATTTTAAGTTTTTTGGACATAGAAATTAGTAGAAAGTATAAGCTAAAGGATATTGGAGAAAGTAGAATATAAATTATATTTTGCGGTTCAAGCCTACAGGCATCGGATGCCTGTAGGCGAATTTATTCAAGAAGCAGTTATTAAAATATTGCTGGCGCATATAGCCACTGCCAAAGCATCAGCCGCATCATCAGGGTGTGGCACTTCTTTTAAATTTAAAATTATTTTAACCATTTTCTGAACCTGGGCTTTATTTGCTCTACCATAAGTTGAAACTGCTTGCTTTACTTGTAAAGGTGTAAATTCTTTTAAATCTAAATTATGTTTTCTAATATTTAAAAGAATAATCCCACGGGCATGTCCGACGATTAAAGCTGTTTTAACATTTTTATAAAAAAATAATTCTTCTACACCTGCTACGCTTGGTTTATATTTTTTTATTATTTTATCTAAACCATTATTAAGAAGCACAAGTCTTTCAGAAAGGGATAATTTAGCGCTAGTCTGGATAGATCCATAATCAAGACACTTAAGTTCTCCTGATTTATTTTTCTCTATAATTCCCCAGCCAGTGTCGGCTATTCCGGGGTCTATTCCTAGAATTCGCATAACGCGTAACGCATAACGCGTAATCCTTCGGCTTTACTCAGGACAGGCGTATAACGTATGTATGACTAAATATTAATATTTGTATAATAATCAGATACATCTTCATTTTCTTCTAAGGCATCAATAAATTTTTCTAATTTTTCTTTATTTTCTTCATCAACTTGTGATTCTTCTTTGGCTATATATTCAATTTCAGCTGATTCACTTTTAACTTTCTTATCTTCTAAAAACTTATTTACATTTTGCAAGTCAGGAATTTTTGTAATAATGGTAATTCCCTCCTCCTCTTCTAAAATATCCTGAGCTCCGGATTCAATTAATTCTAATTCTAAATCTGAAATTTTCAATTCTAAATCTGAAATTCTGATTATTCCCTTTTTATCAAAATTCCACATTACTGATCCTAGGGATCCGCCGTGTTTTGTAAAAAGATGGCGGATTTCAGCTGCACTTCTATTTTTATTATCAGTTAAAACTTTTACGATAAATTGAGAATTAGCTGGGCCGATTCCTTCATAATATAGTTCTTCAATTTGTCCGCCTTCTAATTCTCCGGTTCCGCGTTTGATAGCTTTTTCGATATTATCTTTAGGCATGTTGGCGCTTTTGGCTTTTTCAACCGCCATGCGCAAATTAAAATTGGTTTCCATATCTCCCCCTTTTTCTTTAGCGGCAACAGTAATAATATTAGCTAATTTAGTAAAAATTGCTCCTCTTTTAGCGTCGGTAACCGCTTTAGCTCTTTTGGTTGTAGCCCATTTTGAGTGTCCAGACATATTTTTATTTTTAACAAAACAGACGGTTATTTTATGTCAAAAAGAAACCGTCTGTATTAAAATTTACTTTTATATCTTAACACCCTAAATCGAAAAAATCAAGGTTTTACTGAATAAACATAGCGTCCCCATAAGAAAAAAATCTATATTGTTTTTTAATAGCTTCTTGATAAGCTTTATTAATATTTTCTTTTCCGGCAAAAGCTTGAACAAGCATTAGAAGAGTAGACTTAGGTAAATGAAAATTAGTAATTATAGTGTCTATAATTTTAAATTTATATCCGGGATAAATAAAAATATCGGTCCATCCCTGAAATTTTTGCAATGGTTCGGTCATTGCATCTGCGGTAATCGAGTCATTGAAAAAACTAAATGCAGATTCAAGCGAACGAACCGAAGTAGTTCCTACTGCGATTATTTTTTGTCCGTTTTGCTTAGCTTTGTAGATATTATTCATAGTTTCTTTAGAAATTTCAACATATTCTGCATGCATTTTATGTTCTTTAATATTTTCAGTTTTAACTGGAGCAAAAGTTCCGAGGCCTACATGTAAAGTTAGGTATTCAAATTGAATGCCTTTCTTTTTTAATTTTTGAATTAGATTTGGAGTAAAATGTAAACCGGCTGTAGGAGCTGCTACTGAGCCTTTTTTATTAAGATCTGCATAAATAGTTTGATAGCTTATTTTGTCTTCTTTCGCAATTTCATTTTTACTATTTTCATCACGTTTGATATAAGGAGGTAGGGGAATTTTTCCAATTTTTTCTACTTCTTTCATCATTATGTCATAAAGCATATTAAATTTAATATCCCAAGTTCCGTCATTATTATTTTTAATAATTTCACAATTAAATTTATTATTAAAAAATATTTTGAGTCCAGCCTGAGAACCCCTCCCTCCGACTAGACATTGCCATTTTTGTCCTTCTATAAATTTATGTAGAAAAACTTCCATCTTACCTCCTGTTTCCTTTTTGCCGATTAAGCGTGCCGGAAATACACGCGTATTATTTAAAACCAAAACATCACCCTTATTTAAATAATTTACTAAATCATAAAAATGCTCATGTTTTATATTTCTAGTTTTTTTATCTAAAACTAAAAGACGCGAGTGATCTCGCGGCTTCATCGGCTTTTGAGCAATTAGCTCTTTTGGTAATTTATAATCAAAGTCGGATAATAACATATTAATTTTAATATCAAAATACAAAAATCAAATATCAAAATGACA
>CAZDHZ010000028.1:0-11067 GCA_964505405.1 uncultured Gammaproteobacteria bacterium | reverse complement strand
CATTCCTGGCGAGCGAAGCGAGGGAAAGGAATCCAGGAGGAAAAGATAAAAATATTTTTTAAGTTTAAAAGATTTAAATAGCTCTATATACTTTTATTTGTTTTTCTTATTTATTGCTTTATCCCCTAGATTCCTTTCCCTCGCTTCGCTCGCCAGGAATGACAAAGGAAAGGGGTTTATTCTTGGGGTGCTTATTAGTAATACGATTAATTCTCCAAATACTCCTTCCCTAAATAATCCTTAATCCTCTTCAATCCCTCTACTATCTTCTCCTCACCCAAAGCATAGCTTAAACGAACTCTATCAGGAGAACCAAACCATGCCCCATCATAAACCATTACTTTATATTTATAATAAAGATCATTTACAACTTTATTGGGATTTTTCATTTTTGGAAAAACATAAAAAGCTCCTTCCGGCTTCCATAAATCAAGACCCAAATCTTTCAAACCATTATAGATAATATCTCTCCTCTTTTTCCAAGTCGCGACTTGATCTTCTAAAAATATTTCCGGCACACGCATCGCGGCTATAGCCATTTCTTGACCCAAAATATTCGTATTCATAGAAGTATGAGTCTTTATTTCAATAATTTTATTAATCAACTCTTTTTCTCGAGCATAAACATAACCCACCCTAAAACCACACATGGCGTAAGTTTTTGAAAACGAATTTATAGTTAAAACATTATCGCCCTGAATTAAATAATTTTCTCTTTCATAAATTAAATCTTTATAAACTTCATCAGAAATTATATAAATATTTTTTTCTTTAGCAATTTTTTCAATTTTTTTCAAAGTTTCTATATTTTGGATTGTCCCAGTCGGATTAGAGGGAGAATTAATAACAATTGCTCTTACTCCATTTAATTTAGATTTAAAATTTTCAAAATTAATTTTTCCCTTTTCTAAATCATAAAAAACACTTTCCATGCCAGAAAATTCTACATTAAAAGGATAAGAATAATAATAAGGGCGTGGAAGCATAATTTTTCCTCCCGGAACATATAAAGCTCTTAAACTTAGGTCCAAAGCCTCCGAAGCCCCGTTAGTTATTACAAAACTTTCAGCAGGAGCATCCAAATATTGTTTAGCTAAATTTTCCCTAAGTTTTAACATCCCCTGTACTAAACCATATTTAAAATCCCGATAAGTAGGCAAAATATCAAAAGCCTCGTCCGGAGGAGGAAGATCAGGCTGACCAGATCCAAATGAAATTAAACCCGGATCATCTTTACCTATAAAAAAACTTGCTGATGTTATTTTTTGCATAAATTTTTAAAATTTTTAAATTTTATTTTCCTTCTTGTCATCCTGGAATTTTTACGGAGCGAAGCGCAGTAAAAATATCCGGGATCCAGGAGGAACAGCTATATGCTACTTAACACTTCTTGGGTTTAAAAATATTTATATCTTCTCCTCCTGGATCCCGGGTTACGCTTTGCGCCCCCAGGATGACAAAAAATAATGTTTTTTTTCTTATTCTACTTACTTCCCACAACACTTCTTATACTTCTTCCCGCTCCCACAAGGGCAAGGATCGTTACGTCCGACTTTATTTCCTTCTGCGTCTTTCACTTTAGGTTTAGCAATAAAATTAGCAATATTTTTTTGCTCACCTTGCTTAACAAAAGAAGAAGTTTTTGATTCAGCAACTTTGGAAGGAGCGCTAAAATTAGCAGCCCGATCTAAAATTCCCGGGGAATTAAATTCTCGCACCGGCTCGCTACCTGAAGCTCCTATCTTAAAAATTGAATAAACTCCCTCTTTTTGAATTAAAGAAATAAGTTCATTATATAATCTATAAGCTTCCTTCTTATATTCTACTAGAGGATCTCTTTGTCCATAACCCCTTAAACCAATCCCCTGTCTAACACTAGCCATAGCTTCTAAATGCTCTACCCAGAGCGTATCTATACTTCTAATCAGGACGGATTTTTCAATTTCGCTCCACTTTATCCCAAACTCTTGAGCCCGCTCCTTTATTTCTTTATATTTTAAGCTACCTAAAGAAAAAAGATGTTCAATAATTTTAGTTCGTGCTTTAACTTTATCCAATTTTTCTCCCCCTTCTATAAATTTAGTTAAATCAAGCTCTAACTCTTTAGAAACCGGGAAAATTGTAAAGATAGTTTGATAAATCTCTTCTAAATTCCAATCCTGAGGATTATCTCCGGCTGTATGGAAGCTAACTACATATTCAATTTCATTTTCTAAATCATTAAGTATTATTTTTGATAGAGCTTCTTGTTCTTTTTTATTTTCTGATTCACCTAATCTTAAAATTTCATCTCTTTTTTTATAAATTGTTTCTCTATGTTTATTAATCACATCATCATATTCAACCAGATGTTTCCGAATATCAAAATTATTTCCCTCTACTTTTTTCTGGGCTGATTCAAGAGATTTTGAAATCAACTTATTCTCAATAGGCATATCTTCCGGAACTTTTAAGGTCGTCATAATATTTTTCATCCGATCTCCACCAAAAATCCGCATCAAATCATCTTCCATAGATACATAAAATTGGGAAGATCCCGGATCTCCCTGCCGTCCAGCACGACCACGAAGCTGATTATCTATTCGTCTAGATTCATGTCGTTCCGTTCCAATAACATGCAAACCTCCGGCCTTAATAACTTTATCATGCTCTATTTGCCACAACTTATGCTCCTCACTCTCTTCCAAATCACCAGAGACCCCGCCCTCCGAAGTTTCAACGTAAGAGGGTTCGGTCCCCCCTAAATTAATGTCAACTCCTCGACCAGCCATATTAGTCGCAATAGTTATAGAACCCAACTTCCCAGCCTCAGCAATAAAACGCGCTTCTTTCTCATGATTTTTGGCATTAAGAACATTAGGCTTAAGCCCTCGTCTCAACATCATGTTTTCAAAAAGTTCATTTTTTTCAATAGAAATAGTTCCAATCAAAACAGGTTGCCCCGCTTCACTTCTTTTTTTAACATCTTCTATCACCGCATTAAATTTCCCTTCCTCAGTTCGATAAATAAGGTCATTTTCATCTTTTCTAATATTCGGTTTATTAGTAGGAATAACTACGGTTTCCAAATTATAAATTTTAGCAAACTCTTCTGCTTCAGTAACAGCAGTTCCAGTCATACCAGAAAGTTTTTTATACATTCTAAAATAGTTCTGAAAAGTAATCGTAGCTAAAGTCTGAGATTCTCTTTGAACTTTCACTCCTTCTTTTGCTTCAATGGCCTGATGTAAACCCTCACTATAACGACGACCCTGCATCAAACGACCGGTAAATTCATCTACAATAATCACTTCACCATCTTTTACTACATAATCTTTATCTTTTTTAAATAAGGCATGCGCTTTTAAAGCCTGTTCAATATGATGTACTTCTCGCACTCCTCCAGTTGTATAAATATTTTCCACATTAAGCCATTTTTCCATTTTGCTAATTCCTTCTTCGCTTAAAGTAGCAGCCTTCATTTTCTCGTCAATATTATAATCTTCATTCTCTTTCAAACGTCGAACTAAATCCGCAAATTTGAAATATCTATCCGTAGATTCTTCCGCCGGAGCACTAATAATTAAAGGAGTTCGAGCCTCATCAATTAAAATAGAATCAATTTCATCTACAATAACAAAATTTAATTCTCTCTGCACCTTCCTTTCTAAACTTGGCGCCATATTATCACGCAAATAATCAAAACCAAATTCATTATTTGTTCCATAAACAATATCACAATTATAAGCTTCCTTTCGGCTGATTTCCCTAAATTTACTTAAACGTTCATCATACTGATTCTCATCCCTAAAATCCGGATCATACATTATAGCCTGGTCGTGAATAATAACTCCAGTGCTTAATCCTAAAAAATGATAAACTGGTGCCATCCATCCAGCACCAACCTGAGATAAATAATCATTAACGGTAATAAGCTGTGCGCCGCGTCCAGCTAAAGCATTTAAATATAAAGGCAAAGTTGCCACTAAAGTTTTTCCTTCTCCAGTTTTCATTTCTGCAATCTGGCCTCGATGTAAAATAATTCCACCAATTATTTGTACATCATAATGTCTTTGCCCCAAAACTCTACTTGCAGCCTCTCGCACTAAAGCGAAAGCTCGAGGCAAAATCTCATCTAACTTTTTTACCACATCATCACCCTCAAGATCTTTTAGTTCTTCTTTAAATTTAGCAGAAATATTTTTAAAATCTTCATCTTTTAATTTTTTATACTCTTCCTCAAAAGAATTAACTTCCCCTAAAATAGGGTTCAAAGATTTCATTATTTTTTCGTTCGGATCTCCGAAAATTTTATTCAAAATACTCATATATAAAAAAACACGCTAAGCGTGATAAATTAATTAACTTTTATTAGTATAATAAAAAAAACAGAATAATGCAATAATGCGTAACGCGTTATGCGTTACGCGCTATGCGTTTCTTGTCTTGTTTTTTTTCTTTATATTTTTTAATGGAAACTTGCAAATGGTCTTTTACTTTTTCTATGGCTTTTGTAATGTTTGCTTCAGTTTTTTCAATTCTTAAAATTTCTCCGGGAACTGATAAGTTTACTTCTGCTCTATATATTTTCCCGTTATTTTGCTTGCTTAAACTTTTTTCAATTTCAAAGTCACAATTACTAACTTGAACGCTACCTAAATATTTTTCAATCATGTCCATTTTAGTTTGAATAAGATTTTTAATATCTTCCGTTAACTCAATTTTGGTAGCTTTTATTTTTACTTGCATAGTTGTTATATTTATTTTTAAATTAAATTATCCCACAATCTTCTCAATTAAACCCTTAAAAGCATCTCCGTATCGAGCTACATCTTTGAATGTTACCACTAAGACTAAAAGCATTAGGAGGGCAAAGCCGATGTAATGAAACATACCTTCTATTTCTCTTTTAACCGGACTGCCTTTTATTTTTTCAATGATAATAAACAAAACTCGTCCTCCATCTAAAGCTGGAAAAGGCAAAACATTAATAATCGCCAAATTTATAGAAAGCATCGCAGCAAATTGCAAAATATAAACAAAGCCCATTCGCGCCACCTGTCCGGTTAAAATAGCTATTCCTACCGGACCAGCAACATCCGCCCCAACACCATGACCCGTAAAAATATTTTTTAAGAGGCCATAAAAAGCTCCTAAAATCGCCCCCGTTAAATCAACAGTAGTTTGGGCACCTTTCCAAATAGAAGTAAAAAACGAATATTTAACTATGCCGGTTTCCACAATACCAATCCCAATCCCTCCCCTTCCAGTTTCTTCCCGCATCACTGGCATAATTTTTTCTTCAAATTGCTCTCCTCCCCGTTCTATAAAATAATTTAATTCCTGACCTATATTTTCATGGGCATACTTTTCTAAAGAATCCGTATTTTCAAGAAAATTACCGTTGACACTTAGAATAATATCTCCCACAGTAAGTCCAGCATTTTCCGCCGGAGAGTTTTCCGAAACGCTGACTACCTGAATCTGCTCGCTTAAAATATTAGCGTTCGAATCAAGGTCATCAATAACCTGAGGCAAACCAATCATATAGCCAACACTAATAAGAACAAAAGCCAAGATCATATTCATAGTAACTCCGGCCAAAAGAATAAGAGTTCGCTCCCATGGCTTTTTATTTGCAAAATGATTAGGATCATCTCCAGCCTCCTCATCCTCTCCCAACTCCACAAATCCCCCCAAAGGAAGCCAATTTAAAGAATAAATTGTGTCCGCAGCATCTTTCACCTCTTTACTTCCCTTAACTTTTTTCCATGTTCCATCCGTAGATTTATAAATTCCAATCGCCCGAGGTTTAAACCCAAATCCAAATTCCCTCGGTTTTAATCCTAGTTTTCGAGCAGTCCAAAAATGCCCAAACTCATGTACAAAAACCAGCAAGGACAAAACTACTAAAAATGTTATTATTGTTAAAAACATAAGTATCTAATGCGAATCTCGCGAATTTATGCGAATATAGCGAATTGCGAATTACGCGAATAATATTAATTTATAAAATTCTAAATTGTCATGATATCACTCTCCTTAGAATCCTTTATTTCTTTTAGTATATCATATTGATTATTAATCTCTTCATCTAGCTCTTTGATAAATCTAAATTTATCATCCTCGGTAATTTCCTTATTTTTTTCATCACTCTCAATATTGCTTTTAATTTCATCCCTAATTTTCCTCAAAGAAATTCGAGTAATTTCATTTTTCTCATTAAGCTTTTTAACCAAATCTTTTCTATTTTCTTCGGTCATTTTAGGAATATTAATTCTAATCTTGTCTCCTTCATTAACAACTCCTACTCCCAAATTAGCCTCCACTATAGCTTTCTCAATTTCCTTAATAATATTCTTGTCCCAAGGAGCAAGTGTAATACTCTGCCCATCCGGAACATTAATAGAGGCTACTCCATTTAAAGGAGTTTTTGTTCCATAAGAATCAACCTGGACCCCCTCTAATATATTCGGATTAGCTCTTCCCGTTCTAAGACTCGCTATTTCTTTTTTAAAAAAATCAATAGCCTTATTAAAATCTTCTTTTTTGTTTTCAATATATTGATTCATACTATATTGTTTAATTTTTAAATTTTATAATTTTATAATTTTTAAATAAATATTAAATCTTAATTTTTAAACAAAATATTTAAACTAATGAGTTTAAAAAATTAAAAATTTTGATTTATTTTAAAAATTACAAAATTTAAAAATTAATCATATACTTTATTATTAAACTTTATTATTAATATTATCTTAAAAATTATTCCTATCTAGTATTACGCATAAAATAAAATTTAATTGTTAATTGTTATTTTTTGGGTACCGACCTAAATCCCATATAAATAATTTTTGGATTTACTGGATCAATAGCGATTTCCCATCCACGCCGACTACTCACAAGCTTAGTCGGAGTCCAGGTAGCTCCCTTGTCAATTGATCTATAAAATACCCGATTAGTCACATAATATATTTCATCAATATTCTGCGGATTAACCGCGAAAGAATTAATCTGAGCTTGTTTGTCTGGAAGAATAAGTTTTAATTTTTCCCAATTTTTCCCATTATCTTCGGTCATGATAATTCCTCGATTAGTGGCAAAAAACTTAATATCAGGCATATCCTTAATAAGAACCAAATCTTTAATAGCTGTCCCTAATTTAAGATCTTTTAGAGCATCATCTACTTTTAACCAATTTAATCCTCCGTCTAAAGTTTCTTGAATCCCCTTATCAGAAACATGCACAAATATTTTCCGGCTATCATTAGGATCAATCATGATGCTTAAAATTTTCTTCTTAAATCTATAAAATGTCTGCCAAGATTCTCCAGCATTTAAACTTTTTATAAAATCACCACGAGAATTTCCAAAATAAACTATATTTGAATCATAATGATCAACAGCAATCGCGTCAATAGTAACGCTAGTCTGATTATCAATATAAATCTGCTCCCAATTACGACTACAATCATCCGTTTTAAAAACTTTATTAGCAATTGTCGCATAAATAGTACACTTATTCTTCGGATCTACAGAAACCGCCCGAACACTTGAATTCCCTAAAGCATTAGCTTTCTGCCAGCTCTGAGCTCCGTCATAACTATAATAAAGACCATTATTAATAGCCCCATAATAAAGAGCTTTATGGTCATTTGGATCTATAATAAGCAAAGTCATGTCTGATCCTCTAAAAGTTTGGGCACCCTTAGTAGAAGCAATGGCAGATTTTTGTGCCCAACTAGCTCCTTTATTAACACTCTTAAAAACCCCCCCATCAATAGCGGAAGTGTCATTTTTCTTTGCCACACTACAAGCTGAAAAAAATATTAAGATGAATAATAATAAGAAGATTTTTAATTTAGACATGTTGTATAATTAAGAATTAAGAACCTGCCCGCAGTGTTACAGCTGTTGCAGGCGGGTTAAGAATAAACTAAATTTTAATTACTAGCTCTTCTAAAACCAATTTTGGATTTACGTTGGCTTGCAAATTAATTTGAGCTTGTTTGAAAAAATGAGATAAATTTAAAATATCTCTTAAATTATAAAATCTTTTAACTTCTTCTAATTTTTCTAAAAAAATTTCATGCTGAATTAAATTAAAATGGCTAAAATCTATAAAAATTAAATCCCGCATAATTCCCTGCCATACTTCTAAAATTCTAGAAACATTCCTTAAATTTTCTTTTTCATCTTTTTTATTATTTAGCAAATCACCTATCATAGAAATTCTTTCGTTGATACCACTTTTCTTAAGATTTAAAAAAACATCAGCGCTTTTTTTATACTTTTCAAAAAACTCTTCATCTTCAAAAAATTTAAGAGCTAAAGCTGGCCGACCCAAAGAAAGACGAGAAAAATGCTTAGCTTTACTCCTTAATATTTTATGCTCATTAACTAAATAATCATATATTTCGCTTGACTTTACCGGATAAAAATTAAGAATCTGGCTCCGAGAAGCTATTGTTCCAGGCAAATTTTCAAAATCGTTGCTAACCAAAATAATAACTACATCCCGCCGAGGCTCTTCCAAAGTTTTTAATAAAGCGTTAGAAGCCTCAGAACTTAAAGTTTCAGCATGCTTAATAATCCCAATTTTATATCTTCCCAAAAAAGAACTCATACTCAAAACTTTTATAAAATCCCGGATCTGCTCAATACTGATATTCTTTTTATTTTTTTCTTTTTTTATCAAATGAAAATCACCATGAACCGCGCTTCCTTCATTTCCGCTAATATAGCTATTGAATTGCCGACATGAGTGACAAAGATCACAGGGGCTTTTTCTTTTATTATCCTTCAAATTCTCACAAAGCAATATTTTAGCAAAATTTAAAGCTAAGCTTGTTTTCCCAAAATTATCCGGTCCATTAAAAATATAAGTTCCTTGAACCTCATCTTTAATTATTCTCTTTCCTAAATAATCCGTGATATGAGAATTCCCAACCAAAGGCCAATTAAATTTTCTATTATCTTCCGACATTTTTTTATTATTTTTCTATTTAAAGTATAACATTTATAGCAAGAAGTATGCAACAGTGCATTCATTGAATTTCTATGGATTATCTGATAAGCTAATAATAGCTAAAGATAAGAATAAGTAAAATTTATGAATCATAAATTTAAAAAAATAATCTTAATTTTAGGAGATATTTCCGTTCTTTATAGCGCACTTTATTTAACGCTTCTTTTAAGATATCTGCGTCCCGTATCAATAGAAACATGGCAAACTCATTTTTGGCCTTTTTCTCTCGCCTTCATTGCTTGGCTGATTATTTTTTATATCTCCGATTTATATAATTTATATTTAGCTGTTAACGATTCCGATTTTTTTAATCGCACTATCCGGGCTGGATTTATCGCCGCGCTCTTAAGCATAGCTTTTTTCTACGCTAATCCTAATATAAAAATATCCCCGAAAACTAATTTATTAATTTATGTTTTTGTTTTTACTTTTCTTTTTATTTTATGGCGCCGATTTTTTAATTGGTCTTTAAAATCATATCTGCCCAAAAATAAAATCGCTTTTATCGGCAAAAATAATCTGGTAAATGAATTAATCAACACCTTAAGAAAAAACCCACAGCTTGGAATTAAAGTAGCGCTTTTAGCCGGAAATTATGAAAATCAAATGGATGGAATAAAAATTATTAAAGACATAAACAATCTGGATAAAATTATTAAAGAAAAAAATATTAACGAAATTGTCTTGGCCTCAAACCCGCAAGAATCCGACAAACTTAGAAGCGCCTTATTTAAATGCCTACCTTTAAAAATAAATTTTATTAATATTTCAGATTTTTATGAAAGTATTACCGGAAAGGTTTCTCTAGAATCATTAAGCCAAATGTGGTTTTTAGAAAAGCTTAACAAGGGGAAAAGAGAATGGCAGGATTTATTTAAAAGATTCTATGATTTTGTAATGGCTTTAATATTATTAATTATTAGTGCTCCTTTTTGGCCTTTTATCGCCTTGCTAATTAAAGCGGAAAGTAAGGGACCCGTTTTTATAAAAATGAAAAGAGCTGGACAAAACGGAACGCCTTTTAAAATGCTAAAATTCCGCACTATGCGGGAAGAGGGAAATATGCGCACGCCCACTATTAAAAATGATCCCCGCATTACCAAATTCGGAGGATTCATGCGCAAAACCAGAATTGATGAAATCCCCCAAATTATTAATATTCTATTAAACGACATGAGTTTTGTCGGTCCCCGTCCGGAGCGCCCCGAACTTATCCAGAATCTAGAAAAACTTATTCCTTTCTATAACGAAAGAACTCTCGTTAAGCCCGGAGTTACCGGATGGGATCAAGTCTCCGGCGAATATCATTCCCCTTCCCTAGAAGACTCTCTTAAAAAACTACAATACGATTTATTTTATGTTAAAAACCGCTCCCTCTACCTAGACTTAAGTATAATTTTAAAAACTATCAAGACAGTTTTGGGTAGAAAAGGAATTTAACATACATCATATAAATAAATATATAAAATAAAAATCCCAAGCTTAACTTGAGATTTTTATTTTTATTTTTTTATTTTAATTTTAAACAATAGCTATTCTACTTAACTCTTTTTTTACCATATCATCTTTCACTTCAAAGCCAGATTCATAAATAAGATTCTCGCTGTAGTCTATATCATCAAAATATGTTAACTGAGCTCTAAAATTCTTTTCATTAAATTCATTGCCAAATAAATTTTTAGCTTTTTCTATGACTTTATTAATATCTGCGTATTGATTAAGAATAAAATACAAATCAACATAGTCCTTCCATTTAGCTCGCCGACCAAGAGCATAAGCTTTCATGGCAGCTAACGTTTCAATATCAGGCATATTTATAATGTTATCTAATTGCACCACGCCCTTAATATTAAATGGATAATAAAAAAAAGTAAGTTTTACCCCCTTAACTAAAATAGTATATTCTTCCTTAGTGTCTCTAATTACTTGTTCTATCTTAAAAGTACTTACAATTTTATTTCTAATTTTTGCATTATCAATATAATTAAAACTGGCTAAATCAAAATCTACAGATTTACGATGCCCGATTTGCAAAGCTATAGCCGTTCCACCAACTAGAA
>CAZDHZ010000027.1:0-11293 GCA_964505405.1 uncultured Gammaproteobacteria bacterium | reverse complement strand
AATTTTAAATCTAAATTTTAAAACATATAAAATAAAATATTTTGTTTAAAAATTACAAAATTACAAAATTTAAAAATTTTCAAATCAAAGTATAATATATTTATTTTTTTTATTTCAATATTAATGTCTAAAACTTAACACATGATCAAGCGTTTATTTTCAGGACAAATTAATAGCGTAGCTTTAGCGGCACTTCTGGTGGCGCTTTCTTCTTTGACTAGCCGTTTTCTGGGAATTTTTCGAGACCGTATTTTAGCCGGAGGATTTGGTGCGGGAGATACTCTTGATATTTATTATGCTGCTTTTCGGGTTCCAGATTTAATTTTTAATTTATTAGTTTTAGGAGCTTTGTCTGCCGGATTTATTCCTATTTTAAGTGGCTTAATTAAGGATACTAAATTTGCTCATTTTATTTCTTATCAAAAATCAAAGAATAAAGAAGCTTGGGATCTCGCAAATAATATTTTAAATATATTAGTTTTATCTTTATTTTTAATTTCGGTCGTGGGAATAATTTTTGCTCCTGGACTTATTGCTTTAATTGCACCTGGATTTTCTTCGGAAAAGCAGTTGTTAACTGTAAAATTAACTAGGATTATGTTTTTATCTCCCATGTTTTTGGGGCTATCCAGTGTTTTTGGAGGGATTCTCCAGTCTTTCAAAAGATTTTTTGTTTATTCCTTATCCCCGATTGTTTATAATATTGGAATTATATTTGGAGCACTTTATTTTGTGCCTATGGAAAACATGTTTGGTGGAATAGACGGTTTAGCCTGGGGGGTTGTTTTAGGTGCTTTTTTACATATGTTGGTTCAATTACCTTTAGTTTATAAACTTGGATTTAGGCATCGTTTTAAAATTGATTTTAAAAATAAAAATGTAAAAAAAATATTTAAGATGATGGTTCCTCGAACTTTAAGTTTAGGAATTTCTCAGGTAAATTTGTTAGTAATTACAATTATAGCTTCTACGCTTAAAAGCGGATCTTTGTCTGTTTTTAATTTTGCCAACAATCTTCAATCTTTTCCGGTTTCAATTTTTGGCATATCTTTTGCGATTGCTGCTTTCCCGACTCTATCAGCCTTAGCTTTTGATCGAAAGAAGTTAATTCAAAATTTTTCTGATATTTTTCGACAAATATTATTTTTTATTGTGCCGGCTACAGTTTTATTATTAACTCTTAGAGCGCAAGTTATCAGGGTTATTTTCGGAGTAGGAGAGTTTGGTTGGGAAGATACGATATTAACTATGAATACTTTAGCTTATTTTTCCATATCTCTTTTTGCACAAGCTTCTATTCCTCTCTTAGTAAGAATGTATTATGCTCGTCATAATTCTAGGACACCATTTTTTATAGGTTTAGTTTCTGCTATAGTTAATATATTTTTTTCATTATATTTTGCGCCGAAATTTGGAATTGCCGGATTGGCCTTAGCCTTTTCTGTCGCCAGCATATTTAATTTTGTGCTTTTGTGGATATTTTTAAGAATAGAAATAGGAGACATGGATGAAATAAAAATTATTTATTCATCTTTAAAATTTTCCATTGCAGCTTTAATTTCCGGAATAAGTATTCAGGGCATGAAATTATTGATAGTAAATTATATAGACATGACAACTTTTTTAGGAGTTTTATCTCAGGGTTTATTCTCCGGGTTAATTGGTATTATTATTTATTTAGCAATTGCTTCTCTTCTTAAAAGTGAAGAGCTTTTTTATTTTTGGGGTTTATTAAAAAGACGCTTGCCTTGGAAAAAGGTTGAAGCTGGAGATCAGGGTGAGGCTAGAGGGATTTAAAAAAAGAGACTAAGTCACTACGATTTTAAAACTGGTAAATGTTAAGTGTAATTTGTAGCTTGAAAATCGTAGTGACTTAGTCTCTTTGAATATTTGTTGTTTTAGTATGAAATGTGGTATAATTAATTTATACTTTATAAAAATATTTGTGAATTTGTGATTAAATTTGTGGATTTGTAATTATGATTAAGTCTATAAAAAATTATAAAAAACTTGAAAATAAGAAAGTTTTAGTTCGGGTTGACTTTAATGTTCCTATTTATAAGGGAGAGGTGCGAGACGATTTTAAAATAATAGAGCATCTTTCTTTAATTAAGTATTTAGTTGCCAAAAAATGTCGAGTTATTTTAGTTTCTCATTTGGGACGTCCTGAAGCGGGAAAAATTGATTCTAAATATAGTTTAAAACCGGTAGCTTTGCGTTTAGGGGAAATTTTAAAAAAAGAAATTAAATTTGTTTCAGATTGTGTTGGTTTTAAGGCAGAAACTGCTGTGGCCAAATTAAAGCCTGGAGAAATTTTAATGCTGGAAAATATAAGATTTGAAAAAGGAGAAAAGAAAAATTCTAAAATTTTAGCTAAAAAATTAGCAAAAATGGCGGATGTTTATGTGAATGAAGCTTTTGCGGTGAGCCATAGAAAAGAAGCTAGTGTGTCAGCGATTAAAAATTATATTCCCAGTTTTGCTGGGTTTTTATTAGAAAAAGAAATATTAAATTTAAATAAAATAAAAAAAGCTAAAGACTTAATTGTAATTATTGGCGGAGCAAAATTAAAAACAAAGATAGCTCTAATTAATAAATTTGAAAAAAAAGCAAAAAAGATATTAATTGGCGGAGCTTTAGCTAATAATTTTTTTGCGAGTTCCGGATATGAAATTGGGAGGTCTTTAGCTGATAAAGAAAGCATCAAAATAGCTGGAAGATTAATAAAATGCTCTAAAAACATATTATTACCCATAGATGTAGTAGTTAGTAATAAAGGTAGTAAATGGAAGGGGCAAGCTAAAAAACTCCATGATATTGGTCCAAAAGATTATATTTTTGATATTGGTCCGGAGACGATTAAGCTTTATGCCGGATATATTAAAAATGCTAAGAATATTATTTGGAATGGGCCGATGGGTATGTTTGAAGATAATAATTTTAAACATGGTACTTTAAGTATAGCTAGACTTGTGGCTACGAGATCAAGTGGAAGAGCTTATGGTGTTGTTGGTGGTGGAGAAACGGTAGAGGCTCTAAGGATGACTAAAATGATGCGACATGTAGATTGGATTTCTACCGGAGGTGGAGCTATGCTAACTTATTTAAGCGACAGTAAGATGTCGGGGCTTGAAGGCTTAATTTAATATTTTTTTTATTTATGTTTGAAGATTTAGATCAACAATTAAATGGTGAAGAGCCAAAAGATAAATTGAAAAAAACAGGGGTTAATGAATTTATTATTAGTCATAATAAAGATTTCTCAGTTAAAAATGAAGAAGCTCAAAATAAAAATAATCCAGCTAAAAAAGATAAACTTGGGAAAAGAGTAGATGCTCTAGAGCTTAAAGGAAAGAAGAGAGGTAAGCGATATTCAATAATTGGAATTTTAGGCGCTATTTTAATTGCTATTGTTGTTATTATTGTGGGTTATTTTATTTTATCCCAAACGAAAAAAATTAGTCTACAAGTAGACAGAAATATTGGTAATATTCCAGATATTAGAGAGGAGATGGAAAATAAAATAATTTTGAGAAATTCATGGCTGAAGTGTGAAAAAGATAATGATTGCATTGAAACTAAAAAAGATTGTTGTGATTGTTATAATGGAGGAGAGCAGACAGCCATGAATAGGAAATATTTTGATGATTGGTATGAGCTTCTAAATAATAATTGTGCCGATATTGATTGTTCCGCGTTTGAGAATTGTGAAGAGGGTCGAGTTAAATGTAATAATAATATTTGTGAATTTGTTTCTTCGGATGAAGAAGAAATAGAAGATAAAGATTATTATGATTTTTTAGAAGATAAATGTCTTGGAGATTTATGTTGTTTTTCTTCTGTGGAGAATATGAGAGAAAATAATTATTTAGAGTGTGCTAAAAATAACAAATGTCCGGAAGGTTTTCAATGTGTTTTTAATGACTGTGAAGTTTCTTTAGGATGGTGTGAAATTTTTCGGGAAGATGCTAAAACGGAAATTTCAATTGACTTAAGTATTTTAGATTCCGATGAGGATGGTTTATCGGATGAAGAAGAAATATTTTATGGAACGGATAAAAATAATCCAGATACTGATGGAGACGGATATTTAGATGGGGACGAGGTAGAGGGAGGATACAATCCGCAAGGGGAGGGGAAATTATAAAAAATTAAATTAAATATTTATGACTAAAATTAAAAAAATAAATGCTCGTGAAATTTTAGATTCACGGGGGAATCCAACTGTAGAAGCAAAAATTATTTTGGATAACGGAATAAAAGCGAAAGCAAGTGTGCCGTCTGGGGCTTCTACTGGAGTGCATGAGGCTTATGAATTACGCGATGAAGACAAAAAGAGATATGACGGGAAGGGAGTTCTAGGCGCTGTTCAAAATGTAAATACTAAAATTAATAAATTGTTGAATGGAGTTGATGTGGAAAAACAGGAATTAATAGATGAAAAAATGATTAAGTTGGATGGGACTAAAAATAAGAAAAAATTAGGAGCAAACGCGATCTTAGCGGTTTCGCTTGCTTCGGCTAGAGCGGCTTCTCTTCATGAGGGAATAGAGCTTTATGAATATATTCATAAAGCTTATAAATTCAGGAAAAAATATTCAATGCCCATTCCTTCTTTTAATATTTTTAATGGGGGGAAACATGCTGATACTAATTTAGATTTTCAGGAATTCATGATTTTGCCAATTAAAAATATAGCTTTTCGAGAAAAAGTGAGAATGGGGGCGGAAATTTTTCATGAATTAGGACATGTTTTGCATGATGCTGGTTTTGATACTGATGTTGGGAACGAGGGAGGCTATGCTCCGGATATATCTTCTTCTATTCAAGCTATAGAGATGATTATAGCGGCTGTTATTAATGCTGGGTATGAACCTGGGCGTGATATTGGTCTAGGGACTGATGTGGGTTCTTCTGAACTTTATAATAAAAAGGAGGGAACATATATTTTTAAATTAGATCAAGCTCAATTTAAATCAGATACTTTAATCGGGCTGTATAATGAGTGGTTCCGAAAGTTTCCAATTATTGCCATAGAAGATGGACTAGATCAGGATGATTGGGCTGGATGGCGAGAGCTTAATAAAGAATTAGGAGATCATATTTTATTAATTGGAGATGATCTTTTTGTGACGAATATTAATCGTTTAAGGAAAGGTTTAAAAGAAAAAGCTGCGAATGCTATTTTAATTAAACCGAATCAGGTAGGAACTTTAAGCGAGACTGTTGAATGTATTAAATTGGCGCAGAAACATAATTTGAAAACTATGGCTTCGCATCGGAGCGGAGAAACTTGTGATACTTTTATTGCCGATTTGGCTGTAGGCACGCATATTGATTATATTAAATCTGGTTCATTATCTCGTAGTGAGCGTTTGGCTAAATATAATAGATTGATGGAGATTGAAGATGATTTTAGGGATTAGGATGATTAGTTAATTAGGATTTATATTTAAAATTTGTTGATAAAATTACAAAATTTATTTTAAATAATATTGATTTTGATTGAAAAATTTGCATTATATTTATGAAAAAACAAAATAATACCCCAATGATTTTAATTATTTTAGACGGTTGGGGGATAGATAAAAAAAATAAAGGGAATGCTGTGGCTTTAGCTAAAACGCCGACTATGGATGGTTTGTTGCGTAAGTATCCGAATACAAAATTGCATGCTCATGGGCGTTATGTAGGTTTGCCTAAAAAGCAGGTAGGAAATAGTGAGGCTGGGCATATGAATATTGGGGCGGGGAGGCTTGTTATTCAGGATGCTGTGAAGATAAGCGACGCCATTGCTGATAAGACTTTTTATAAAAATTCGGCTTTTTTAGGAGCAATTCGACATATTGGTAAAATGAAATCTAAAATGCATGTTATGGGGATGCTTTCTAATGGACAAAGTCCGCATAGTGATCCCGGTCATCTTAAGGCTATTATTAAATTATTAAAAGATCATGGGGTTAAAGATATTTATTTACATCTTTTTACAGATGGACGAGATTCTCCCAAATATGCTTCTTTAAAATTAATTGATGAGTTAGAGGATGAAAATTTAAATAATGTGCATATTGCTAGTATTATGGGAAGATTTTATTCTATGGATCGAAAAAAGAAATGGGAGAGAACGGAAAAAGCTTTTAATGCTTTAACTCTTGGAGAAGGGAGAACTTCAAAAAGTCCGCAAACGGCTATTACCGAATCTTATAATCGGGGAGATAGTGATGAGTTTATAGAACCTTACATTATAATGGACAAAGAAAATAAAAAACATCTGATTGAAGATGGGGATAGCATTATATTTTTTAATTTGCGCTCGGATAGAAGTCGGCAATTAACTAAGGCTTTTGTTCAAAATGATTTTAAAGGTATGAATCCGAGGTCTTTTAAGCGAAAAAAAAAGTTAAAGCATATCTATTTTACGGCTATGACTGACTTCGGTCCGGACTTGGATGATGTTTTAACCGCTTTCCCGGGTTTAGACATAGTAGACGCTTTGCCGAAGCAACTCAAAGATTTAAAACAGCTCTATATTGCCGAAACGGAAAAATATGCTCATGTTACTTATTTTTTAAATGGTGGATACTCTGGTAAAATTGCAGGTGAAGATCAGTATATGATTGATTCTCCTGATGTTAAAAGTTATGATTTAACTCCGGCCATGAATACTAAATTGTTGGCTCAAAAAGTTATTTCTAATCTTAATTTAAATTCAAAAAAATTATGGAATTATGACTTTACTTTTTTAAACATTGCTGCTCCGGATATGGTAGGACATACCGGGAATTTGAAAGCTGGGATTGAATGTTGTAATTTAGTTGATAAATATTTGGGTGATATTATAAAGGCCTATTTATCTCTTAATGGAACTGTTATTGTGACAGCGGATCATGGTAATATTGAGAATATGATTAATTTGGATACGGGAGAAATTCATACTGAGCATACTACAAATCCGGTTCCTTTTATTATAGTAAATAAAAATATTACGAAGTGCCCCAAGGGTAAAAATAATTTAAAATTAAGAAAAAATGGAAGCTTAAGCAATATTGCGCCGACTGTTTTGTCTTTATTGGATATTAAAAAAAGTCGCAAGATGAGAGGGAAGAGCCTTATAGAATAATGGAGTTGCTAATTACAAATACACAAATTAATTTTGAGTTTCGAATTTTGAATTTTGATTGAATTTTGAATTATTTAATTTTTGAATGTTTGAAACATTAAACATTTAAAATTAATCATTCACTTAAAATTCGAAACTCAAAATTAATTTGTAATTTTATGAATTTGCAATAGATTGTTATATGAATGAAAAAAATAAAAAACATAATATACCTAAACCTGTAGTTTTGATGATTTTAGATGGATGGGGGATTAATCAGGCTTATCCCGGGAATGCAATTACTTCCGCTAAAACTCCTTTTATAGATTCTTTAATTCAGGAATATCCGGCAACGACGATTAGGGCTTCGGGAGAGTCGGTTGGAATTCCTTGGGGTAAGGCTGGGAATAGCGAGGTAGGGCATTTAAATTTAGGCTTGGGTCGGGTTTTGTATCAGGATCTTCCTCGGATTAATAGAAGTATTGCTAATAAGAGTTTTTTTCATAATCCGGTTTTGCTTAAAGCGGCGAACCATGTTTTAAAATATAATTCCAGTTTGCATATTATGGGTCTTCTTTCTAACGGGGGCGTGCATTCTAGTGTTGATCATTTAAATGCTCTTCTTAAATTTGCTAAGAAAAAAAATATAGAAAAAGTTTTTATTCATCCTATTTTGGATGGTCGAGATACTTCCTTTGATAGTGGCCTGAATTTTATTAAAGGGCTGGAGAGGAGCTTGAAAGAATATAATATAGGTAAAATCGCTACTGTTTCCGGAAGATTTTATGCTATGGATCGAAATAATAATTGGAATAGAACCCAAAAATATTATGATGCTTGCGTTTTAGGAAAGGGGAATATGGCTAAAAGCGCTTTAGAAATTATAGAAGCGAGTTATCGCAAGAAAGTTTATGATGAAGAACTTCTTCCTAGTGTTATATTTGAAAATGATGCTCCTATAGCTAAAATTAAAGATAATGATGCTGTTATATTTTTTAATTTTCGTCCAGATAGGGCAAGACAAATAACCAAAGCCCTAATTTATGATTCAGGAGCTAATTTAGAAAGAAATATCAAAATCAATAATTTATTTTTTGCAACTTTTACGGAGTATGAGAAAGAATTAAATGTGGAAGTTGTTTTTCCCGCGGAAGAAATAAAAGAAACTTTAGGTGATGTTTTATCAAGAGCTGGTTTAAAGCAACTACGAATAGCCGAAACGGAAAAATATGCGCATGTTACTTATTTTTTTAATGGTGGGCGGGAAGATGCCCAGACTGGAGAGGATCATTTTCTAGTTCCTTCTCCTGATGTGGAAAGCTATGATTTAAAACCGGAGATGTCTGCTAACGAAATTACAAAAAAAGTAGTGGAAGTAGTTAACAAAAATATTTATGATTTTATTTTAATTAATTATGCTAATCCGGATATGGTGGGGCATACGGGGAATCTGGAAGCCGCTATTAAGGCTATAGAATTTTTAGATACCTGCGTTAAGCGAGTGGTGGAAAGTGTTTTGGATATGGGGGGATGTCTTTTGATTGTTGCTGATCATGGAAATGCGGATGTGATGTTTAATATGCAAACGGGGCGAGTTGACAAAGAGCATACTTCCAATCCCGTTCCTTTTATATTGGTTTCCAAAGAATATCAGGGAAAGAATTTTGGGTGGCAGAATTTTGCTGGTGGAGATTTAAGCACAATTAAACCTCAGGGAATTTTGGCGGATGTGGCTCCTACTGTTTTAAAACTATTTAATTTAAAAAAGCCTGAAATTATGACGGGTGAAAGTTTAATTTAATAATATGTTTAAAGAAAAACATAATTATTTATTTATAAAAGCTGTTTCTATTATTTTTGCTGTTTTTATTTTATTTATTTTTCAAAGTAAGGCTCAGACTTCTCCTGATGCGATTGCTATTCGAGTTATGCCTAATCAGGATCATTTAAGTGCGGCAGAGTGGTACCGAGCGCAGAAATTTAGCGGTTCCCCGCAGTTTATATTGGTTGATGGTTATGGGGGGGTGCGAGACGGAAGAACGGTTTATGTTAATGTAGCTAATATAGCTACCGGAAATTTATACACTAATATTTATTTAATTTCATACAATCAGAAGGCTGAAAAAGAAACTGTTGATATTTTTGCAAATATATTATCACACTGGAAATTTAATATTAATTTAATTAGTACCGGGCATTGTCGTAAAAACAATAAAAGAGTTTGTATGTCCGATACTGAATGTGCTCTTGGCGATTTTTGTGATAGCTTAAAAGCGAGAGTAATTAGAGATACGAAAAGATTGGAAGATTTGTCCAGTATTAATTTTACTAATCCTCCTTCTTTAAGTGCTGGTTCTTATATTCCTAATTTTAGTATTTCTGTCTGGCCGAGCTGGGACGACGCTTTAAATACGGATTTAGGTTATAGCCTACCGAAAGATCCGGTGAATGATATGGGATATTGTTCTGAAAATTATAATGTTCAAACTTGCTGGGATGAAAAAAATAAGAGTTTTGTAAATAATGATTTGAGTTTGCCTGATTCTAGTATGGTTTATACATATAATTATGATACTGATAATAAAGACGCAAAACTTTGTGGAGTTTTTGAATCTGGATTAACTATATCTAATCCACCTCCATGTATGTTAGATGTTTGTATCGATATTGATGGGGATGGTTATGGGGTTTTTGTTTCTTCTGAATGTCTTTATCATGATCCTGATGATATAGATTGTGATGATACTAATGATGCGGTTTTGAATGCTTCGCAAATTAATGAAGTTACTTGTTTTGGGGGAATAGATGAGGATTGTGATGGTTTTATAGATTGTTTTGATGAGGATTGTGAATCTGATCCTTCTTGTCTTCCTCCCGCGGGATGCATGAATGGTTTACCGGATCCAGGAGAGGAATGTGATGATGGTAATTCAGTTAATACAGATACTTGCACCAATTCTTGTAAAAACGCAATATGCGGGGACGGAATAGTTCAGAATGGAGTAGATCAGTGCGATGACGGAGCTAATGGAGATAATACGGATGAATGTTACGACGATTGTACTTTGACATATTGCGGGGATAATATTACCCAGGATCCTAATGGTTTTGGTGATAATGAGGAATGTGACGGAGAAGCTTATTGCACTAATTGTCAAATAATTTGTACGGACGATGATGGGGATGGGTATATAGAAGAGAATTTTGATCAGAATGAATGTGTTCTTTCTTATACTGGTAACAATGATTGTGATGATGGTGATGCTAATGTTCATCCTAATCATGCTGAAGATTGTGATGGCTTGGATAATAATTGTAATGGTTTTAGGGATGAGGATGATACTGAAGAAAGTTGTAGTTGGGTTTGTGAAGCTCAAGGATACCATTGGATTGGGTCGGGTTGTTGTGGGAATGATGCTCTAGAAGGTCCTTGGCAGGAACATGAAAATATTCCAGATCGTTGTAATGATCTTAGAGATAATGATTGTGATGGAGCTACTGATGGGGATGATGATAATTGTTCAGGGGGATGTGCTGGGACGGAAGATGAGATGGGAGTTGTTTTTCCTTGTACTAATGAATGTAGTAATAATCATGATGATGATGGAGGAGAGACACTTCTTTGTGGACATACAGAAAATGATTGGGATAATGCTGGTATTTTAGATAAGATTGATACCTGTGATCCGGATTGCGGGACCGCTAAAACTAATATTTGTTATAATCAATATGAAGAGCCGGATATAAATGGATATGAGACAAGCTGTGATAATCTTGATAATGATTGTGACGGAGAGATCGATGATTTAGGGCAAACTACTTGTGGGGAGGGACAATGTAATCATACTATTGATAATTGTATGGGAGGGATTTTGCAAACCTGTGATCCCTTTGAAGGTGCGGATGCAACGGAAACTTGTGCTGATGGGATTGATAATGACTGTCAGAATGGTATTGATGATGGTTGTACATCAATAACTTGCTATCTTGATAGTGACGGAGATGGTTTTGGTGATATAAATAATTCTCAAACTATTTTTGCTACTGTTTGTCCAACAAGTCCATTAGTTTATGTGTTAGATAGTAGTGATTGTGATGATAGCGAGTTTTGGGTAAATCCTGGGAGAACAGAAACTTGCGATGGTTTAGATAATAATTGTAGCGATCCGGATCATACAGTAATTGATCCGAATG
>CAZDHZ010000026.1:7105-11427 GCA_964505405.1 uncultured Gammaproteobacteria bacterium | reverse complement strand
CATTTCCAGCTTGAGCTAAAGCAAGTCCTCCACCAGGCACGACACCTTCTTCAACCGCCGCTCGAGTAGCGTTAAGAGCATCTTCAATTCTATCTTTCTTTTCTTTCATCTCAACTTCCGTAGCGGCACCTACTTTAATAACAGCAACTCCTCCGGACAATTTAGCTAAACGTTCTTGTAATTTTTCTTTATCAAAATCACTATCGCTTGTTTTTATTTCTTTTTTAATTGATTCAATTCTATCTGCTAACTTTTTTTCATCGCCCTTACCATCTACAATAGTAGTATCATCTTTAGATGAAACAACTTTTCCAGCTTTTCCTAAATCCTCAATTTCAGTATTTTCAAGTTTCAAGCCAACTTCTTCAGAAATTAATCTAGCTCCAGTCAAAACTGCAATATCATCCAACATAGCCTTTCGCCTATCTCCAAACCCTGGGGCTTTAATTCCTAAAACATTAAAAGTGCCTCGAAGTTTATTAACTACAAAAGTAGCTAAAGCCTCTCCCTCAATTTCTTCAGCAATAATCACTAAATCTTTTTTACCAGTCTGAGCCATTTTTTCAAGCAAAGGTAAGACTTCTTGGATAGTGGCAATTTTTTTATCGGTAATTAAAATATATGGATCAGAAAATTCAGCCTTCATAGAATCAGAATCAGTAATCATATATGGAGAAACATAACCCTTATCAAACTGCATTCCCTCTACCACATCCTTCTCAACACCAAAGGATTGCCCCTCTTCTACGGTAATAACTCCGTCTTTACCAACAGACTCCATAGCTTCAGCAATAATATTTCCAATTTCTTTATCATTAGCTGAAATTGAAGCCACCTTAGCCCAATCTTCTTTACTAGAAACCGGTTGGCTCATTTCTTTTAGTTTAGCAATGATTTCAGCTACTTTTTTTTCCATATCATTTCTAATGATAATCGGATCAACTCCGGAAGAAACTAATTTTACTCCTTCTTTAATCATAGTTTGAGCTAAAATTGTAGCTGTAGTAGTTCCATCTCCGGCAATATCATTAGTTCTAGAAGCTACTTCTTTTATCATCTCCGCTCCAAGATTCTCAAATTTATCTTCAAGCTCAATTTCTTTAGCAACACTAACTCCGTCCTTAGTAATAGTCGGACCACCATAACCTTTGTCAATTACCACATTCCTTCCCTTAGGTCCCAAAGTAACCTTAACAGTATTCGCCAACTGATCTACACCATCTTTTAGTTTATTACGAGCTTCCTCGTTAAAAATAATTTGTTTAGACATATTTTATTGAATTTTGAATTTTGAATTTTGAATTTCAATTGAATAATTAATTATTAAATATTAAATCATTCAAAATTCATTCAAAATTTGAAATTCGAAATTAAAAATTAATTAATTACAGCCATTATATCGCTTTCCGCGATTACTAAATATTCTTCTCCGTCAACTTTTATTTCATCCGGAGAATATTTTTTAAAAATAACTACGTCACCAGGCTTAACGCTCATGATGGATTTTTGACCGTTTTCTAAAACTTTTCCATCGCCGACAGCAATGACCTCGGCTCTTTCCGGACGCTCTTTATCAACGGTATCCGGTAAAACAATCCCCGACTTAGTCATTTCTTCTTCCTTCGTCGGTTTCAAAATTACATTTGAATGTAGAGGTTTAATATTCATAAATTTAGAATTTATATAAAAAATATAAAAAATATTTTTTATATAAATTAAATTAATTATTGATTTTTTATTTAATTTTAAACAAATTTTCTTAGCACTTTAATGTCTAGAGTGCTAAATACTTTAATATTTTAGCATTTTTTTAAATCATGTCAAGAGCAAAAATAGTTAAAAGCTTAAAGTAAAAAACAAATAAAAAAATCCCTCGTCATGCGACAAGGGATTAGGCTTGTAATTTCAAATACCGAAGATTATTATTCCGGACGCATTGATGAATGATGGTGGGAAATTTTCCATGCTCCACTTTCATCTTTTAGCCAAAGATAAGTAAAACGAGCCTTAACTACAACTCTTCCATCTTCAGAATCTAATTCAAAATTATACATTCCTGAATGGAGATATGAATTCTCATTAATCGGAGTAACTACCTCATCTACAACTTCTCCGCTAGGATTCTTTGCTAAAAAATGGACAAAATAATCCTTAGCGCCTTCTTGTCCTCGTTTAAAATCACCAGAAACAGTTGGCAAAAAAGTAGCATCTTCAGTATACAAAACAGCAACTTGCTCCGGATCTTTAGTGCTCAAAGTTTTAAGCCAATTATCCATGTTTACTTTAGCATCTGAGGCATGATTAAAATCTTCTGACATATTTTTTCTCCTTTTAAGAACCTATTGATTAATTTCAATAAGCTATAATTAATTATTAATTATCTAATTTTTTAACCTTTTTCCATCTTCTGACTGCCTTAGATCTAGCTAATTCTTTTGCAATAACTGTATTAAGCTCGGTAAATCTATGAACATCGGCTGTAGTAAGTTCTTTTTTGAGCTTTTCAGCTCTATTTCTAGCCTCTTCAGCACGAGATTCGTCAATTTCCAGAGCTCTTTCCGCAGTATCTGCTAAAACTACAACTTTATTTTTTAAAACCTCAATAAAACCACCAGAAATAGACATAATTTCTATTTCCCCTTTCTCATTTTCAATCTCAATAACCCCCGTTTTAATAATAGAAACTAAAGGAATATGGTGAGGCAAAATAGTAACTTCACCCTCTCGAGTCGGCAGAGTAACCCTCTTAGCTTTTTCAGCTAAAACAGTCCGCTCCGGAGTAACTATTTCAAAATTTATTAAATTCATATTATAAAATTTTTAATTTTATAATTTTTAAATTTTATAAATAATTTTTAAATATAAATTTTTAAATATTAAAAATTAAGATTTATTTAAAAATTAAAAATTATAAAATTCAAAAATTCTAAGCACTAATTCTCTAAAACCTAAGATCTACTTTCCAAGATCCTCAATCCCGCCTTTCATATAAAAATCACCTTCATTTTTATCATCATGCTTACCATCTAAAATTTCTTTAAATCCTTGAACAGTATCACTTATTTTTACATACTTACCTTTTTGACCAGTAAATGTTTCTGCTACTGTAAAGGGTTGAGACAAGAATCTTTGAATTTTTCTAGCTCTAGCTACGGTAACTTTATCTTCATCAGATAATTCTTCAATACCTAAAATAGCAATAATATCTTGCAAATCTTTATATTTCTGTAAAACCTTTTGAACACTGCGGGCTACTTCATAATGATCCTGACCTACTATTTTCGGATTTAAAATAGTGGAAGATGAATCTAAAGGATCAACAGCCGGATAAATACCCAATTCAGTTAAACCACGAGACAAAACCACAGTTGAATCCAGATGACCAAAAGTAGTGGCTGGAGCTGGATCAGTTAAATCATCAGCCGGAACATAAACCGCTTGGATAGAAGTAATAGATCCTTTAGAAGTTGAAGTAATTCTCTCCTGTAAATTTCCCATTTCACTAGCCAAAGTCGGCTGATAACCTACAGCGGAAGGCATACGTCCGAGTAGAGCGGACACTTCTGAGCCAGCTTGCGTAAATCTAAAAATATTATCAATAAAGAATAACACATCTTGATTTTCTTCATCCCTAAAAAATTCAGCCATAGAAAGTCCACTTAAGGCAACACGAGCACGAGCTCCAGGCGGTTCATTCATCTGCCCAAAAACCATAGATACTTTTTTAAGAACTCCCGCACTTTTCATTTCATGATATAAATCATTCCCTTCACGAGTTCTTTCTCCCACACCAGCAAAAACGGAATATCCACCATGCTCTTGAGCAATATTATTAATAAATTCCTGAATTAAAACGGTCTTCCCAACACCAGCTCCGCCAAACAAACCAACTTTTCCACCTTTCACAATCGGACAAATTAAATCAATAACCTTAATTCCAGTTTCAAGAACTTCAATTTTTGTAGATTGTTCTTTAAAATCAGGGGCTTTTCTATGAATTGAATATTTTTTTTCAGTTTGAGGAGTTTCTTTGCCATCAATCGCATTCCCCAAAACATCAAAAATTCTTCCTAAAGTTTTTTCTCCAACTGGTACCGAAATACTTTCCCCAGTATTTAAAACTAAAGCCCCTCTTTTTAAGCCATCAGTAGAACTCATCGCAACCGCTCTTACTAAGTTTGATCCAACATGTTGTTGTACTTCTAAAACTAATGTTTTTCCATCAATTTTAGTTTCTAAAGCAGTATAAATAGCCGGCAAAACGTCCTCAAAATAAACATCAACCACCGCCCCAATAACTTGTTTAATTATTCCCTGTTTTT
>CAZDHZ010000026.1:3966-7005 GCA_964505405.1 uncultured Gammaproteobacteria bacterium | reverse complement strand
AAATTCAATTCATCAACTAAATCCTCAGCCGCATCAGTCGCTTGATGCATAGCAGTCATCCGAGCGCTATGTTCCGAAGCATTAGATTCTAATAAGGCCTGATAAAGTTGAACTTCAATTAAACGTGGAATCATCTCATCTAACACTTCTTTCGGACTAGGTTCAAAAATATAATCATATTCAATTCCTTCTTTACTTTTATGCTTTTTCTGCTTTTCTTTCAAAAATTCTTTGTCAATTCCAACCCGAGAATCTTTTCCTACAACTCCCAAATATTCATCTTCTAAATCAATGTCTACCGGCAAAATTTGCTTCACTCTTGGAATATGCTTTAGTGAATTTACAAAATCAGTATAAGCTACCATCACCTTATCATAATAACCATTTAAAAACTCATCAATAATAATCTTAGCTACTGGTACAACCTCCTTGCTTTCTGTTGCTAAATCAAGCTTAACAAAATCAGCAACTATTTTATGACCATGCTTATGGACCCCAAGACCTTTCTTCCCCATCAATACAAATTCCGCTTCTACTTCTATATTTTCACCTAAAGCTTGGTGCTTTTCAATTGAATCTTTAACTTTATTAATAATAGCCGTATTAAATCCTCCGCATAATCCACGATTTGAAGTAATTAAAACAATCCCAACTCGCTTAACTTTTTTTCTCGGAGCAAGCAAGAGATGTAATGGTTCATTTTTATTTTCCATGGTCTGCGATAAATTCAAAATCGTCTCCCAACTTAAATTAGCGTAGGTTCTTGTTTTTAAAACCTGTTCAATTGCCCGACGCATCTTAGAAGCCGCCACCATTTCCATAGCCTTAGTAATCTTTTTAATATTAGCAACCGATTTTATTCTTCTTTTTATATCTTTAGTTGATGACATATATATTAGTTAAAAGTTTAAAGGTTAAAGTTAAAAGTAAAAAATATTTTTCTTTTCTTATTTATTTCTTTCCACTTTCTACTTTTCACTTTTTACTAGATACTCTAACCCCTTCTTATACTCTTCTAAAATATTTTTAATCTTGTTTTCCAATTCCTCATCAAAATCAGAGGCTTTAGCTATTTCATCTAAAATATCTTCATTATGATTATGGATAAATTCATAAAGACCTTTTTCAGCGTCATGTATTTTATCAACCGGTACATCATCTAAATATGAATTAATCAAAGCATAAAAAATTATAACCTGTTTTCCAACAACCAAAGGTTCATACTGATCTTGTTTAAATATTTCCATCATTCTCTTCCCTCTTTCCAATTTAGATTTTGTTTCCGCATCTAAGTCAGAACCAAACTGAGCAAAAGCGGCCAGCTCTCTATATTGAGCCGCTTCTAGTCTCATTTTTCCAGCAACTTTTTTCATAGCTTTAATCTGAGCGGAAGATCCTACTCGAGAAACAGAAAGTCCAGCGTTTACCGCTGGCCTATTCCCCTGATAAAACAAATCCGGTTCTAAATAGATTTGTCCATCCGTAATAGAAATAACATTAGTCGGAATATAGGCGGAAACATCTCCAGCCTGAGTTTCAATAATAGGCAAGGCTGTAATAGAACCTCCTCCGCTTTCCGGATTTAATTTGCATGCTCTTTCGAGTAAACGAGAATGTAAGTAGAAAACATCCCCTGGATAAGCTTCACGTCCTGGTGGCCTTTTAAGTAATAATGAAATCTCACGATAAGCTACGGCATGTTTACTTAAATCATCATAAACTATTAAGACATCTTCTCCTTTATCTAAAAAATACTCAGCCATAGCAACTCCGGCATAAGGAGCAATATAATTAAGAGCTGCTGGATCAGAAGCACCAGCCAAAACAATCGTAGTATAATCCATAGCCCCACCTTCTTCTAATTTCTTAACAATATTTGCTATTTTAGATTCTTTCTGACCAATAGCCACATAAATACATTTCATATTTTCACCCTTCTGGTTTAAAATAGCATCAACAGCAATAGCAGTTTTCCCAATCTGCCGATCCCCAATAATTAATTCCCTTTGTCCACGTCCAATAGGAATCATAGAATCAATCGCTTTAACTCCCGTCTGCACTGGCTTACTAACTGATTCACGCGTAATAACACCGGGCGCAATCTTTTCTACTGGATAAAATTTATCTGTTTTTAACTCTCCCTTGCCATCTAATTCCTTTCCGAGAGGATTTAATACCCTCCCAATAATAGCTTCACCAACAGGTACTTCCAAAATTCTATTCATACTCACAACTTCATCACCTTCTTTTACGCTTAAATAATCATCCAAAATAATAACCCCCACACTATCTTCCTCTAAATTCAAAGCTACACCATAAATAGAACCTTTTTCAGTTTTAAACTCAAGCATCTCCGACATCATCACCTCAGAAAGCCCAGAAACTTTAGCAATCCCATCCCCAATTTCTATTACCTGCCCCACAGACTCCTGCTTAACATCAGCTTTAAAATCAGAAATTTTTTGTTTTAATTGTTCAACAATAAAATCTTTTGTATTAGACATAATATTAAAATGAATTATGAATTATGAATTATGAATTTTGAATGAATTTTGAATGTTTAATTTTTAAACATTAAAAATTAAACATTCAATCAAAATTCGAAATTCTAAATTCAAAATTTAATTCACTATTCCTTATTTAATTCACTTTTTAATTGTTTTAATTTTTCCCTAAAGCTTAGATCAAGGACTTTTCCATTATATTCAATTTTCATCCCACCAATAATTAAAGGGTCTATTTTCATATCTAGACTCACTTTCTTAGCCTTTGTCTTTTCTTTAATCATGTTAGTAATAAAATTCTGCTCTGATTTTTCCAATTCACGAGCGGAAACAATTTTTGCTTCTACTTCATTATTCTTTTCATTCCAAATTTCATTGAATTTATCTAAAATCAAATCAATTTTGGAACTCAAGCCGGAATCTATTATTTCATGAACAAAATTATCTAAAATTTTATCTAGATCTTGTCTTTCTTTCCCATCTATAGCCTCGTATAATGCCAAAGCATATTGTTTAGCTGATATTTTCATATATT
>CAZDHZ010000026.1:0-3866 GCA_964505405.1 uncultured Gammaproteobacteria bacterium | reverse complement strand
TTTTTTTTCAGCATCTCCTCCGACTTTGGATTCTAAAACTTTTTCCAAAGACGCCAAAACTAAATCACTAACTTCGGATCTAATTTCCTTTAGGGTTTTCTCTTTTTCTAACTGCATTTTTTCCTTTTCCTGATTAATAACTACTCCAATTTCTTCCCGAGTTTTTTCTAAACTTTCTTTACGTTTAAGCTCGCTTTTCTGAACAGCATCTTCTACAACTTTCCGAGCTTCCACTTTAGCCTCATCTATTTTTTTATTATAATCATCTTCAGCAGCCTGCAGTTTTTTTTCAAAACTATCAGCGTCGCTTAAGCCTTTTTCAATTTTATTATTACGCTCATCAATAGTTTTTAAAAGAGGCTTAAATGCGAAACGATAAAGCACCCAAAAAACAATTGCAAAATTAATAACTTGAGCAATTAACAATTTTAAATCTAAATGAAATGTATTTATTAAAGTGTCCATAGCTTTTGAATTTTTAAATTTTGTAATTTTTGTAATTTTTAAAATAAATATTAATTTTTAATGTTTAAAAATTTAAATTTTAGATTTATTTAAAAATTATAAAATTAAAAATTATAAAATTATTCTACTAATATTCTAATCCCTGCTCAAATAAAAACCATTCGAGCAGATTATTAAAACACTAAATACTGTCCTAGTTAATTCCAAAAGCAATAACTAATGCATAAATAGCGATAGCTTCAGCGAAAGCCGCTACTAAAAGCATCGGAACTAAAATTTTTCCAGCTGCCTCAGGATTTCTTCCAATGGCTTTCATAGCGTTAGATCCAATCCATCCGATAGAAAAAGCTGGCATTACTGCACCTAAAGCAATAGCTAGAGCTTTAGCAAACATTACATTTTCCATATATTTTTTTAATTTCTAAAAAAGGAAAAATCTTTTTATTTTATAATTTACACTTTATTAAAAAACCTTTTTTAAAAAATTATTAATTACTAACTACAAATCTTTACAAATTTACAAATGCTAATTTTTTAATTTTTATTAATTAAAATATATTTACTGTATTTCTATATTTATTGCGATAAATACTTAAATTAATATTTGTAGATTTATAGCTGATTAGTAATTTGTAACTCTAATGTTCTTCTTCACTAACCGCCACAGAAAAATATGATAACACTAAAACTGAAAAAATCAAAGCCTGCACCGCTCCGACAATAATTTCCAAAAACATAAAAGGAATTGGGACACCAAAAGCTAAAATAGCAGACATAGAGGCAAGTAAAACTTCTCCTGCAAAAATATTACCATAAAGCCTAAATGCAAGACTAGCCATTTTAGAAAATTCTCCTATTATCTCAATTAATCCGATAAAAGCTTTAATCGGATTAACAATTAAAACTGCCGGGTCTTTCATAACTTTCTTTGGAATTTCTAAAAATGCTTTTATATTTATAAACTTATTAAAATAATTCCAAGCACCAAGCGCCAAAACTCCAAAAATATGACTTGCTACTATGCCAATTATCGCCAAAGCTAAGGTTGTATTTAAATCAGCAGTTGCTCCACGAAAAAAAGGAATAAAAACAGTATGACCCTCAAGTTCTCCCATTTTCCCAATTGAACCAATACCAGGTAAAATCCCCACCCAATTATTTAACAAAATAAAAATAAAAAAAGTAAAAATTAACGGAAAAAATTTATATGATTTTTTTCGATCCCCGGTAACAGAATCAAAAATTCCCAATAAATATTCAACCACCATTTCTAAAATACTTTGAAGCTTCCCAGGAATTGTTTTTATTTTATTTTTAAAACTAATAGCAAAAATAACTAATAAAATTACAACCAACCAAGAATTTAATAAAGAATTGGTAACAGTAAAATTCCCAATATGTCCAATCGGCTCCGCATAAAGAGTATGCCCATGCTCTTCCTCATGAGATTCCTCATGAGATACATGTTCTTCGGTATGCATTTCACCAACATGAATGTCATGCTCATTATTTATATTTTCATTATGTGAATCCATCTTGAGTTAATTTTTAAATTTTATAATTTTATAATTTTTAAATAAATTTTAAATTTAAATTTTTAAAAATTAAGATTTTAAGCATTATTTTAAAAATTTAAAAATTTAAAAATTATTCATCCCGTTCCTCCTGCTTCTTATATTCTTCCAAAGCATTCCGCCCAACTCCAATCATAGAAACCACAAAACTTACAGCTACGCTTATAAAAAATATCCAAGGTTCAGTGTTAAACTTCTTATCTAGCCAAACTCCTAAAGTCGCCCCAATAATAACAGGAGCTACAATCCAAGCACTAAAACGCCCAAAAATCCCTAAAGCCGGAGCCCAAAGACCATCCATTGCGCTTTTATTGCTTGTTTTTACTAAATTATTATTTTTCATGTACTACTTGTCCTCCAAAGCTTTAGCGTAGGAGGATTTAAACAAAAAAACAAAAGGACACCAAAATCCTTAAGCTTTTTTAGCTTAAAAAACAAAAATATTCTTTGACTAAAGTGTAGTAAAAAATTTGAAAAAGTCAATAGTCTCTTAAGGGTACGATTGGAAAGGCTAATTTGAGCTAATTTTTAAATTTTGTAATTTTTAATTTTGTAAATAAATCTTAAATAATAATTTTTAAACAATTTATTTACAATACGTGTAGATTAGTTTAAAAATTTAGATTTTAAACATTATTTTAAAAATTTAAAAATTACAAAATTAAAAATTAAACCCTATATTCCGAAAAGCCCTCTCGCATTCCTAGTCGTAATTTCCGCCACTCTTTCCTCACTTAAATTCTTAATCTCCGCTATTCTTTTTGCTACATATTTCACATAAATAGGTTCATTCCTTTTTCCTCGAAAAGGCTCGGGAGTCATGTAAGGAGAATCAGTTTCCACCATAAATTTGTCTGATGGAAGTCTTCTAATTAAATCATCCCATTGCTGAGAAAATGTAATTAAACCGGTGAAAGATATAATCAAACCCATATTAAAATATTTCCAGGCTAAATCCTCGTCCCCGGAAAAACAATGCATCACTCCCCACGGCTTGTCTTTCGGAATTAAATCACTATGCTCTTTTCTAAAATCATTTAGAACCTCCACCATATCATCATGGGCCTGTCTACAGTGAATAATAACTGGAAGATTTAAACGTCGAGCTAAAAGAAGCTGTTGAAAAAAAACTTCTTTTTGCCTTTGCTTCACAAGTGGAATGTCCATGCTGTTATCAATATAATGATAGTCTAGTCCAATCTCACCAATAGCCACAACTTTTTCAAACTTAGCCAGCTTTTCATAAATATCATAATTAAAATCCTCTCCCCTAGTTTTAAAACTTGTACCTTCCGCTTCCATATTCATTTCCGTAATATGAATAGGATGCAAACCAACAGTCGCATAAACTCCTTTTTCATATTTATTCGCGTATTCCAAAGCACGCTTAGAAGTCTTATAATCCGAACCAACATTAATCATCCAAATTTCTTCCGCTAAAGAATTTTGGATTACTTTATCCCCATCTTCCTTAAAATTGTTAAAATTAATATGTGCGTGCGTATCTATAAGCATAAAACAAAATTAAGACGCGTAATTAAACGCGTCTTAAATTAAAAATGATTTATTGTGCTTGCCCTTCTTGAGGTGTTTCTACTTCTGGAGTAGATTCTTCGGTAGTTTCCTGAGGAGTTTCCGCTACTTTTTCAGTATTTTCCTCTTCTTTTTTGCCACCAAATAAATTTGACCAAAATCCCATAGATTTTTAATTTAAACCTTGCTATTTACTAAAAAACAGGCTTAAATTTTTAATATTTATTTAAAAGAATGATATAAATATACCCTTTATTATATTGTAATGGTTATTTTTGATTTTGGCAAGAGGGA
>CAZDHZ010000025.1:10095-11597 GCA_964505405.1 uncultured Gammaproteobacteria bacterium | reverse complement strand
GCGGGAGTGACGAGGCTCGAACTCGCGACCTCTTGCGTGACAGGCAAGCGCTCTAACCAAACTGAGCTACACCCCCACTTCGCTGAAGCTTCGTGGGGCAGGCCCCATTTGACTATCAACAATTGGCTTGTTTTAAATAAAATAAAATAGCCGTTTTTGACTATCTGAAAATAAGAATAACACGCCTGTTTTTATGTGTCAAGATTTTGGTATTTTTTGTAAAATAAATTGGACATAGGCTTTTGAAGGCTTTAAACTATGTCTTTTTTTACTTTTGTGAAGAGGATTCCGATGTTAAACATCGGTTTGACGAGCATTAATCATGCTCCCATCTCTTCATCTTTAATATAACACTTAGTTATTAAAACTAGATGAAAATAAAAATGTTTTTTTAAATTAAACTATTTATTTGTTCTTCTAATATTTGAGCCTCTTCTAGTAATTTTTCTAATTCATCATCAGAAACTTTTTGTAGTTTAATAAAATGATGATAGAGATCACAGTTTAATTTTATATATTCATGTGGTTTTAGTTTTTTCTCTTCAGTAGGTTCGGCATTGTCTAGATACCCATAAAGTTTATTGAGAGCGTCGTTGGCGTAATCCACTGAAACGTCTGCTATCTCTGGCAATCCTCCAGCCATGACAGAGGCTACTCTGGTGGCGAATTCCATTATGGCTACGTTGGTCATATCAGCTAGTCCATTTAGGCAATTTTTATTAGCATCTAACATAGCATCTCTTAATCCATCTCGGCTAGCGTTTAGTTCTTTTGTTTCATTAATAATTTCTTTTTGTAAAGTTTCAAGTTCATTGCGTTGGTTATTAATTGAAGCTTGGTCACGAACACATTCTCCTGATTTACAAATTTTTGGGAATTTAAAATCAGAGAATTCTTCTATGTCTGCTGAGCAGTCTGTATCAAAAGTTTTTACACATTCATTTTCACGGGGGTTGCAACCCTGTTTCCACATTACATCTCCTTCGCAAATATTATCACAGTCACTATCATATTTACATTCACCTTCTTTTTCTATATTTTTCTCTGTTTCTTGTTCTGTTGTTTTAGAGGAAATATCTTTATTTTTCCAGTCATCATATTTTTCATATACATAGTTTTTTGCCTCTCCTTTATTCATATTAACAGCATCGCAATATTCACCATGAAAAGCACATTTGCAATATTGGTAGTTTAGATGTACTCCACAAAAATTATCCTTAACATCGCTCTTATTTATACATCCGGAGGATATGAAGGCTATAGCTAATAACAAGAAAGCATATTTAATTTTCATATTTTTATTTTTAATAATTATTTTTATTATAATAAACTTAGAGCATTTTTAGAATAAAAGCAAGGTTCTTGCCAAAAATAAAATACTATGTTAAATTGTTTATACATTTGAAAAACCTTTTCCAAATTCGGGCTTTACTCGAAAAAGTTGTTTCTAAAAGCAACTAAAGGTATTCTAGGACTAACTCTAAGATTTTCCGGAATATCTT
>CAZDHZ010000025.1:5858-9995 GCA_964505405.1 uncultured Gammaproteobacteria bacterium | reverse complement strand
AAGCATTTTTAATGCAAAACTAGAGCTTATGGCAAAAAATAAACTAGGAAATGTTCCGCACTATGAACTTCTTTATATTGTTTCCAATAAATATTCAGAAGATGAATTAAAATCAATCGTTGAGAAAATTAATAAAATTATCACTGATAATAAAGCTAAAATTACTTATGAGGAAGTTTGGGGTAAAAAGAAAATGTGTTATCCAATCCAAGGTTTTAATTATGGCTATTATCAATTAGCAGAGTTTGATTCTGACGAAGAGAGTATTAATAAAATTAATCATGAATTGCGTATTGATCGTGATATTTTAAGGCACATGATTGTTGTTAAGACTGTTGTTAGTGAAGAAGAGCGAGAGGCCCAAAAGAAAAAAGCTGAGAAGAAGATGATTGAAAAAGTAGAGGAAAGTAAAAAACAGGAAGAAAAACCAAAAGAAGCTCCTAAGAAAAAAGTTAATATGAAAGAGCTGGATGAAAAGCTTGATAAAATTTTGGATACGGACGATTTATTGTAGAATTTTTATGCCCATAAATTTTTAAAGGGCATGCTTTATATAAAATTATTTTAATGTCTTGTTGTTTAGATTATAAAATTTAAACAATAAGCGCGCAAAAACGTATGAATTTAAACAAAGCTATGATCATCGGGAACTTAACTCGTGATCCCGAATTAAGAAATACTCCTTCCGGAGTTCCCGTAGCTTCTTTTGCTGTAGCTACTAATCAAGTTTGGAATGATCAAAATGGACAAAAACAAGAGAGAGTAGAATTCCATAATGTTG
The DNA here is from genome assembly GCA_964505405.1 of uncultured Gammaproteobacteria bacterium. Classification (GTDB taxonomy): domain Bacteria; phylum Patescibacteriota; class Patescibacteriia; order Patescibacteriales; family UBA12075; genus CAZDHZ01. The sequence goes on along the minus strand of CAZDHZ010000025.1, from coordinate 9,214 downwards.
TTGCTTGGAGAAAATTAGCAGAAATTTGTGGACAGTATTTACGAAAAGGATCAAAGGTATATATAGAAGGAAGATTGCAAACCAGAGATTGGGTTGGGCAAGATGGCGTTAAAAGATATCGAACAGAAATTATTATTAGTAATATGATTATGCTAGACAGGGCTGGATCTCAAGGTGGTGGACAATTTGCTGGTAATGATGCTCCTCCTCAAGTTGAAGAACAACAAGGATTTAGTGAGCCTAGCATTGAAGCTGATAATGTTGAAGAGGAAGATATCAAAGTTGAAAATATTCCTTTTTAATATTTCTACGAATTACGAATTTTATGAATATACGAATATTAAGAAAAAACATTTTAAATTAATAATTAAATACAATTATGGCGGTTAATAATGTAAATACGAAGAGTGATGCCAAAGATAAAGTTTGTTATTTTTGTGAGCAGAATCTAGAGGAAGTTGATTATAAAGACATCCGAACATTAAGAAAGTTTATTAATGTTTATAAAAAGATTTTACCTCGCAGAAGAACTGGGACTTGTTCATGGCATCAAAGAAAATTAGCTACGGCTATTAAAAGAGCTCGGATTATGGCGCTTTTACCTTTTATTAAGGAATAGGTTAGGCTTTAGGTGAAAGTAGAAGGTTGAGAGTGCTTTATTGAGTGGGTGTTTTTTTTATTCGCTATGCAAAGACTAATATTAATTTTGAGTTTCGAATTTTGAATTTCGAGTGAATGACTAATTTCAAATTTATAATGTCTCAAAATTAATTTATTAAAAATTAAATATTCACTCGAAATTCGAAATTCTTAATTCAAAATTAATCAAGATTAATCTTTGCTTCGCTTGATTTAATGGTTAAAAATTTATATAGTATTATGTGCTATGTAATGTATACAATATGTTAAATTTAAATGAAATTAAACTAGGTAAGATTATTGAAGTTAATAGTGAACCTTATGTTGTGGTTGGGGCGGATCATCATAAGATGGGGCGAGGTGGAGCGGTTTTGAAAGTTAAATTGAAAAATTTAATTAATGGGAATACTTTAAATAAAACTTTTCAAGGGAATGATAAGGCGGAGGAAGCGGATACAGAAAAAAGGAAAGCTAATTATATGTACAAAGATGAAACTAAGGCTTATTTGATGGACAATGAATCCTATGAACAGTTTGAAATTGATTTAGAGGCTATTGGTGATAAAGTGCAATTTTTGAAAGATGGAATTGATGTTGATGTTTTATATTTTCAAGGGAATCCAGTAGCTCTTGATTTACCGGTAAAAATGGAATTTAAGGTTACTTCCGCACCTCCCGGAGTTAAAGGGAATAGTGCTGGGAATGTTACTAAACAAATTGAAATTGAAACTGGAGCTACTATTTCCGCACCATTATTTATTAATGACGGAGACCTTATCCGAGTTAATACTGATACGGGAGAGTATGTGGAGAGGGTTTAGCTTAGTTGATTAGTTTCTTGGTTTGTTAGTTAATTAGTCGTGGATTATATTTTACATTTTAGATAATAAAAAACATTGGAATTAAATCCAATGTTTTTTGTATTTAAATTTTTTCCAAAATCTAATTAACTAAGCAGCTAAGAAACTAATTGACTATTCTTCCACTTCTCTCGCTTTAATTTCGCTTAAAATCTTTTTCCGAATATCTTTCATTAATTTTTTATCGGCTCGCAAGAATCTTTTGGCATTTTCGCGGCCTACTCCGAGTTTGATATCTTCAAAAGTATAGGAATTTCCGGATTTTTTAATTATTTCATAGCTTGTTCCGATATCAAGAAGATCTCCGGAGATGGAAATTCCTTCATTATACATAATATCAAATTCGCAGGTTTTAAATGGAGCAGCTACTTTGTTTTTTACAATTTTAGCTTTAACTCGGTTTCCGATAATTTTGTCTCCTTGCTTAATTTGAGCTCTACGACGGACTTCAATTCTAACAGAGCAATAAAATTTTAGAGCATTTCCTCCGGGGGTTGTTTCCGGGCTTCCGAAGAATACTCCGATTTTGTGTCTGATTTGATTAATAAAAATTACTACGGTTTTGGTTTTAGCAACTACACCGGTTAATTTTCTTAAGGCTTGGCTCATTAAGCGGGCTTGTAACCCCATATGTTGATCTCCCATTTCGCCTTCAATTTCTTTTCTAGGAACGAGGGCCGCGACTGAATCTACTACGATAACATCTACTGCGTTTGATCTAACCAGAGTTTCTACTATTTCTAAAGCTTGTTCTCCTGTGTCTGGTTGAGAGATAAGCATTTCTTTTATATTAACTCCAATTTTTTGAGCGTAATCTGGGTCTAAGGCATGTTCGGCGTCTACAAAGGCGGCAATTCCTCCCTGCTTTTGTATTTCGGCGATGATATGCTGAGCTAGGGTTGTTTTACCGCTCGCTTCTGGGCCGAATATTTCAATAATTCTTCCCCGAGGCACTCCACCGATACCAAGTGCTAAATCTAAAGAAAGACATCCTGTTGGAATTGCACCTATGTTTGTTTTTCTGGCTTCTCCAAATTTCATAATTGCTCCATCACCGAATTTCGTTTTAATTTGGTCCATAGCATCTTGAGCAGCGGCTAATTTAGCTTCTGCTTCCTTTTTTTTATCATCTTTAACTTTTTTAAGTTCTTTATTCTCTTTAATTTCTTCAGGCATATGTTTTAGTTAATTAGTTTCTTGGTTTATTAGTTAATTAGAAATAATTTATATTTTCCAATCACTAAAAAACTAATCAACTATTATTTAGTTATTTAAAGGTTAATATTAAAAATTAAAATAAAAAAAGGACATTAATCCCTCTTTATATCAATATTTTATCTTATTTTAAAAATTAATGCAATGTGTTATCGTGGAACGTGTAGCGTATAATGCGGAACGTAAAAATTCTAAAAAACTTTCGATCTTACACGTTCAGGGTTCTAAAATAATTTGTCTTTTAATAATATTTTTTTTGCTGTATTTTTTTTGAGAAATAATGGTAATAGTATTAATGCCTTTTTTTAAGTTTATATTTAGATTAAAATTTCCTCCTTTTTCTAATAATATCTTTTCATTGTTTATTTCCACTTCAGCTGTTTCTTCGGTTTTTCCTTTTATATTTATATTGTGATTGCTAGTACTAATATCTTCCTTGGGATAATAAATAATCATCTCTGGTTCTGAGATGATGTTATTAATATAATATCCGATGTAGATTAAACACAAAATGACAGCTAAGGCGATAATTAAATTTTTAAATAATCTGGGAATGCTTAAAAAATAATGAGGCTTAGTAGTTTTTTGGACAAAAAGCTTTTTGTTTGTTTTGTTTGTTTTTTCAGACAAATAAAGCTGAAG
>CAZDHZ010000025.1:0-5758 GCA_964505405.1 uncultured Gammaproteobacteria bacterium | reverse complement strand
GGTAAAATCATTGTAAATAAAAGTAAGCTCAAGAACAGGAAAGATATTATGTATTTGGTTTTATTGTTGTATTGTTTCATTGTTATTTTGCTTTTACCATACAGGGGTCGTTCCTCTTTCTGCTCTCCAGCGCCTTTGGCTTTGGAGAGCAGGAAGAGGAACGACCCCTCCAGAGCATTTTTGTTAAATTATTGCATATTATGCGTTATGCGTTTTTCACGAGTTTACTTATTAATAGTCTGCTGTACTTTTTGGGCGGCTAGATTTATGCCTTTTGGTATATCGCTTTCTCCGCTTACTATTTTGTCTATTAAGTCTTTGATTATAATTTCCGTGGCATTAGAATCGTTTCCTTTATACCAGCTTTTTGCAGTTAAAAGCTGATCGGCGAAAACGTTTAATTCTCTGTCTTCCTGCTGTTTTTTAATCATGGATTTTAAAGCAGTAGGCTTTCCTGTGGAATCTAAGTAACTTTGTACTTGGCTTTCTTTGGTGGCAAATTGTATAAAATCCCAGGCATAATTATATTTTAGCTGAGTATAGTTGCCTCCCGCTTTAATATTATCCCGATCGGTTAAGATTTTATTAGAAACGGATTCTACCCAGTAATTTGCAAAGTTTACCGGTGGGTTATCTTTAATTTGCGGAATTTTAGTTATGGCAAAATTTAATTTAGGAGCAAGGGATTTAATCTGAGGGATCATGTAAGAATAGCCGAACATAATAGCCAGCTTATTTTGGGTAAATAATTCCAAAGAATTTTTTATAGTGGAATTCCAAGAATATACTTCTTTGGCTGGGTTAGCAAAGTCTGTGTAAAAACGTAAGGCATCATATCCGGGGATGGCGGCACCTCTAAAGTCGCCTCCGGGCATAGCATGAAATTGTACTTGGCCATTATCTGAAAGCATATTTGTTCCGTTTTGCATCATTAAAAGAGCGAGGATGTCGCTGTAGCGCTCTATGTTGTCGCTACCGCCCAAAGCTACTCCAGATTGCAGGATTTGTCCCTTATTGTCTTGTTTAGTTAATTTTTTTACATTTTGTTGAAATTCTTTGTCCCAGTATTCCGGTGCATTAATAATTCCGGCATTGTTCAAAAGATCTTTATTATAGAACATAACTAAAGTATCAACTGACAGAGGAAGGCCATAAATTTTTTCACTCAACACACCTTTTTTATTTTTGGTTTTTATTATTATATCATCATAAACAACATCTAAAAAAGATTTTTCTATTGAAGTCGGTGTCGGCATATTAGTACTTTTTAGGTTAATAGCCAGTTCTTTTTTTAGATTTCCTTTTACATAAGGATAAGCTAGAGTAATTTTTGTTGGCATTGGTCCAATTAAATTTTTGTTTTGATATTCTCTAGTCCAGGTATTATGAATTGAAAAAATATCTGGACCTCTATCGTAGGCGAAACCTTCTAATAGTTTTTGTTTATATTCTTCATATCTAAACTTTTTGTAATTAATCGTTACATTGGGATGAATTCTTTTATAGTTATCAATAATTTGTTGAAAATCTCCGGAATTATCCCAAACTCGCCAGTATTCTAAAGTAACCGGACGATAGTAAGACATAGTTGTTTTATCAATTTTAGCACAACCGAAACCGGTAGTTAAAAACATGGATAAAATAATAGTGATGATAAATAGTTTGTTTTTCATAATAATATATATAATGCGAATCTCGCGAATTTTATGCGAATATAATAATTATATTTTTATTATAGCAGAAAAAAGGGAAATATTGAATAAATTTTTAATTTTTGTAATTTTTAATTTTTAAATAAATCAAAATTTTTAATTTTTAAACTTGCTAGTTTAAATATTTTATTTAAAAATTAAAAAAATTAAAAATTCAAAAATTCAGACCAGAGTCTTCGGTCTATATTGCAAAGCTTCCGCAATATGTTTGTCTTGAATTATTTCATTTTCTTCCAGATCCGCGATAGTGCGAGCTAATTTAAGAATTCTGAAATAAGAACGGGCGGAGAGATGCATTTGTTCTACGGCGTTTTTTAAGAGTTGTTTAGAATTTTCTTCTAGAGAACAAAATCGCTTAACAGCCTCAGAACTCATTTCGGAATTAGTAATAAAGGGCATATTTTTAAATCTTGTCTTTTGTATTTTTCTTGTTCTTTCTACACGGGCCTTAATGGATGATGAAGATTCGCCCTTTGTATCATCGGAGAGTTTATCAAACTTTATTCTGGGAACTTCAATATGTAAATCAATTCTATCTATAATTGGTCCAGATATTTTTTTTGAATAATTTAAAATACTAGTTTGGGAGCAAGTGCATTGTATTTCTTTGTCTCCATAAAAACCGCAAGGGCAGGGATTCATGGCTGATATTAAAATAAATTTTGCTGGGAAACTTAAATTGCCTTGAGCTCTGCTAATATTAATTACACCGTCTTCTAGGGGTTGTCTTAAATTCTCTAAAACTTGACGAGGAAATTCAGCGAATTCATCTAAAAATAAAACTCCACGATGGGCTAATGAGATTTCACCGGGTCTCGGCCATGCTCCTCCACCGACCAAAGCGACTCCCGAGGCAGTGTGATGTGGAGATCTAAAGGGTCGACTTGTTATGAGAGATGTTCCGGAGGGAAGCATTCCGGAAACGCTATATATTTTTGTAATGTCTAAAGCTTCTTCTAGGGTGAGGTCTGGCAAAATTGAAGGCATAGTTCTTGCTATCAAAGTTTTACCTGAGCCGGGAGGTCCACTCATATTCATATTATGAGCGCCAGCTGCTGAGATTTCCATAGCGCGTTTAACATGTTCTTGGCCTTTAATATGAGCCATGTCAAATAACACTTTTTCATTTTTAAAATTAAAATTGCTTTCTTTAACCGGATTTATTTCCTTTATTAAATTTAAATGTTCAACGAGTTCTTTTAAATTGTTTAAGGGAATAACATTTATATTTTTAACTAGCTTTGCTTCTCGAGCATTTTCGGCTGGTACAAAAATAGTTTTAATTTTGTTCTTAGAAGCTTTGATTGCAATTGGGAGAATACCATTTATTGCTCTAAGATTGCCATTTAGAGCTAATTCTCCAACAAAAAGAAGATCTTTTCCAATTTCTGGAATAATTCTTCCGCTCATTTTAAGAACACTAAGCGCAATAGGTAAATCATAAGACGGTCCATATTTTCGTAAGTCAGCCGGAGCTAAGTTAATAATAACTTTACGTTTTGGAAAGGGGAATCCAGTATTTTTAATAGCACTTCTAACACGTTCTCGAGATTCAGAAACAGCAGTATCAGGAAGGCCGACAATAGCGATTGTGCCCAAGGTCCCACTGGTTGTGTCAGCTTCAACTTCAATAAGCTCAGCGTCAAGGCCGATAACAGCCGCTGAGATAATTTTTGAACTCATGTTTTCTCCTCCTTAATTAATTATTAGTTTTATTATAACATTAAAATGCCAGTTTTAATATCAAAACAAGATTCATAATATCAAAATGCAAAAATCAAATATCAAAATGACAAATAAAAATGTAAAATTATTTATTATTTCAATTTTCTAGTATTTGTGTATTTTTAATAAAAGTTTTAATTAAACACTAAATAAAATTCTTTTTGAATTTTTCTCTGTCATTTTGATATTTGATTTTTGCATTTTGATATTATTTTTATTTAAAACATCAATATAATTATGCTATAATAAAGAAGCTTTAATATTTACCAGTATTTATTGGACTGTGTTTTTCAAAATTAACATAAATCTATGAAAAAATTTAAAATCTCAATCTTATTTTTAAGTTTAACTATTTTATTAAGCTCATGTTCTCTTGCTAGCCCTAAACCTCAAAAACAAGATCCAGTTGCTAAAAAAACAAGACAGGAAAAACCGATTAATAATGATTCTGGGAAAATAGCTTCAGAATTTAGTAATGGAGTTAAAAAATTTGCTGATTTAGATGAATTAAAAGAGTTTTTGGAAGAAGGTAGCGGTGGAATATCTAATTCTTATGGAACGAAATCAATGCGTGGGTTTGCTGAGCCGATGATGGCGGATATGGTTGTTAATGAGAGCATTGATGATATCGGTATCAATTATCAATCAAAAGCTCTTACAACTACAAACGAGGCAAGCCTTGCTAGTGGCGGAGGCTCAGACGACTATTCAAAAACAAATGTTCAAGTTGAAGGAGTGGATGAAGCGGATATTATTAAAACTGATGGAGAATATATTTATGCTTTAGTACAGAGTGATCTCTATATTATTAAAGCTTATCCTACTGAAGATTCTGAAATTATTTCTAAAATTGCCTTTAAATCACGACCGACTAATATTTATATTAATGAGAATCGTTTGGTGGTTTTTGGACAGAATTTAAATAAAGAAACTTTCCGCGATTTTAAACGACGAAGTCAGTTTTCTTTTTTTAAAGTTTTTGACATAAGTGATAAGAAGAATCCGAAGCAGGTACGGGATTTAGATTTTGAAGGTAATTATTCTAATTCTCGGATGATTGGTGATTATGTTTATTTTATTACTAATAATTATAATTATTATTATATTTCGGGTGAGCCTATTTTGCCACGACTTTTGGATGGAGGCGAGGCGCTTAGTGTAGATTGTTCTGCCGGAGCTAAATGTTTTGCACCTGATGTTTATTATTTTGATATTCCCTATAATTCCTATAATTTTACTAGTGTAAATGTAATTAATATTAGAGATGAAAGTGAAGATGTTGATGGTGAAATTTATATTATGCCTAGTGGCCAAAACATTTATGCTTCTTTAAAAAATATTTATTTAACTTATACGAAATATATAAGTGAGGAAGAATTAGCCATGGGGGTTGCTCGAGATCTTTTCTTCCCACGCCTAAGTGCTCGTAATCAGAACAGAATTGAAAAAATTGAGGCAACAGAAGATTTTATTTTAAATGATCAGGAAAAATTGAGAAAAGTTATGCAAATCCTAGAACGTTTTGCTATGTCTCTTTCTGAGGAAGATCAAGTTAAAGCAGAAAAAGATCTTAAAAAAGCCATGCAAGATAAGTATGAAGATATTTCTAAAGAACTTGAAAAAACTATTATTCATAAAATAGCAATTAATAAAGGCAAATTAGAATATAAAACAAGTGGTGAGGTTACTGGGCATCTTTTAAATCAATTTTCCATGGATGAGTCTGATGGCTATTTTCGTTTAGCTACGACTAAAAATCGTTCTTGGTCTTCTTATATTAAGGATGATGAAGCTAAAAAATCTTATAATAATATCTATGTTTTAGGTGAAGATTTAGAACAGGTAGGAGAGATTGAAAAACTAGCAGTTGATGAACGGATTTATTCAATTCGCTTCATGCAGAACAGAGCCTATATGGTGACATTTAAACAAATAGATCCTTTGTTCGTAATTGATTTATCTAATCCTAAAAAACCAAAAGTTTTAGGTGAATTAAAAATTCCAGGATATTCTAATTATTTACATCCCTATGACGAAAATACTTTAATTGGCTTTGGTAAGGATGCGGGTGAGAGTGAATGGGGTAGCACACAGGTGAAAGGATTAAAATTATCATTATTTGATGTTTCTAATGTTAAAAAGCCAAAAGAAATTGATACTTATATTATGGGAGATGCGGGAAGTAATTCCATCGCTTTAAACGATCATAAAGCATTTCTCTTTTCAAAAGAAAAAAATCTTCTATCTATTCCAGTTACAATTCGGGAATCACTTAATGGACGCTGGGGTAAATTAAGTTTTAGTGGAGTCGTTGTTCTTAA
>CAZDHZ010000024.1:10672-12561 GCA_964505405.1 uncultured Gammaproteobacteria bacterium | reverse complement strand
TTTTTTAATTCTTTAAAATTCATATTATTTTATTTCACAATAAATTTACATTTAATCGGTAATTTATACGCTGCTAAATCCATAGCTTCTTTTGCAATTTTCTCAGAAACACCTTCCATTTCAAACATAATCATACCCGGTTTAACATTAGCTATATAATAATCAACAGCACCCTTACCTTTCCCCATTGGAATTTCTCCGCCTTTTTTTGTTACCGGCATATCCGGAAATATTCTAATCCAAATCTTTCCACCCCTTTTTGTATATCTAGTCATAACTCGTCGAGCAGCCTCAATTTGTCTTGAGCTAATCCAGTGCGGCTCCAAAGCCTTGAGGCCAAAAGAGCCAAAACTAACCTTAACAAGCCTAGTAGCTTTTCCACCTCTTTTTGCTTTATGAGCTTTTCTATATTTAGTTTTTTTGGGCATTAACATATTGTTTGATTAAAATTACTTTCTTTTTCTCCCTAATATTTCCCCTTTCTTTTCTTGCTTATTACCAAATTTCTCACCTTTATATATCCAAACCTTTATTCCAATAGCTCCATAAGTAGTTCTCGCTACTCCTCGAGCATAATCAATATCAGCTCTTAAAGTATGCAAAGGAACTTTTCCAAAAGTTAAAGTTTCACTTCTTGCTATTTCCGCTCCGTTTAATCTACCAGCCACACTTACTTTTACACCTAAGCCACCAGCTCTTTCCACTCTTGAAATAACCTGTTTCATAACTCTTCTAAAAGGCATTCTTTTTTCAAGATCTATAGTCATGGCTTGAACTGCGATCTGCGCACTTAGATTAGGCCTTTCATATTCAAAAACATTTAAACTTACATCTCCCGGCTTAATTCCGGCCGGACGAGATAAAAATTTCTTATGAATAGTTTTCTTTAAATCATCAACTCCACTTCCGCCTCTTCCAATAATTATTCCTGGCTTAGCTGTGTATATTCCAATTTTAATTTTATTGGCACTTCTTTCAATCTCAACTCTATCTACCCCAGCCTCTATTAATTTTTTTAATAAAAATCTTCTAATTTCAACATCCTGTTTAGTATTTAATGCATATTTTTTACCAACACTAAACCAGAGAGATGGCCAAGTCTTAGTCACTCCTAATCTGAATACTTTTGGATTTATTTTTTTACCCATGCTGGTTAATTTATTTTATCTTAAAATTTTTATAAATTATAATTGCTTTACAATATTCTACCATTTTAAAACCAGTTTACTGGTTAATTGGTTTGTCAGTTAATTAAGGCTTAAAAAACATTCTATTTTAAATCCTAATTAACTAATTAACCAACACCTATCCCGACTTTCTTCTAAATATTTTTTTGCCAAAACTGGATTCATTTTTTCCTTCTATTTTAGTATGTTTTCCACGGCCCTCGGATCTCGAATCAATAATCTTTTTCCCTTTCTCATCAACATCTTTACTTTTTTCATCTTTATCATCCTTAACACGAGCCTTTCCTTCTTCTTTTATATTTGCGCCTAATTTAACTGGAGCTTCTATTTTCTGTTTTTTAGCTTGTCTATCTCCACTATCAACTAGCTCTCCCAAAATTAAAGTAACATGGCTAGTTCTTTTCCTAAGCGGAGTTGCTCTTCCTCTCGCTCTCGGCATCCATCTCTTTAAAGTCCGCCCTTCGTCAACTCTAATTTCTTTTATAAACAAATTATCTTTTTCTAAAGAAAAATTATTAAGAGCATTAGCAAGAGCAGAATCCAAAAGGTTCTTTAAAGCTAGGGTTACTTTTTTATTTATAAAATTTAATTGATTAAAAGCATCTTCAATCTTTAAACCTCGAATAACATCAACCACTAGGCGAGTTTTTCTCGGAGATATTCTTAAATCTTGTAATTTTGCTTTAACTTCCATATGTATAT
>CAZDHZ010000024.1:1503-10572 GCA_964505405.1 uncultured Gammaproteobacteria bacterium | reverse complement strand
TTTAAAAATTAAAAATTATAAAATTTAAAAATTATATTTCTATTTCCTCTTCTTTTTTCTTCTCTGCAAAATCATTTTATCACTAGACTTTCCTTTTTTTCTAGTTTTTGCTCCTAGAGCAGTTTTGCCCCATGGAGTTTTTGGTTTTTTAAGTCCAATCGGCTGATTTCCTTCTCCACCTCCATGTGGATGATCAACAGGATTCATCGCACTTCCTCTTACAGTCGGCCTAAATCCCAGATGACGTTTACGCCCAGCTGAACCTAATTTTATATGACGCTTATCCGGATTACTAGCTTGACCTATTGTACACATACATTCCTTTCTAACTAACCTAATTTCTCCAGAAGGTAATTTAATCTGTGCATATTTCCCTTCAACACCCATTACCATAGCGCTTTCTCCCGCACCTCTCACCATCTTTCCCCCAAATCCCGGATTAAATTCTATATTATAAATTGGAATTCCCGCTGGAATAAACTGTAGCTGAAGAGCATTCCCTTTTTTTATTTCAATTAATTTCTGGGAACTTAATACAGTTTCTCCTACTTCTAATTCAGAAGGAGACACTATATATCTTTTTTCACCATCAGCATAATGGAGTAAAGCAATTCTAGCACCTCTGTTCGGATCATATTCTATTGAGGCTACTTTAGCCGGTATATCAAATTTATCCCTTTTAAAATCAATTATTCGAATAGCCCTTTTTGCCCCTCCACCTCTATGCCGAACCGTAATTTTACCTTGAGCATTTCTCCCACCGCTTCTTGTTTTTTTCATAGTCAATCTTTTTTCCGGACTTGTTTTAGTAATATCTGAAAAATCATCAAATTTAGCTTGACGTCTTCCCGGTGTAGTAGGTTTTACTGTTTTAATTCCCATTATCTCTAAAAGTTAACTGTTAACCCGCCTGCAACATTGTAGCGCTTCGGGCAAATTGTTAACTGTTAATTGTTAAATTAAACTCCCTCGTAAATATCTATAGTCTGACCTTTTTTTAAAGTTACTATGGCCTTTTTCCAATCTTTTCTTTTTCCAATAATTCTACCCTGTTTTTTTCTTTTTCCCTCCATATTAAGAATATTTACATTAATCGTTTTTACACCATAAACTTCCTCTACTGATTTAGCTACTTCTATTTTATTACTGTCTACAGATACTTCAAAAACATATTTATTCTCAGTAGCTAAATTAGCAGCCTTTTCCGTAATCAAGGGTTTTATTAAATTTTTATAAGCTGAGTTATATTTAGTTTTTGCTTCTTTAACGTTCTTAGACTTAGACGAAGTTCCTTTACTTTCTTTTACACCCCCATACAAATCTTTCATTGTTTCTTTTTTTACTTCCTTTTTTGGACTAGAAGAAACAGAAGCTTTTTTTTCTTCCTTTTTCTCGTCTTCCTTGTCCTCCGGAGCTTTAGCAAAGGAGGATTTTTTGTTTTTCCCAAATATCGCCATATTATTTCCTCTGTTCACTTAATTTCTTTGCACTTTTTGCACTAACAATTAAATTCCTATATTTTAATAAATCTAAAATATTTATGTTATCAATATTAATTAATTTTACACCTTCTAAATTTCTAGTAGAATATTTTATTTTTTCATCTTTAAAATCATTAATTAATAAAATACTTCTTTTCCTATTTTTATTATTAATAATCTTTTTTTCAAAATTTAAAAGAATTTTATCTACCACGCTCGTTTTAAAATCCTTTAATTCCATTTTTTCCAAAATAACAAAATTATTATTTTTAATTTTATCGGACAAAACAATATTAATTGCTTTTTGCTTCATTTTTTTATTAATGTCCTTTTTAAAATTTCTATCTTTAGTAGGTCCGAAAGTAACACCACCACCAATCCAAATAGGAGATCTATTTGAACCAACTCGAGCTCGGCCAGTACCTTTTTGATTCCAAGGTTTTTTCCCTCCACCTCTTACCTCACTTCTATCTTTAGTATGGGCTAAAACCTGTCTCTCATTCCCTTTTTGAGCAACTAGGGCTTGGTGCACTAATGATTCATTTAAATCTAAACCAAAAATAGTCTTCGGTAATTTTTCTTCCCCGACTTCCTCAGATTTTTGATTATATATTTTTAAATTGATTGTAGACATGTGTTTTAGTTAACCCCAAAGGGAACCCCTTTGGGTTTAGTTTCTTGGTTTATTAGTTAACTGGGGAATCTATAAAACCAAATTAACCAGTAAACTAATAAACTAATTACTATTATTTTCCTTTTTTCTCTTTAACTTCAGGAGAAGTTTTTTTATCAACTTTTTCTTTAGCTTGGACAACTTCTTTTTCAACTTTTTCCGGAGTTTCAGGTGTCTCAGAAGTTTTAGGAGCTTTAGATTCTTCTACTTTAATTTCCTTTTCACTATTTTTTACTTTCTTCCTAATCTTCAAATCACCTTCCGCGGAAATCAAAACCAAAGAATTTCTTGCGCCAGGAACCGCTCCTTTAATTAAAATTAAGTTATTTTCAATATCAATTTCAATAATTTCCTGATTTTTAATAGTAACCTGGTCTCCTCCCATACGTCCTCCCATACGCGTTCCTTTAAAAACATGAGCCGGTCCGGTAGCTCCAATAGATCCGGGCATTCTAAGCTGGTCCTTATTACCATGAGTTTTTTTAGTTCCTTTAAAACCATATCTTTTTACAACCCCCTGAAATCCTTTTCCCTTAGAAATAGAGCTAAGCTGTACTTTATCACCAATCATAAAACTATCAAGATCAATTTCATCTCCTCTTTTTAAGTCAGTCGCCTCCGTTCTAAATTCTCTTAAATATCTAAAATTTGAAAGATTTTTTAAATGTCCTTTTTGAGGTTTTTTAATATTCTTTTCTTTTCTTTCTCCGAAACCAAGCTGAATAGAATTATATCCATCATTCTCAATATCCTTTACCTGGGTGATTGAACAAGGCCCGACAGCTAATTTAGTTACAGCAACTACTTTATTATCTTTCCAAACCTGGGTCATCTCAATTTTTTTTCCTATAATAAATTTCATAGTAATTCTTATAAAAACAAAAACTGGCTCCTAAACCAGCAAACACAAAAGGCGTTAGCCTTTAAATTAATCCGCAATTAAGAAATTAAAATCTTTCTAATTGCCCTTATAATTTCAAATTATTTTGTGTTTTATCGATTTATCTCCATTGAATATTAGAAAATCTTTTAGCACTTTCCTTCAAAAGGAGTTTTCTAAAAAATTAACAATATTCCTTAAAATACTTGTACTAATATATACTATTTTATATAAAAAATCAATAGCTAATATTTTAATTAATATTAGCGAAATAATTACATCTTAATTTCAACATCAACACCAGCCGGTAAATTTAAACTCGTTAAATCTTCAATTGTTTTTGCGCTTGGATCAATAATATCAATCAATCTTTTGTGAGTTCTCATTTCATACTGATCTTTAGCTCTGCTATTTACAAAAGTTGAACGATTAACCGTGTATTTATTTTTCTCAGTAGGAAGAGGAATTGGGCCGAAAACCTGAGCTCCACTTCTCTCAGCAGTATCAATAATAGTTTTTGTTGATTGATCAATAATTTTATGATCAAAAGCTTTAATTTTAATACGTATTTTCTGCTTAAAATCATCATTGTTTTTGACACCCGAAGTTTTACTTGTTTCTTTTTTATCAGTCATGTATTCGCGTAACGCGTAACGCATAACGCGTAACGCATATTTTAAAATTATTTACACTTTAAAAAATTATAAATCTATTTGTAAATTTGTAAAGATTTGTAATTAGTAACTCCAAATAAGCACTATAAAGCTCTCTAAAAATTAGAGAGCTTTAAGTATTTATTTAAGAATTTTTACTACAGCTCCAGCACCAACAGTTCTTCCGCCTTCCCGAATAGCAAATCTCATCTTTTCTTCTAGGGCAATAGGATTAATTAATTTAACAGTTAAATTAACAGTATCCCCAGGCATAACCATCTCAGTTCCCGCAGGTAATTCAACCTCACCAGTTACATCAGTAGTCCTAATATAAAACTGGGGTTTATACCCTTTAAAAAATGGTTTATGACGTCCACCCTCATCTTTAGATAAAATATAAACCTGGCATTCAAATTCAGTATGAGGAGTAACTGTTCCCGGTTTAGCTAAAACTTGCCCTCTTTCTACCTCATCCTTTTTAGTTCCACGAAGTAAAATTCCAGCATTATCTCCAGCCCGACCCTCGTCTAACTGTTTATTAAACATCTCCACTCCGGTTACAGTTGTTTTTGCAGTATCTTTCAATCCTACAATTTCAACTTCTTCACCAACTTTAATTATACCTCTCTCAATCCTACCAGTTACAACAGTTCCACGTCCTTCAATTGAAAATACATCTTCAATCGGCATCAAATAATCTTTATCAGTATCTCTAACCGGCTCAGGAATAGATTCGTCCAAAGCAGCAATTAAATCCATAATTGGCTGACCATCTTCTCCACCCGGATTCTCTAAAGCTTTTAAGGCTGAACCTCTAATAATCTTAATATTATCTCCATCAAATTCATATTTCTTTAATAAATCTCGAATTTCTTCTTCTACTAGATCAATTAATTCTTGATCTTCCACCATGTCACATTTATTTAAAAATACAACAATATTAGGAACACCAACCTGACGAGCCAAAAGAATATGCTCTCTAGTCTGAGGCATAGGTCCGTCAGTAGCAGCCACCACTAAAATAGCTCCGTCCATTTGAGCAGCACCGGTAATCATGTTCTTAACATAATCAGCATGCCCCGGACAATCTACGTGAGCATAGTGACGCTTTTCAGACTCATATTCAACATGAGCTGTAGCGATAGTAATACCGCGCTCCTTTTCTTCGGGAGCAGCATCAATTTGATCAACATTTTTAGTTGATGCACTTAAACCTTTAGCTGCTAAAACTTTAAGAATTGCAGCGGTTAAGGTAGTTTTCCCATGATCAACGTGGCCAATAGTACCTACGTTTACATGAGGTTTGTTACGTTCAAATTTTTCTGCCATTTTAACTCCTTATACGACCCCACCTAAATTTATCAATCACTTGCTAAACTCGGGTAGGTTATTAGCCTCTTTAAAAGGCAACCAGTCGTAACAATTAAATTTATTAAATATTAACTAATTTTGAATTATAAATTTCGAATTTTGAATGAATTTTGAATTATTAATGATTTAAAAATTAGAAATTCAAAATTATTTTTATATTTCCTCTAAATACTGTCTATCTTCATCAATAATTTCTTCTGCTCCTTCTTTTATTTCCCCCGGGATTTTCCAATTATTTTTTTTATTTTCTCCACTTAAATTAAAATCCATTTTTCTTTCAATATTTTCTTTAATATTAGGTATAAAATTGCTTTCATCCAAACTACCTTTATGATTATAATTATCAAATTCCTGGTCACTTTTCCAAATAGCAATATCGCGATTTATTTTATCAAGCAACTCGTCTTCTGTCAAGCCCCTTACTCCGCTAACTTTATGAACTAAATTCTCATATTGATCCAAAGCCATAACAGCATAAACATTTTCTTCCTTATCTGCAAGCAAAAGTCTATCTCCCGTTTTTCGAATTAAATTTATTGCTCTTTGAATTTGATTATACATAAGATACAATGCGAATCCGCGAATTATATGCAAATATAGCGAATTGCGAATTATGTAAATAAATAAATCATGATAAAAATATATATTTATATTATACTAATATTTGGGTGAGGTCAATGTGCTGTAAAATTTTTAATTTTTGCAATTTTTAATTTTTAAATAAACTCTAATTTTTAATGTTTAAAAATTTATATTTAAAAATTATTTACAAAATTTAAAAATTATAAAATTAAAAATTAATTATTTACTTTTCCCCTCAATAATCTCCTCCGCAACATTTTTAGGGACTTCACTGTAATGTAAAAATTCCATGCTGTAGTTTGCTCTTCCTTGGGTCATAGAACGAAGCTGGGTAGCATAACCAAACATCTGGGCTAAAGGAACTTTAGCGTCAATTACCTTAACGTTTGTTCGATCAGACATTTGATCGATTTGTCCTCGTTTAGAATTTAAATCCCCCACTACATTACCCATATATTCTTCTGGGGTAGTAACCTCTACTTTCATAATCGGTTCCAATAAAACTGGTTTCGCCTTTCGACAAGCTTCTTTAAAACCAAAAATTGCAGCCATCTTAAAAGCAGATTCATTAGAGTCTACTTCATGATATGATCCGTCATAAACGGTAGATTTAATATCTACCATCGGATAGTTAGCTAAAACTCCCTGATCGGTAGCTTCTTTAATTCCTTTTTGGATAGCTGGAATATATTCTCTCGGAACTGATCCACCTTTAATTTTATCTTCAAATTCATTTCCTCCACCTTCAACTTGTGGCTCAACTCTAATCCAACAATGCCCATATTGACCACGCCCACCGGATTGCTTAATATATTTTCCCTCAGCTTCAGCCATTTCTCTAATTGTTTCTCTATATGACACTTGAGGCTGACCAATATTTGCTTCTACTTTAAATTCTCGCTTCATGCGATCTACAATAATATCAAGATGTAATTCTCCCATTCCGGAAATTAAAGTTTGGTTTGTTTCCTCATCACTTTCTACTCTAAAAGTTGGATCTTCTTCGGCAAGTTTTTGCAAGGCTATCCCCATTTTTTCCTGATCAGCTTTTGTTTTTGGCTCTACAGCAATTTTAATAACCGGTTCTGGAAAAACAATGGACTCTAAAAGCAAAGGTCGTTTTTCATCACATAAAGTATTTCCAGTAACAGTAGCCTTAAGTCCGATAACAGCAGCAATGTCTCCTGCATAAACTTCTTTTACTTCCTCTCTATGATTAGCATGCATTCTTACAATACGACCGATTCTTTCCTTTTTCCCGGTAGAAGAATTTAAAACATAAGATCCGGACTCTAAAATTCCACTATATACTCGAACAAAACAAAGCTTTCCCACGAAAGGATCAGTGGCTATTTTAAAAGCTAGTCCGGCAAAAGCTTCACTATCATCAGCGCTTACCTTAATTTTCTTTTCTTCATTATTAATATCATTTCCCTCCAAAACCGGAACATCCAAAGGAGAGGGTAAATAATCAATAGTAGCATCTAAAACAAGTTGCACTCCAATATTCTGCAGGGCAGTTCCGGCCATGACTGGAAAAATTTCACAAGCGATCACTCCCTTGCGTATTGCTTTTTTAAGATCATCAATAGAAACTTCTTCTCCACCTAAATATTTTTCCATAACTTCTTCATCGCTTTCTACAACTTTTTCTACCATTTCTGCCCTATATTTTTCCACATCTTCTTTCATGTCTTCCGGAATATCTATTTCGTTCATTTTTTCTCCAAAATTTCCTTCAAACTGATAAGCTTTTCTCTCAAGTAAATCTACAACACCTTTCATTGTTTCTTCTGCTCCGATTGGCAACTGAATAGCAACGGCATTTTTATTTAAGCGATCTTTGATGGAATTTAAAGACATAAAAAAATCAGCTCCCATCTTATCCATTTTATTCACAAAGCAAAGACGAGGAACATTATATTTATCGGCTTGTCGCCAAACAGTCTCAGACTGAGGCTCTACTCCAGCTGCTCCATCAAAAACTGCAATAGCACTATCCAGCACACGCAATGATCTTTCTACTTCTACGGTAAAATCAACATGTCCGGGAGTATCAATAATATTAATACGATAATCTTTCCAAAAGGCAGTAGTAGCAGCCGAGGTAATTGTAATCCCTCTTTCTTTTTCCTGCTCCATCCAATCCATATCAGATTCACCGTCATGAGTTTCACCGATTTTATGTTTTTTACCAGTATAAAAAAGCACCCGCTCAGTAAAAGTAGTTTTACCAGCATCGATATGTGCCATAATTCCTATATTTCTTGTTTTTTCAAGTGAATATTCTCGGGACATAGTTTTATAATTTTGAATTTCGAATTTATAATTTCGAATCAATGTTTAATTTTATAATTTATTAATTATCTATTAATTTTAAAGTTTTTATCATCTGGTCTCTGTAAGGACTATATTTTTCTTTATTTTCAGTAGCAGTTTTGATTATATATTTTTTGTCATGTCCTTCGAACTCCTTAAAAGAGGCTTCTCCTGAAAAATTAAAATCTTTTTGCACGACAAGTAGCTCAATCGAATAAGGAGGATTTTGTTCCCATACATCTGAACTTGGCTCAAATCCTATCATTAATTCATAGCCTAAGTCTTTCGCTTCTTTATGTTTAATCGTATAATACCATCCTTGTGGATATTTTAATTCAAAATTATCATCTTCTCGGACAAGCGTATGCCACTTTTCAAGCTCAGACGCTATAAAATCAGCTTCTGCTAATTTATCGTTTTGAGCTTCAATATTCTGGTTAATTTCTTCAATATTATCTTTAGCATTATTTAAAGTATCAACAATATTATCTCCAATATCTAAGTCTGCAAGGTCTTCGTTCTTGTTTGTATTATTAAAAAAATAAAAACTGCCATAGAAAAGCAGGGCGGCAATTAAAACGCTTACGACTAAACCTAAATAGGCAGTTCCTTTGTTATTTAAACTATTAAACATCAAAATTTATCTAGCAAAATGAGCAAAAGCTTTATTGGCCTCAGCCTGCTTCTGCACAGTTTCCTTCTTTCTAACAGCAGCTCCTTCACCTTCAGCAGCAGCCAAAATTTCCTGAGCCAATTTATAATACATCGGTTTCCCTTTTCGTTCTTTAGAAGCTTCAATTAACCAACGACATCCTAAATTAAATCTTCTCTCTCCCCGAACTTGATAAGGAACCTGATAATTCGCTCCACCAACTCTTTTTCCTCTTACTTCAAGTAAAGGAGAAATTTTTTTTAAAGCTTTATTAAAAACATGACGAGGGTCTTGCTTCGTTTTATCTTTTATAATATCAAAAGCATCATAAACAATTTTCTGAGCTACCGCCTTTTTACCTCTTTCCATGATATAATTAATAAATTTAGCAATATCAGTATCATTATATTTAAGATCTCCATCTATTTTTCTTTTTGGCGCTTGTTTTCCTCGCATAT
>CAZDHZ010000024.1:0-1403 GCA_964505405.1 uncultured Gammaproteobacteria bacterium | reverse complement strand
TTCTCTTTCTTGGTTCCATAAGAACTTCGAGACTGCTTCCTTCCTTCTACTCCCTGAGCATCATAAACTCCACGCACAACTTTATAACGAACACCCGGTAAATCTGAGGTTCGACCAGCTTTTAATAAAACAATAGAGTGCTCTTGTAAATTATGTCCCATCCCTGGGATATAAGCTGTAACTTCCATTCCGTTAGAAAGTCGGACACGAGCAATTTTTCGTAAAGCTGAATTCGGCTTTTTAGGAGTAGTGGTGGTTACCTTTAAACACACTCCTCTTTTAAAGGGAGCTCCTTTTTTAAGAGTAGTTCTTTTGCGATGCAAAGTATCCAAAGTAGTAAGCATAGCCGGATATTTACTCTTAGTTTTAATCTGTTTTCTTCCTTTTCTAACTAATTGATTGATTGTTGGCATAATTATATCAATTTTCAATTTTCAATTTTCAATTTTCAATAAAATTCATTAAAAATTAAAAATAAAAGTGCTTAGATAAGCAAGTTAAACAAAAATTGAAAAATTTATTTACTTAAAATCACATTATTGCATTATAACAAAAACAAACCCGAAAAATCGGGAATAAATTGCTCTCATAATTTATCAAAATATTTAAAATAAGTCAAGGGGAAAAATAAGAGAGAAATAAGAATAAAAAGAAAAATAAGAAAAATAAGAATAAAACTATCTTATTTTTCTTATTTTTCTTTTTATTCTTATTTTCTTTACAAACTTCCAAAAGCTAAAAAGAAAATATCTATATTGAATAAAACAGAGATTGATATAACTACAAAACTAATTAAGGTTCCGATTATGTTTGTTCCAAAAACTATCACTAACAAGAGGATAGAACCCCACCTCCCTATGAAAGGAGCGACTTTTAAAAAAAATTTAGGGAAAAAATATTCCACAATATGGTAACCATCCAAAGGAGGAATAGGTAATAAATTAAAAGTAAATAAAGCTAAATTTATGTATACTAAAAATCCAAAAAAAGTTACCATTAAATTATTATAAGGAAAATTTCCCAAAATAAAAAATTTTAAAGATAATAAAATAAATAAAGCAAACATCAAATTAACAAAAACTCCGGCAAATGATACTATAATCATACCCAGTCGCCCCTTACCCACTTTATAGATATTAATTGGAACCGGTTTAGCCCAACCGAAACCGACCAAAAGAAGCATTAATGCTCCAAAAGGATCGATATGATCTATCGGGTTTAAAGTTAAACGCCCTTCTCGATAAGCCGTATCATCACCTAATTTATAAGCGGCAAAACCATGAGCAAACTCATGAATAGTAATAGCAATTAACAAAGCGGCCAACCAGGGTACTATAAGAATTGGATTGTTAGAAAATAGAGAAAAGAGAATCATGTTTTTTAATTTTTAATTTTATAATTTT
>CAZDHZ010000023.1:8116-13030 GCA_964505405.1 uncultured Gammaproteobacteria bacterium | reverse complement strand
GATTTTTAAAACTAAAAATAATTTAATATAAATTTGCATTTTTCAAGTCACCCTCCAAGAATAATTGACGGTGTGAGATTTAATCTCTTCGAGTCCCTGCACGCCCACTAAATAAAAAACAGCCCTATTAAAAGCAGGACTGTTTTTTTATGTAAAAAATTATTCTTTAGATTTAAAATCTCATTTATCTTTTCCCTCCCCAATCACATCAGAAAAATCTCGAAGTTTAAATGCATTTTCCCGATATCCTTGTGCATCTAAATAGCCAATAAATTTTTGATATTGGGAATGGGTTTGTCCTATGTTTTTAGCATGCTTAATCGGACACCAAAATCTTTCTGTTCTTCCAATAATTTCAATACTATAACGCCCCAAATTACTAGCATAAGAACAATAAATACAATTAAATTTTTCAAACCAGTTTAAGTAAGGAAGCATCTGCCGATCAAAAATAAAATATTCACGCGTCTTTACCAAGGGAATCCCATAAAGCCGAAAACAAACTTGATGATACATTTCTAGGGCCAAATGAAAAATTACAAGAATTATAGAAAATCCATAAATGAAAGGCATGCTTAATAAAGCTTTATAATTAATCGGGAAAAGAGTTTTAAAAATACTAATTTTAAATTTCCGAAGATCAGCCTTACGCCGAATCATTTCTCTTAATAAATTTTTCTTTTCTCTCAAGGACTCAGCTAAGTCATCAAAAGCTTTCCGCGCATCCTCCGTTAATTTTTCTAATTTTCCATTTCTAAGACTCTTACTTGCTACTCGAGACTGGATATTCTGTAATTTTTCCACCAAGTCTTTAAATTTATCATTTACAATTTCTTTGATTTCTTTTTTTTCATGGGACTCTACTCTATTCTCAAGCTTTTCTCTATTATTTTCTTCTGACATGTTTTAATATATTATTAATTATATCTTATCTGATTATAACAAACTTTTTCTTTTTAGCAAGAAAATATTTATAAGTCTACTATTGACTTATAATAATTTTTATGCTAATTTCAGACAAAGTTATTTAATTTTTTTTAAGCAAAAACACAAAAAAGGAGAAGAAAATATGGATTTGAAAACAGTTAAAAAAACAGATGATGCAGTTGTAAGAGAAATTAATTTAAAAGTAAATCTCCTAAAAAATGGAGATCTGGAATTAATCAAAACTTGTTCTCAATGTAAAGGTACCGGACTAATTAGACTTCCTCGTAATAAAAAAGTCGGAGCATTTTGTCCAAAATGTCATGGTAATGGTCAAAAAATTATAAGATTCAAACCATGGACAGGACTTCAAGAAATGGAAGGTATTGAAACAGTACAAAATACCTTTCTTGCTTTGATTCCTAAAGATGGAAAAGAATGTTTCCGTCAAATGCCTTACAGTCTTCATTTGTCTGGAACTAATTTTTCTGACTATGTCAAACAAAAAAGAGAAAGATAAAATATTCCAATTAACCAAAAATTAAAAGCGCTCGGAAAAACTCCCAGCGCTTCTTTTATTTTAAATACTCACTTGAATAAACTAATTCTCTAACTCAAACCCATCCCCGATTGTGCATGGCCTGGGCTACTCTTTTAACAGCTAAAGCATAAGCTCCCACGCGCATACTATTTTGATATTCTTCCTTCTCATTCCAAACTTCTTCTAGGGCATTAGTCATGATTTTTTTCAACTTTTCTAAAATCTCCTCTTCCTCCCAATAATAATTATAAGCATTCTGCACTTGTTCAAAATAAGAAACCACGACTCCTCCAGCGTTAGCTAAAATATCCGGCACAACTAAAACATTTTTCCGATTTAGAATATCATCTGCTTCCGGAGTAATTGGGCCATTTGCTAATTCTACAATCATCTTTGCCTTAATTGAAGCAGCGTTCTCTTTAGTAATTGAACCTTCTAGAGCCGCCGGCACTAAAATATCCACATCTTGATCAGACCCATGGTCATGTCCTAAGTTCTGAGCACCATTATAATCTATAACCGAGCCAGTTGTTTTTTTATGTTTTATTAAATCCGAAACACTAATTCCAGAATAATTACAAATTGCTCCTTGAGAATCTTCTACCGCCACAATTTTATAATCAGCATCTTCAAGTAAACGAGCGAGATGACTCCCCGCATTTCCGAAACCCTGAATCGCTACCGTCGCTCCTTTCTTTAAGCCAATCCGTTCTGCTGCTGACTTTAAAACATAAAAAGCGCCTTGAGCCGTCGCATACTCACGCACCTGAGAACCACCAATACTTAAAGGTTTCCCGGTAATTACCCCCGGTAAATTTTCACCTTTCATCCTTTCATATTCATCCAGCATCCAACCCATAATTTTCGCATTAGTATAAACATCCGGCGCCGGAATATCTTTATTCGGACCAACAAATTCACTAACTGCATGCATATACCCCCGAGACAATCTTTCTAGCTCTCTTTCCGATAATTGCTTAGAATCCACAATAACTCCACCTTTCGCCCCTCCGAGAGGAATATTAACCACAGCGGTTTTCCAAGTCATCCAAGCGCTTAAAGCTTTCACTTCCGCTAAACTTACTTCCGGATGAAAACGCACTCCACCCTTAAAAGGTCCCCGAGCATTATTATACTGAGAGCGAAAACCCTTAAAAACTTTAACACTCCCATCATCCATCTTCACCGGAATAGAAACTTTAATCACCCTTTTTGGATGTTGTAAAATTTCATAAGTATTATCATCAAACTTGCAAATTTTCCTTGCATTTTGCAATTGCTCTAAACTATTCTCAAAAGCATCTTTTTCTCTTGTTTTATTTTTCATATTTTAAAGAAATTAATAATTTTATGAGAAGGGCCTTAAAGCCCCTCCTTAAAAAATTACAAACTATTTTAAAGCATCTTCAATTTCTCCAACTAATTGATCTTTGGCTCTTAGTCCAATAAAATCTTTAATCATAGCACCCCCTTTAAAAAGTTTCATATTGGGAATACTTTGAATTCCATATTGTGCTGCTAACATTTGATGATTTGGATTTTCAACATCCAGCTTAGCAATTTTTACTTCTCCAGCTTTATCTTCTGATAACTCATCTAAAATTGGAGCCATCATTCTACATGGAGCACACCAAGGAGCCCAAAAATCTACTAAAACCGGAATATCCGATTTCAAAACTTCGCTCTGAAAAGTTTCGTGATTCAATTCAATTACTTTTGACATAAATCTGTGCTTTTCATAAAACAGAACTTTTTTAAAAATTATTTCTGACTTTATGAATTTAATTTATTGTTAATTATTTATTCTTAATTCTTAATTAATTATCCTATTTCATCTTAAACAAACTTCGCAAATAACCCTCGTCTATTTTTTTGTTTTTTTGATTACAAACTAAATCATTCTTGATAATTTCAATCCCTAAAGAAGACATGGCTTCGCGCACAGCCATAACCTGCGTAATAATATCGTTACATTCTCTTTCTTTAGAAAGCATTTTTCTAATTCCGCCGATTTGACCCTCCAAACGCGAAATTCTTTTCATTAAATGATTTACTTTTTCTTCTTTTTTATTCATAAACATACCCTATGGGGGTATATTAACATATCGGGAAATGTTGTCAAGGCTTTTTAATTCTAAAATAAAAAAGACTAAGTTTTGCGTTTTGTTCGCAAAACTTAGCCTATTGGTTTAAAGATTATCTTTGCATAGTAAGCGCTCTTAAGCACTCATCACAAATAATACCTCCTTCCACGATCTCTTTCACCTTAACAAGAATTTGTCGAAGAAGAAAAAGATCAGCATCTCTTTTAATCTGAAAGGGATTATTGTTTACAAAAATTCCAATAATTTCCGTAATTTTAATACATACCCTACTTGGGCCTTCATAACCATGTATAGGACAAGGAAACTCCGTCGAATTCTCCTCACACCTATAATATACCCAATATTCTTCTCCATTTATATGAAGAATTTCAAGTTCTATGTCATCATTCTTCAAAATTTCTTTCATTGCAATAACTGTTTCTTTGTTCATTTAATTTCTCCTTCACTGTCTAAAATTATTTCCTTTGATTTCAAAAACGCTATTTCCTGTAAACACTCCTCGCATAAAACAAGCCCCAATTTCTTTGCTTCAAATTCAGGGATCACTCTCGTAACCAAAATATCCCAGATATAAGAATTATTTTCCCGAGTAAAACGATCTCCGTCTTCATCTATAACTAAAAAAGAACCAATCAGGCGAATAAATCTCCTTTCACTAGTATGCCCTGGCACCAAACAAGGCAAGATTGTTAAAACATCTTGATATTTAAAAAATACTCGCAAAAAATTATGATGAATATTTATTTTCATATATCCATCATATTCATTTTCATATTCCATAACCCCCTCCTATAAAAAGAACAGTTTTTGTTTATATATTTTTATATCATAAAAATAGAAAGATAGCAATAGATTATATAAAAAAGCGGCTAGTCTTTAAAAACAAAGACTGCCGCTTGATAAAAAAATGGAAAAAAATTAGAAAATTTTCATACCCAGAGTAAGCCCCAAATTAAGAAGGACATCCTCCACTTCCCGGACTGCTTTCCGGGCCTTATCCAAACTTTCAGCACGTTCAGAAAAAATATGCCAAAGATTTGTTTTGGAATGCCGAACAAGATCATTAACGATCTTAAATTCAACTTCCCTGCAAAGATTGAAGACTTCGTTGGAAAGCCCCAATGATCCAACTTCTTTCTGAAGCTTTTTACCTAGATCTTCAAGCTCCAACTCTTGAAAATCTTGATTTTTCTGACTTCTCCAATGAGTCGTCAAAGCTAAGGCAATCTGTCGCCCCAACTCATCATGAATCGCAGAAGCATTTTCCATT
Source organism: uncultured Gammaproteobacteria bacterium (assembly GCA_964505405.1). GTDB lineage: Bacteria > Patescibacteriota > Patescibacteriia > Patescibacteriales > UBA12075 > CAZDHZ01. The sequence continues at coordinate 8,190 of CAZDHZ010000023.1, read as the reverse complement.
CCCTTGATCCTACCCCATCCACGGACATCAACAACGATATTGCTGTCCGCATCAAAAATAATTTGGCCCATTTT
>CAZDHZ010000023.1:5379-8016 GCA_964505405.1 uncultured Gammaproteobacteria bacterium | reverse complement strand
TAAAACCCATTCATTTTTTATTTTCATATTATATCCTTTCATTTTATGTTTTTAAAGTTCAATATCATAAACAACAGTCCTTAAAACTAGCATAAAAGTCTTAATTTGTCAAATACACTAATTTTTAAAATTACTTTTTAGCTAGAAAATAGGACTTTTGAGCACTTTATGATATTTTAAGCTAATATTTCTGAAATTGACCAAACCCAAAAAACATGCTTAACTATTATTAGAAATAAAAAATAGAGGTTCTTTTTATATAAAATATAAGTCATAAACATAAGGAGGATACCATGAAATATAAAATAAAGAAAAGAAATCCGAAATATTGGAAAAAAACAACCATTCAACATGTCCTAAATCATTTTAAAAACAAAAACCCAAATTTAAGTAAAGAAAAAATTGAGATTACCAGAGTTTATAAAATGAGCAGGACTATTATTGGAAAAAAATTCCGAGCGTTCTACATTGTTAATGTTATTATCCATCCAAACAAAGATATTCGAAAACATCTCCGTTTTCAAGCAACCCTCCCTTTCAGAAAAAGAAAATGGAAATTTAAACTCCTAGGGGAATATACTGAGTCTTCCGCCTTTGCTTCACTAAAAGCTCTCGCTCGCGCTAGAACTTTTATAGAAAAAACAGCAAAAAGCAAAGTGCCTAGAATCAACCTCTACCCCCTCTCCCCAGAAAACCTTACCGGCGACTTAAATCATAATTAACCAAATCAATTATCAAATTTCCCTCGCCCCTTGGAAAAATCTAAGGGGCTTTTTATTTTAAATAAAAAGCCCATTAAAAAAATAATGGGCTATAGACTAAAGAAAATGAGAGAGATAATCTTTAAGAGGGTTTTTGAGAATTAACAAGCTGATGCCAAAAATAAAAATTAGCAATTAAAATAAAACTAGCTGTTAGAAAAACCAAATGATGTATTGATCCAATTTGACTGGCAACAAAAATAGCAATAAAAGCAGGAACCATGTTAGAAAAAATAAACATTTTCAAAAAATCAATAAGATTAACAGAATAGCTCGTTCCAATATACTTTCTTTCTCTTAAATAAGAAAACATAGCAAAAGGATTTATAATAAGAGCTGCTGCTGCAAAAATCACAGTTAGGAATGTGGGGCTCCGATTAATTAAATAAATCAGAGCCATGCTGGATAAAAAAATTGTCACTGTGTATCCGCTTAAAAAAAATACGAAAAACAAAGCGCCAAAAGCCATGAAGACCAACATAAAATAAATAAGTAATTTTTCCGAATCCGCCATTTGCCAGCTTAAAAAATAAGCAGCAAAACTAAAAAAGAAAATGTTTAGATTGACCCGATCTGGCCGACGCAAATACTCCCGTATTTTTTCTATCATCTCCCCCTCCTTTCTTTTTTATTGTAAAGTTCAACTTAAGTTTATTTTAACATTTTTTAAGCATCTCGTAAATCAAAATTTCATTTAATTGACATATTCCTTAAAATATGTCAATATCTTATTTCATGTTATTTAACAACTAAATTGGAGGGAAAGGTCATGAAACAAATAATATATTTTTAATTGTCGGTATGATTTTCGGAGCGACTTTCTGTATTCCAGCTCCCCAAAATCATAATATTGAAATTATCATTTTGGTAATCAGGATTATATTTTTGTATATTGCTATGGATATTGTTAATAAAAATTTTAATTTTATAAGACATTAAAGGGAGGAAAAATCATGCTAAAAAGAGCTGCAATAGACGAACTCGTAATGCACACAAAACATATCTATGCTCTACATGAGTTAATTGAGAGCAAAAAGAAAGATCTGGAAACAATGGTTCTTCTTTACAAAAAAGAATGGCCAGAACTACTTCACAAAGCTTTGGCCGAAAAAGACCTAGTTATCTGCACAAAATGTCACAAAGTCGTTGCGGAAAATAAAATTAAGCATGTTTTTTGTGACGGACATCGGGATATAAAGCATGGGAATCCAGAACATAGCCAAGAATATTTTATTGAAAAGCATGCTTTTTGCCCACAATGCTATCAGAAAATCAAAAGGAAATATGAAAGCATTGAAGCTCTTATTTTTTCCATGGAAGAAATCCCAATACTTTCTTCCTGGCCGAATGGGAGACAGTTCCTGATTTATCCAGACAGCTCCCAAATAGAAATAGTGGCATGTAAAATTCCAGAGTTTTTTTTAGATATCCTAGCAGAAGAATATGATATCCCTTCCTATAACCCTTTCCCTCCGGATAAAGAAGAAACCGCTATTTATGGCTAAACTTTCTTCCACAAAATCCGCTCAGGCGTCTTAACAAAAGACGCCTTTTTTTATTTTTAAATCCCCTCTTGACATAAGCTTTTTTTATGTTATAATATTTCCTGTGGTTTAAAAAATAATTTAAAAACAAACAAAACAAGGAGAAAAAACATGGCAGGAAGACTATTTGGGTGGCCAATGCCACGAATCAGAACAGGAATTTGTGATTCAGAAATAGCTCAGTTCGCAGGCGAAGCTGTTTCTGTTAAAGAAAATAGCTTGCGATTAGGAGAATGTGGCAAAAAAATTGTCGATGTGATATTTATCAACATCGGCGGACCGCATGATCTTTTAGAAGCTCCTATCCCCATAGAACATATTGTGGGATGGGA
>CAZDHZ010000023.1:0-5279 GCA_964505405.1 uncultured Gammaproteobacteria bacterium | reverse complement strand
AAAAAAACCAATTCTTTTCTTGAATTGGTTTATCAATAATTAAATAAATAAACTGCTTATTTAATTAAATGAAATTTAACTAAACTAATAAAGACGAAATTCACAAACAAAAAAATCAAAAACATTTTTAAAAGAATACATATTGATACTGGATTGCTAATAGTAGCAATATCCACAAAAACAGTATTAACTACAGAGCCTATTAAAGCGACTAAAACTATTACCAGGATGTTTAAATTTACTGTTAATAAAGACCCCATTATCCAAGCCACAAGAATAGCACAAATCATACAGACAACAAGGGCTATGCTCCTTCCCATAAAAACAACCAAGAATATACTGGAAATAATTATAGTAAGATTAATGGCTAGAAAAAATTTTCTTTCTGACTCATAAAAAAATCCGAAGAAATAGGCAGAAATAATAGAAAGTTCTAAGATCAACGATTCTAATAATAAAATTTTCATGACGCCCTCCTTTCTTAAAAATTTAAAAGAACATTTATTATAATTATTTTAAATTACTTCTTTAAATTTATCATAAATTTAAAAATAGATAAAGTTTGTAGTAACTCAATTACGGCGCCAATACCAATTAAAACATTCTATCCTTAAACTTCCTCCCCTAATTAACCAACAAACTAATAAACTATTCCCTTTCTCCAATTTTCACACTCTCTAACACTCTATCTCCCTAAAACCTAACCCCCAAATCCAAATTTATGCTATAATATAATCATAAAAAATAAAAAACCCCATGATAGACTCTATTTTTCTAAGCACCAGCTTAATATTAGGAATAACAATCCTAATATCTTTTTTGGTGCATATTTTAAGACAACCCCTAATAATTTCTTACATCATCACCGGAATAATTGTCGGTCCGGTCTTTTTAAATTTACTCAACAGCGGTCAGGAATATTTTCATATTTTCGCCGAGTTTGGCGTTGTTCTTCTTCTCTTCTTAGTCGGACTTAGTCTTAATTTTCATTTTCTTAAAAAAATAGGAAAAGTTTCCTCCATTACCGGCCTAGGACAAGTTATTTTCACTTCTCTTTTTGGATTTTTGATTTTAATAAGTATGGGTTTTGGGAAAAGTTCCGCGATTTATTTAGCTATCGCCATAACTTTTTCCTCCACTATTATTATTACTAAATTGCTCACAGAAAAACGCGAAACCGAAACCGTTTATGGACGCTATACTATGGGTCTTATGCTCGTCCAAGATATTATTGCTATAATTCTTTTAATTCTTTTACCAGCCTTTAACAGTGGTGATTCAATATTTTTGTCCATATCTTTCATGCTCATAAAAAGTATTTTGTTTTTAATTTTTGTTCATTCCTTGTCCCGTTTGATTATAAAACTTTTAGATAAAGCTGCTGAGTCCGGAGAATTCTTGCTCATTTTTACAATTGCTTGGTGTTTTTCTATTGCCGGTCTGGCTAAATGGATGGGACTTTCTTTGGAAATCGGAGCAATTATTGCCGGTATCTCTCTCGGATCTTCAATCTATCAGGCCGAAATAAGCAGCAGAATAAGACCCTTAAGAGATTTTTTCATTGTTTTATTTTTCATCATTTTGGGAAGTGAAATGCAAATCGAAAATTTTGGAGAAATAATTCTACCCGGAATTGTCTTAAGTCTTTTTGTTTTAATCGGCAATCCTTTTATTCTATATGTCCTCTACCGCTTCATGAAATTCACTAGACGGATAAGTTTTAAGGCCGGATTAACCGCCGCCCAAGTAAGCGAGTTTGGTTTTGTTTTTTTATTTATAGTAACAAAAGAAGGATATGCTGACGAAAAACTAATTCCCCTCTTTACCTTTGTAGCTTTAACTACTATTTTCATTTCTTCTTATTTGATTACCTATAATAGCCAAATTTACAAAAAATTTGAACCCTTCCTAAGACTCTTCGGCAAAGACAAATATAAGAACCCGGAAGAAAAAAAGAAAAAATATGATGTTCTCGTCTTCGGCTATCATCGCCTCGGCTGGAAAGTATGCGAAACCCTAAAAGAAATGAAAACTTCTTTTGCTGTGGTAGACTTTGATCCCCGAGCAATTAAAAAATTAAAAGAAAGAGAAATTCCTTATTACTTTGGAGATGCTACTGACGTAGAACTCCTTTCTGAAATTCCTTTAGAAAAAGCAAAAATGATAATTTCTACCATGCCTTCTACACATAGCCAATTAACCATGATTAGAAATGTCCGCGAAATGCACTCTAAACCAATTATTATCGCTACTTTATCTTATTCTAGGTTTTTACAGGAAATGTATGATGCCGGTGCTGACTATGTAATGATGCCCCATCTAATCTGTGGTAATTGGATGGATAAAATTTTAAAAAATGAAGCCTGGAATAGACGCACTATGAAAAAACTAATCCGCGAGCAAAGTGAACAGAGAAAATTGAAATTTAATCTACCTGTTAAAAAATAAGCAAAATAAAAAAAAGGAGAGTCAATATTGACCTCTCCTTTTACTTTCTACTTATACTCACGCCAATTAGCATAAGTAATTTTTACAGTTTTAATATAGCGATTAATGCTTACCTTCGTAACTCCAAGATACTTAGCAATCACAGTTTGATTCCAATAAAATCGGGGAAATAAACAAAGCAAAGTCGCCCGGCGCCAAAGATTAATCACCTCCTTATTAAATAAGATACCATGAAAATTATCCATCTCTTCCGGAGATAATTTTAACAAAAACTTAATTCGGTCCTCTTCCGTCGCCTCGGCGGAAAAAGCCTTTCTAAAAAGATCAGAAATTAAAACAACCTGGTTTTCTCCTTTTTCATTTACTCCCAAAAAACTTTCTTGAAAATGAAGGTCATCAACCCCAATCATGTTACCATGACAAAAAACGACAGCTTCTTCAATAAGATTTTTCAATTCCCGAACATTTCCCGGATAATGATAATTCTTAAGTTTGAATTCCGCCTCCTCTGTAAAAACATATTTACTTCCCGAATCAAGTAAATCCAAACTTTCCAAAAAATAATCAACCAAGTTAAGAATATCACTTTTTCTTTCCCTTAAAGAAGGAACTCGAATACTCAAAGCATTTAAGCGATGCAAGAGATCAAGCCGAAACCTTTTTTCACTGACTAATTTTTCCAAATCCTGATTGGTCGCCGCGATAACTAAAACATCAATCGGAATATCTCTGTCTCCTCCTACTGGACAAATAACTCTCTCTTCTAGGGCACGGAGAATCTTAGCCTGTGCTTCAAAACTCATGTCCCCGATTTCATCCAAAAAAATGACGCCCTTATTAGCAAGAAGAAATTTTCCATCTTTATTCCGATTAGCTCCAGTAAAAGCCCCTTTCACATGCCCAAAAAGTTCAGATTCAATCAATTCTCCGGGCATAGCAGCGCAATTAACAGCAACAAAAGGACCCTTGGCTCGCTGTCCTTTTTTGTAAATTTCATGAGCCACAAGTTCTTTTCCTGCTCCACTTTCCCCAGTAATTAAAATACTTTTAATTTTAATCGGGGAATTAGAGAACTTATCAATTATTTCCTTAAGTGTTCTCATGGCTTCGCTCCTGCCAACAAGCCTTTTTTGATCCACAGTTATTTTTTCCACCACTTGAATGCTTTTTCCAGTATTTTCTTTCATAACACCCTCCATTATTTATTTTAAAATTTTTTATATTTTATGTACTATTACATACATTATCTTTAAAAGAACAGATGAACACTCTAAATTAGCTCATTTTACATAATTTGTCAATGATTCGCATACAAAATATTTTTTCTTAGACATAAACACCAGTATAGTATAAAACAAAAAAATAGTCTATAATTTAAAACATGAAAAAAATCATAACAAAAAATGAGAAAGAAACTCTTGATTTCGCTAAAAATTTTGCCAAAACTTTAAAAGGTGGAGAAATAATCGGACTTAGCGGAAATTTAGGAGCCGGCAAGACTATTTTTGCGAAAGGCATAGCTCAGGGCTTAAATATTAAAGACAATATTAATAGCCCAACTTTTGTTTTAATGAAAGTTTATAATACTCCCGGAAAAATAATAAAAAAATTAGTTCATATAGACGCCTACCGCTTAAAAAATCCAGAAGATTTAAAAGCGATCGGTGCTCTAGATTATATGCAACGCGAAGACACACTTATGCTAATTGAATGGATAGAAAATATAGAAACAATAATCCCGAAAAAAGTACAAGGTGAATTGCAAAGCAAGAGAGAGTACCCTGGGGTAAAAAAAATCAGCTTGAAAAATATAGCTGAAAATGAAAGAGAAATTATAATTTATAACTAAAGCCTAACATTTTATTATTATATTTTTAAATTAATAACAATCATTGCTTTATAGCTCGTGTCTCAAACCAAACTAAAAGTATCACCCCAAAAAAAATCATCACATCCGCCAAATTAAAAACCGTAAAATATTTCAAATCCAAATAGTCAATTACAAAACCAAAAATAATCCGATCATATAAATTAGACAAAGCTCCAAAAATAATTAAAATCACAAAACTTAAATTTAAAAAATCCTGGCGCAAAAATAATTTCCGAGAATAAAAAACTAAACCCGCTAAAATCATTCCAATCAAAAAAACTAAAAAATTCTGATTAATCAACAAAGAAAAGGCAATTCCTTGATTTTCCGCAAAAGAAAAATGAAAAAAATTTCCGATTAAACTAAGGTCATGATTTAAGAAATAATTTAAAGACAAAAACTTTAAATATCTATCTAGACAAAATAAAAAAACAGCCCCTAAAAATATTAAGGCTGTTTTTTTATTAAATATTTTCATGAAAAAATAATTAGAATACAAATTTATACTTGACTTTGAAGTTTAGTTTTACATTTAACACAAGTACTAGCCACTGGTCGAGCCATCATTCTTTTTTTGGAAATATGTTCTCCACAATATTTACAAATTCCATAAGTTCCTTTTTCTATCCTATCTATTGCCGCATTAATATCCCTTAAAGTAGATTCTAAAACTTTATCAGTAGCTAAATTAGTAGTATATTCACCAATTTCCTGAGCATTTTCATCAGTCTTATCTCCATATTCTGGAAATTTAACTTTTCTTTCTCCACCATCTTCAGAAATATCCTTTAAATCCTCTAAAATTTGCGCTTTCCTGTTAATTAAATCCATCTTAATCTTCTCAAGCTCCTCCTTAGTTAATGTTTCATGGCTTTTTTCTTCAGTCATATATTTTCTTTAAAAATTAAAAATTCCCTAAAAAACCCTTTAAGAAATTCTAAAATCATTATATCTAATAATT
>CAZDHZ010000022.1:4665-13131 GCA_964505405.1 uncultured Gammaproteobacteria bacterium | reverse complement strand
AAAATTCAAAAATTAATTTATATATTCATAATCTATGAAGATTCTTCAAATAAATAAATTTCATTATTTAAAAGGCGGTTCAGAGCGTTATTATTTTGGTTTGTCCGAAGAATTAGAAAAGCAGGGGCATGAAGTTATTTTTTTCTCTATGCTAGACTTGAAAAACAAAGAAAGTAAATATCAAAAATATTTTATTAAGAATGTTGATTTACATAAATTTAGTTTTATAAATATTATTAAGTTTTTTTACAATTATGAAGCGGTGCGTAATTTAAAAAAATTGCTTAAGCAGGAAAAACCGGATATTGCTCATCTTCATAATATTGCTCATCAATTTTCTCCGATAATTATTAATGTTTTAAAAAAACATAAGATTCCAGTGGTGCAGACCTTACATGATTATAAATTAATTTGTCCTAATTCTAAATTATATTCCCAGAATAAGATTTGTGAAAAATGTAATGGCGGAAAATATTACCAGTGTTTTTTAAATAAGTGTATGCATAATTCTCGGTCTAAGAGTTTTCTAGGAATGCTGGAAGCTTATTTACACCAAAGTATTTTAAAAACCTATCAGAAAATAGATTTATTTTTATCACCTAGTCAGTTTATGAAAGATACTTGCGAGCGCTTTGGTGTAAATGAACAAAAGGTAAAAACAATTTATAATTTTATTCCAGAAAATTTTATTAATTTTAATAATTCGAATATAAATGAAAAAAATCAAGATCCTTATTTATTATATTTTGGTCGGATTTCAGAAGAGAAGGGGATTGACGTTTTGCTTGATGCCTTGTTATTAACTAATTCTAAAATAAATTTAAAAATTGCAGGAGAAGGTCCAGACTTGGAAAAGCTGAAAACTAAAATTAAAAATAATAATTTATCTAAAAGAGTAGAGATATTAGGCTATAAATCTGGAGAAGAATTAAAAAATTTAATTTTAAATAGCAAGGCAGTAGTGATGCCATCTTTATGGCATGAAAATATGCCTTTTTCCTTGATAGAAACTTTAGCTTTAAAGCGTCCTGTAATTATAAGTCGAGTGGGTGGGATGCCCGAGCTTATAAAAGAGGGTTTTAATGGTCTTAGTTTTAAACCCGGTAATATTCCAGAATTAGCTCAAAAGATAGATTTATTGCCTAAAATGAATTTCGATTTATCAAAACAGAATGATTTACTTTTGGACGTAAAAGAACATACCCAAAGAATCCTTAAGATATATCAAGGACTTATAACAAATAGCTCATAAAGATATACTTCATTTGAAAGTTGTTGCTTATTGAAAACACCTTAGGGTGTTTTTTTTATTTTCATTCATTAGATATTTATAAATTTATTATTTTATTCTAATTTGTGATATTTGTGATTAAATTTGTGAATTTATAATCAATAATTTGTAATTTGTAAAATTTGACAAATCTTATTGACAAGTTGCAAAATAGTGCTAAGGTTAAGCTGATTTTTAAAGTAATTTTAAATAAAAATTATATGAAAAAAATATATATTTTAGCAGTATTTATACTAATATTAGTAGTATTTTTTCAAATTCCGGGAGCAAAATCTAGCTTGCAACCTTATTATTCTGGAGAAGCTATTAATTTTCGGGGGAAAGTTATAATTGGAACAATAAATACAGGGGCTTTAGAGCTTTTTAGTCTAGAAAATAATCATATTTCCAAGGTAAATTTAATTCAGTCTCCTGAATTAAAATATCCCAAGTTTTATGATTTAGCTTTTAGTGAAGTTGATAATAGAGCTTATTTGTATCTGACTAATGGTCGTTATTTATATAAATATGATGTAAGCGATTTGCACAATTTAAAGTTAGTTAATAAATTAAAAGACAATTCTTGGGACTTTTTTGTTAATATTACTAGTTTCGGAGATAAAATCGCCACTATTGGAACCAATGGTTTAAAAGTTTGGAACTCTAATAATCAAGTTATTAATTCTTTTAAGGTTAATTACACAACACCCGATAATATAAAAATAACTGAAAATGGTAATTTCATTTATAAAATTTATGAAAATAAATTTAGAATTATTGATTCTTTTTATAGAGAGATAGCTCAGGAAGTAGATTTGCAAATTAGTGATGAACATATTAGAAATTCTTATTTTGATGATGTTTCTGGGGCATTTTTTGTAGTTGATGATGATTATTTAAATAAAATATATCTTGATGGTCGAGTGGATAAATTTAAGCATATTTCAAATTTAGCTTATGATGTTGATGCTTTAAATAATAGTGAATATTTATATTTTTCTGATGGAGTAGGAATTGTAAAATCAAGAAAGTCTGATTTAGAGCCGATTGATTGGCGTTATACGACAGAAGATGGAGGTGGAAACGGTTGGGCTATGGGACTTCGAGTTGTAGGCACTAATAATGGCGATAATATTATAGTTTTTAATGGTAGTAGCATTGTAGTTTATGATCGTAATTTAGAGCCAATCGATTATTATATGGCTAGTGAAGAAGAGTATTTTGAGGCTGAGCCAGCTACTATAAAGGCTGATCGCTATCAAGCTTGGACAGGTCAAGAAATATATATTTATGGTCAGAATTTTGCTAATGATGAATTTGTTGAAATAGAATTTAATAAAGAAAAATGGCAGGCGAGAACTAATAATGATGGCATTTTTTCAGCTAGGATTACAGTTCCAGAAGTGCATTATCATAACAAAAATCATGATATAAAGGCGACTGGAATGACCTCAAGTCTTAGTTATAGTATAAGTTTTACTATTTTGGAGTAGTCCACAAATCAATAGACCCACAAATTAATTTTTAGTTTCAAATTTTGCACTCAAGAGTATTCTCTTTGGTCAATTTTGATTGAATGATTAATTTTGAATGTTTAAAATATTAAAAATTATTCATTCAAAATTCATTCAAAATTCAAAATTTGAAACTAAAAATTAATTTGTGGGTTTTTATTTTAATATTAGCGTTTTTTATATTTTATTTTATTGTTCTCCTTGACATGTTCTAAAAATTATGATAGTATTCAAGGTTATTTTTAAATATTAAAACAATGAATAAACCAATGAAAAACTTAAATTTTTTTAAAAATTTGACAAGAGGATTAACTTTTATTCTTATCTTGTCTTTATTATTTGGAAATTTTCCAATTAATGTAAATCCTGCTGAGGCTAGATATAGAGCTCCGGCTAATTTAATAAGAGGGAATAGCTTTGAAGGTGATATCCATGAACATTGGGGTTTTTGGGCTAATCCTGAATCTAGCAGAACTTATGATTTTTTTCGTTCTTATGACGCTCCTTTTGGGTCCGGATCTTATAGCGCAACTATTAGTGCTCAGGGTAATCCAGAGGATTCCTTTAACGCAATTTTAGCAAGTCAAATTTCAAATAATAAATTTACAGTAGATACTGAAAAAAAATATTTATTAGTTTTCTATGCTAAGGCTAGTCAGAGTCTGGATATTATTACTTATCTCCAAAGAAGTGATAATTATGAAGCCGCTAATGCTTATCAGGCTAGAACTATATCAACAAATTGGGAAAAAATTGTAGTTAGTATAAATCCCACTGTTTCTACTGAAGCTGTTTTAGCTTTTGTAGTTGGAGCTATGCCTGCTAACTCATCTTTATATATTGATAATGTTCAATTATTTGAACAGAATTTTTCTTTGGGTACTCCGGAGGTGCGAGGAAATATTAATGCTCTAAATAAAGCTATTAGAATTAATGGAATGACGAATTTTCAATTAGAGGATATTGATATTGAGTTTCCTTATTTTAATAATATGAATGGTCAGAGAGAATCAAAAAGATTTAAGCCAGATTCTATTAATTCCAATATGGCTTATTTTAAAATGCATGAAAGAACTTTTTCAGGAGTAGCTAGAGTTTATATTTGTGATATTTATGTTGGTTCTTTTAATTATGGAGTAGATCCTAAAATTAATGAAATACATCCGGCTTTAATTAGAATGGATAATGATCTTGTTGTTTTTGGTAGTGGTATAAATCCGGTTGATGAAAATACTTATTTAATTTTAGATGCTATTGATGGTGATAAAAAAATTTATAAAGCATGGATTAAACCTGAAGTTATTGATTCAGGATTAAGTCAAGCCTCTTTTCGTCTTCCGGCAGGAATAATTTCAGGGTCTATGTATATGCAAACTTCTTATACTGATAAGGATGGTGAAAACAAAATAAATAAATCAAACACTATTTCTTATAAATTAAAACCAATTGTATATGCTACTGCTTGGAGTGAAAAGGGATACGAGCAGATTGGTGATAAATTAAGAATTCAGGGAAAAGGTTTTGGTTTAAGGCCAGCAGTTATTTTTCATGATGAAGATAATAATATTTTAGAAACAAAATCAGCACATATTATTGAAGTTGGCGATGTTGAAATTATTGAAGTTGAAACAACTAAAAAAACTAATAATTTTAATATATCTGTTATTTCGGAAGGAATAGAATCTGATTATTCTGAAAATTTAAATTATTTAGCTAAGCCGAAAATTACATCTATTAGTGCTCCTCATTCTAGATTATTAAATACTGCTAATGAAAAGATGTTTGCAGCAAAAATAGGGGAAGATTTAAGAGTAAATGGACTTGGACTTGGTTTAAATAAGGAAAATATTCAGGTAGAGTTTCAAGGGAAAGATAATACTAGAATAAGATCATTAGTGGCTAGTAGTTCTGTTGTAAGCAGTAGAAGAAGTGGCGATTATTTTTCTCTTCCAGTTCCAGAAGGGGTGGTAAGTGGATATATTGGTCTAGTTATTAATGATTCTGTCTCTAATTATTTTCCTTTAGAAATTATACCCACAGTAATTAGTGCAAGTCCGAATCCAATTATTCCCGGGAATGAACTTGTTATTAGAGCTAATGGAGTTAAAAATAATTTGAATTTAACAAAAATTCATTTTAAAATAGATAATAATACTACAGAAACCGTTTCTCCTTATTCCATTATTAATTCCTTGCAATATTCTGATATTCATGTCAAAGTGCCTTTATCTTTTTCAGCAAATAGTTCATCTTTTATATTACAATATGATCGTTGGAAAGATGATGGAAGCTCGGTTTTGAATGTATTACCGCATATTGTAAGTGCTAGTATTAATATGGATAATAAAATTTTATCTATTAAAGGTTATGGTTTTTCTATCTTAGCCAAAGAAAATATTATTACTTATCGTTATGCAGATGAGGATCAAACTATTATTGATCCTAAGGTAAAAATGTTAGGGGTTTATCCTTCTGAGGAAGGTCAGGAAATAAGAATTCAGATTTTAGATAATTATCATTATGGAAATGTAAGTGTTCAAGTTGATGAAAATACAAGTAATCAAGTTAATTTTGGACCGGCTTCAATATCTAAAATTGCGCGTAGAGTTGAATATGTAAATTCTCTTGAAAAAGTTATGGGAGTTTTATATATCAGCGGATATAATTTCGGATCCGGTGGAGGAGTACAGGTTGGAGAAGTCTGGGCAGATGTTCATTATCGTAATGACTTTTTTATCATTGCCGTAGTTGAAGAAGGAAATTTACATAACAATCCGGTCGTGGTTGTGAGAGAATAAGGGCAATAATGCAAACAATAATGCAAATCGCGCGAATATATGCAAATATAGCGAATTGCGAATTATGCGAATAATTATGAAAAATAATTTGTGAATTTGTGATTAAATTTGTGAATTTGTAATAATTAGTAATCTATGAAGATAGCAATTATAGGACAAAAGGGAATACCAGCTAAAATCGGTGGCGTGGAAAAGCATGTTGAAGGTATTAGTTTGGAATTAGCAAAGATGGGGCATGAAGTTTATGTCTACACTAGGCCTTCTTATACTGATAAAAATTTAGCAAAGTATAAGAATGTGAATTTAATTAGTATTCCTAGTATTAACACTAAACATTTGGATGCGATTAGCCATACTTTTTTGGCTTGTCTTGATATTATTTTTAATCGTAAATTTGATATAGTTCATTTCCATTCTATTGGGCCTTCTGCGCTTATTTTTATGATTAAGATTTTTAGACCGAAATTGCCGATAGTTGCGACTTTTCATTGTCAGGATTATTATCATCAGAAATGGAATAAGTTTGCCAGAGGATGTTTGAGAATAGGGGAGAGAATCGCTTGTAAATCGCCTGACAAAGTGATTACCGTTTCTGAAATATTGAAAGCTTACACAAATAGTAGATATAATGTTGAGACTGAATATATTCCTAATGGTGCCGTCTTACAAACGCAAGAAGAAGCTCAAGAAATTAAGAATATATGGAATTTAGAAAAAGATTCTTATTTTTTAACAACTTCCCGTTTAATTAGACATAAAGGAATCCATTATGCTATTCAAGCTTATAATAATTTAAAAACAGACAAGAAACTGGTCATAGCTGGGAACGGATTTTTTACCGATGATTATGCTCGGAGCTTAAAAGAGCTGGCTCATGAAAATAAAAATATTATTTTTACCGGAGCGCAATCTGGAAAAATTTTAGCTGAATTATATTCTAATGCTTATTTATTATTACAACCCTCAGAATCAGAAGGATTATCTCTTTCTCTCTTAGAAGCTATGTCTTATGGTATTCCTATTTTAGCTAGTGATATTCCGGAAAATAAAGAAGCCCTAGGAGACGCTGGTTTTACTTTTAAAAATAAGGATAGAGATGATTTAGAGAAAAAAATGCAAGAACTTCTTGATTTTAATTTAGCTAAATCTAAGACAGAAAAAGAAATTAGCAGAATTAGAGATATTTATAATTGGCCGAAAATTGTGAAAGATATAGTTTTGGTTTATGAGGAGGCTGTTGATAATAAGAAGGGGAAATAATTTTTAAATTTTTAAATTTTTAAATTTTTAAAATAAATTTTAAATCTAAATTTTTAAACATATAAAATAAAATATTTTGTTTAAAAATTAAACATTATTATTTATTTTAAAAATTATAAAATTTAAAAATTTAAAAATTATTTCCCCTTATTTTATTTATTTAAAATATTTGTTACTATATATCTATATTCGTATATTCGTAAAATTTGTAATTCGTAGAAATATGATTTTAAAAATAGATACAGGTAAAAAAGATATAATAAAAATTATCATAGAAAAAAATGGTGATATTTTAATATCTAAGGAAAAAAGGGCTGACTATGATCAGGCTGAGATTTTATTACCTTTTATTCATGATATTTTGAGAGAAAAGAAGATTGATTTAAGCGAAATTACTAAAATACAAGTAGAAAATAAGGGAGATAGCTTTACATCTCTAAGAATTGGTATAATTACTGCGAATGCGCTGGGGTATGCTCTTGGTATAGAAGTTGAAGATTTTGAGGGAAAAAATACAAGTTTTAAGCAAAATAAAGACAAGATGAATCACGAAGTGAGACAAGGTGTCCCGAGGGTAGAGAGTGCTCTGGGGCAAAAAATAAGTTTGGTAGCGCCTGCGTATAATAAGGAACCTAATATTACTGTGAAAAAATAGAGAAAAATACCTGTGGATTAATTGTTGACAAATAGACATTAGATATATCTTATTAAAAGCATAAATAAACCCACTTTTACACAGGTGGGTTTATTTTTGGATAATATTTGCTTAGTTTAGCTAAAAGTATCCTGTCTATCTCGTGTTGACTTTTGGGTAAAAGTGGTGTATACTAATATTATAAAGGTGAAAAGTGGTGAATAGAGGTGAACAACAAAAATGTTGTTTGAAAAATAGGAAAAAAATAAAAATCCCGAAAAATTACTTTGCAATCTCGGGACAAACAAAAATAAATATAAATATAAAAAATAGTTGACCTAGACAATACACGTCAGCTAGAAAACAAAAATAAAAAAGCATGGGGATGCTTTATTGCCTCACCCGTAAAAAGGAACGGGGTAAAACAAAATTAATTAAGGCGAAGAAGGGGTCTGATACCTGCTTAAAGCAGTCGATCAGCCTCCTCTTGAATCTTAATCACATCTTATAAATTTATTTCCGCTCCCCCATGAAATTGGAATAAGTAATTTTTATTTTAATTATGTTTATAGGAGAATACAAACATAACATGGATGCGAAGGGGAGGATTGCGGTTCCAGCAAAATTCAGAGATGAATTAAAAGAAGGAGCAGTTGTCACCAAGGGTCTAGATAACTGTCTTTTTTTGTATTCTAGGGAAGCATGGAATAAATTAGCTGATAAACTTGCTAATTTACCTGTAAGTCAGTCAAAAGCAAGAGCCTTTTCTCGTTTAATGCTGGCTGGAGCTATGGATCTTGAATTTGATTCTCAGGGACGCATTACTTTACCGGAATATTTAAGAAAATTTGCTAATTTAGATAAAAAAACAATAATTGCCGGTCTTTATGATCGTTTAGAACTTTGGAACGAAGAAGACTGGGGTAAATATAAGGAAAGCGCAGAAAAAGAAAGTTCCGAAATAGCTGAGGCTTTAGGGGAGTTGGGAGT
>CAZDHZ010000022.1:0-4565 GCA_964505405.1 uncultured Gammaproteobacteria bacterium | reverse complement strand
AAAAATAAAAATCCCGAAAAATTACTATGTAATCTCGGGACGAGCAAAAACAAAATGACAAAAAAAATAAAAGTTGAAAATTTATCAGCTGATTCTGTTTTGTTGAAAAATAATTCACGTCAGCTAAGAGTTAGGGTAATTAAAGCACCTCTAGTTAATACTAGTGAGCTGAAAGAAATTATTTTTGCTCGGGCTAGAGCCCTAGTTTTATAATACTTGTTAATTTTCAAGTATTTTTTATTGGTTTTAATAATTCGCATGATTAGTTTATGACTTATAAGCATGTTCCGGTGATGCTGGATGAAATTATAGAATATTTGAATCCTGAGTCAGGACAGTATTTTATTGATTGCACTTTAGGTGGAGGGGGATATACTTTTAAAATCGCAGAATTAATAGGGGATAAAGGTTTAGTCTTGGCCGTAGACATGGATAATTTGGCTATTAAAAATGCAGAAGAAAAAATTAAAGATAAGAAATTTACAAATATTATTTTAGCACATGATAATTTTAGAAATCTTCAGTCAATTATTTCAGAGAAAATACCGAAAAAATTTATTCTCAAAGAAGAATATAATATTTTTGATGGCATTGTATTTGATTTGGGGCTATCATCAGCTCAACTCAATGATCCATCTAGAGGATTTTCTTTTAGTCGCAATGACCCGTTAAATATGGCTTTTGGCGATATTGAAGATAGAAATACAGAAAAAATAATAAATAAATTTAGTTTAAGAGCCCTTACGAAAATATTTAGAGAGTATGGAGAAGAAAAATATGCCTATTCTATTGCTCAGGGTATTGTAAAGTCGCGAAAAGAAAAAGAAATAAAAACAACAGCTGAACTTGTAGAAATAATCTCTAAAAATATTCCGGGATTTTATAAAAATAAAAGAATACATTTTGCTACAAAAGTTTTTCAGGCTTTGCGGATAGCTACGAATAATGAAATTAAAAACATAGAAGAAGCTCTCCCCGAGGCTTTAAAATTACTTAAGCCGGGAGGACGCATTGTCGTTGTGTCTTTTCATAGTCTGGAAGACAGAATAGTGAAACATTTTTTCAAAAAAGAAAGTATTGATTGTATCTGTCCCCCGGAAATACCTATTTGTCAGTGCGATCATCAAAAACAAATTAAAATAATTACAAAAAAACCTTTGAGACCAAAAGAGGAGGAAATAAATAAAAACCCCCGCGCCAGAAGTGCTCTTTTGAGAGTAGCAGAGAAAATATAGCTACGAATTACAAAAACAAAAATAAAAATCCCGAAAAATTACTATGTAATCTTGGGACATGCAAAAATGACAAAAAATAAACATTCATATCAAAACAAAAAAGAACGAAGTTTGAGGGTGAGGAAAAATGTAATATCTTTAATAAATAAAGTTTTATTTTCTCTTATTATAATTTCAGGTATTTTTTATGTGGCAAGTATTAATGATTTAGCTATCAAGAGTTTTGTTTTAGAAGATTTAAAAGAGCAGTTTCATAAATTAAGTAGCGCTAATGAAAAATATGAGTTTAGTGTTATGAGTTTGGAATCATATGATAATATTGATCAGCGTGCCCAGGAATTAAAAATGGTTAAAGTAGATAAGCTTAATTATTTAAGCGCTGGGTCTAGTTTTGTGGCTAAAAAATAATTTATACCAATGTATCACAGTCCGACCAGAAAAAAGAATAAACATAAAGATTTAAGTTCTATCCGCCTGCATATAATTATGGCGGTTATTTTTTTATTGGGAGGGGCTTTAGTTTTTCGTTTGATAAGTTTACAAGTTTGGAAATATGATTTATATGTTGCTCTAGCTTCTGATCAGCATCAGGTTTTTAATAAGCTTGAACCGGAGAGAGGCAGAATTTTTATTCAAGATAATTTTGATAATACAAGTGAAGATTTATACCCAATAGCTACTAATAAAGACTTTGCTCTACTTTATACTGTTCCCAAAAAAGTTGAAAAGCCCGAAGAGATTGCGGAAAAGCTTTATGAAATTTTTGATCAAAAAAAACAGGAAAAAGAAGTAGATGAATTTTTAGAAAGCGATGATTTTTTTTCGCAAATTGAAGAAGAAAATTCTAATGATTCCGCTAAGCTTGAATTTAAGAAAGTAAAAAGAGATCTGGAAATTGAAATTAGAAAAAAAGAAATAATAGCGACTTATGAAAAAAAATTGACAAAGAAGAATGATCCTTATGAGCCTTTGCAAAATAAAGTTGATGAGGAGGATTTAAAAAAAATAATGGACTATTCTTTTAAGGGCATAGACTATATTAGTGAAAAGCATCGCTATTATCCGGAGGGCACTGTGGGGGCTCATTTTTTAGGTTTTGTTGGATATAGTGGAGATGAAACTATAGGGCGATATGGCTTAGAAGGTTTTTTTAACAGGGAATTATCAGGTAAAATGGGGTCTATTAAAGCAGAGCGGGGAGCGAAGGGGGGAATGATAATTCTTAATGACCGGGAATATAATAAAGCGGAAAATGGTAATGATTTAATTTTGACCATAAATAGATCTATCCAATTTGAAGTTTGTAAGAAAATTGAAGAGGCGGCTTTAAAGCATGGTGCGGATGATGCTTCGGTTTTAGTGATGGATCCTTTTAGTGGGGCGATACTTGCTATGTGTTCTTGGCCGACTTATAATCCGAATTTCTATAATGAAGTTGAGGATGTTAATGTTTATAATAATTCGGCGATTTTTGAAGCTTATGAGCCCGGTTCAATTTTTAAATCATTCACTATTGCTGCCGGAATTAATGAAGGGGTCATTACCCCAAATTCAACTTATAATGATAAGGGAGAAATTATGATTGAGGGTTGGCATAAGCCGATTAAGAATTCGGATTATGAAACCCATGGTCCGCATGGAGTAGTAGACATGCTTACGGTTTTAGAAAAATCTCTAAATACGGGGACTATTTATGTAATCCAAAAAACAAGTCCGGAAATTTTTGCGGACTATGTTCAGAAATTTGGTTTTGGAGAAAAAACCGGGATTGAACTTGAAACTGAAGGATTAAGTAATATCCAAAATTTAAAAAGGAATGTTTTGCGTCCGGTAGAGGTAGCCACCGCTTCTTTCGGGCAGGGGATAACGGCTACCCCTTTGCAAATTGTAAGTGCTTACTCAGCTATCGCTAACGGAGGAATTTTAATGAAACCTTTTTTAGTAAAAGAGATAGTATCTCCCGACGGTGAAAAGAATGTTACTCAAGCAAAACAGATTAGAAGAGTGATTTCTGAAAAGACGGCCTTACTTGTTTCCGGAATGATGGTGAATGTGGTGGATGGGGGACATGCTAAGTTGGCGGCAGTTCCTGGTTATTATGTAGCTGGGAAAACCGGGACGGCTCAGGTAGCTGACAAGGGTGGTTATAGTGAGAATAAAACAATTCATTCTTTCGTCGGTTTTGCCCCGGTGGAGGAGCCCAAGTTTGTGATGTTGGTAAAATTAAGTAACCCGAAAGACGTTGAATATTCCGCTTCTTCTGCTGCCCCTCTTTTTAGCGAAATAGCTGAGTTTATCCTAAATTATTTTCAGGTGGAGAAGGAGAGATAGAAGTAGTTTAAAGTTGAAAGTAAAAAGGTGAAAGTATGAGTGGCTCATCTTGTAGATAATATTATAAATTAAATGGCTCTACAACATTAAGCGCGGTGTTTTTATATTCTTACTGTGTTAATTAATTATAAAAAATTCCAGGATGACAAAAAGTGGATAATTTATTCTTATGAGTTTTATAATATAGTTTTTTAACTTTGACTTTTCATCTTTTTATTGTTATAAATTAAGTATAATTATATATATTATGAAAAATTTTTTGTTTACAGTTTATATAGAGCAGGATGAAGATGGTGTGTTTATTGGTTCAGTTCCTTCTGTTCCAAGTTGTTATACTCAAGGAGAAACTCAAGAAAAAATGCTTAAAAATTTGCAACAAGTTTTAAAGCTTTGTTTTTGTAATGTTAATAGATATGAAAAAATTAATTCAATTTAAACTGAAGATTTTGGCTAAGCTAATTGTAAAAAAGTATCGGCCTAAAATTATTGGAATAAGTGGGAGTGTTGGGAAAACAAGCTCAAAAGATGCTATTTATGTTGTTTTAAAAGATCATTATAAAGTTCGGAAGAGTATTAAAAATTATAATAATGAAATTGGCTTACCCTTGACTATTATTGGTGAAGAAAGTGGGGGGCGTTCTATTTTGGGATGGATTGCAGTTTTTTTGCATGCTTTAAATCTTATTTTATTTAAAGATAAAAATTATCCGGAAATTTTAGTTTTAGAAATGGGGATTGATCATCCGGGTGATATGGATTATTTAAATAGTATTGTTCGTCCAGATATTGCAGTTTTAACTTTAATAGATTTAGTGCATGTTGAATATTTTGGATCCCAATCTAAATTAAGAGAAGAAAAAGAAAAATTAATAAAAAATATTAAAAAAGATGGATTAGCTATTATTAATTTGGATGATGATAGCCAGGAAGAAATTTTAAATAAAACAAAAACAAAAATATGCACTTATGGTTTTAATGAAAGTGCGGAAATTAGAGCTC
>CAZDHZ010000021.1:12420-13495 GCA_964505405.1 uncultured Gammaproteobacteria bacterium | reverse complement strand
AAATAAAAAATCCCTTTCGGGATTTTGTATTTATGAGCCGAGACGGGGACTTGAACCCCGGACCCCTTCCTTACCATGGAAGTGCTCTACCACTGAGCTATCTCGGCCTTCCTGCGCTGAAGCTTCGGAAGGCAGGCCCTCCAACGCTGAAGCTATGAAGGACAGGCCTTTTTGTGTCTTTGTGAATAAGCTTTTGTATTTACTACCTAATATACAAAAGTACTGTTTCTAGCAGTACTTTTTTGTACTTTTTGATAAATCTATATCCCCTGAATCTGTTTTTCTAATTCTTCTAATTTAGAGTTTTCTGGATTTACTTTTTTTAGTTTTTCAAACGTTTCTCTGGCGCTTTCTTTATCTTTAGTCATTATACTTATTTCCAATTTTGTGTCAAGAAATCTGGGGTTATTTGGCTCTATGTTTAAAGCTTTATTAATATTTGCCAAAGACTCTTTATAATCATCAAGGGCCTTATTGATTAAAAATAAGTCATAATAAGATAAAGACAAGAAAGAATTTAACTCCTCTTTTCTAGCACCTCCATCTTGACTCTCTTCTTGGCTCAAGCTTAATTCGTCTAAATCTTTTTCTAATAATTTAACGGCATGTTCTAGGGTCTGCTTCCCTTCTTGATAATCTTTTCTTTCAGAATAAAGTTTTCCTAATCCCCTGAAAGCTTTAATATTTTTAGAATCTATGCCAATAATTTTAATGTATATTTTTTCCGCTTCTTCTATCTTTTCTTCTTTCAAAAATTCATCTACTTGTAAAAATAAACTATCAATATCTTCAAGAGCCTCTGGTTTTGCTTCATGCTTATTATAATTTTCTTTAAAATCAAGAGCTTTTTGGTATGAATTTTTAAAAAAATCTGACAAAAATCCTCCTAAGGGTCTAATTATTCTTATAAATTTAGATTGAAATTTAAAATAATTTCTTTTTAAACGGTTTCCTATAATTTGTTCCTTAACTTTTATCTCTCTTTCAGACTGGATACTATCTAAATCTAAATTAGCTAAAACCGAAAACTTTTTAGCCACGATGAAGATTATGATAGATAAACTGATTAAGATTA
>CAZDHZ010000021.1:0-12320 GCA_964505405.1 uncultured Gammaproteobacteria bacterium | reverse complement strand
ACCGAAAACTTTTTAGCCACGATGAAGATTATGATAGATAAACTGATTAAGATTAGAATTAGGGGTAGAATATTGAACATATATTAAGTTTTGAGTATTAGATATTTGAAAATTTTATAATTTTTAATTTTTAAACAAAATATTTAAACTAGCAAATTTAAAAATTAAAAATTTTGATTTATTTAAAAATTACAAAAATTACAAAATTTAAAAATTGCCATAGCTAGCCCTCTGTATCACCAAAATCAATTCTACCATCACTCCCAAATAATTTCATAGATTTTTTAACAGTTTCGGCTACAGCGTCAATGGTCGGTCTTAATAGATTTCTTGGATCGGTTTCATTTTTATTTTCCGCACAATTTTTAATTAAAGTTCTTGAAAAAGCAATTTTAATATCAGATCCAATATTAATTATATTAACCCCGGATTTAATCGCTTCTTTAATTTTTTCCTCTTTCACTCCGGACCCTCCATGCAAAACAAAAGGTTTTTTAGTTTCTCGTTTAATATCCTTTAACAGGGGGATAATAACATCTTCATTATCATAAACTCCATGCGCTGTACCAACAGCAGCCGCAATCGTATCTACTCCAGTTTCCTTTACAAATTTAACAACATCTTCCAATTTAGCAATAGGAATATCTTTTATTTCTCCGCTTATTTTTCCATGTCCCCCAATCATAGCCCCCACTTCACCTTGAACCCAAATACCCTTGCTATGAGCTTTCTCTACTACCGGCTTAGTTAATTTTATATTTTCTTCTAAGGATAAAGAAGAGCCATCAATATGAACCGAACTAAAACCAGCCTCAATACAAGCTAAAGCACTTTCTATACTTTTCCCATGATCTAGGTGTAGGGCTATTGGAACTTCTGGAAAAATATTGTTAGCTACATGAGAAACAATACGAAACACAGGATCTAAGCCCATATATTTTATTGTTCCTTCTGAAACCTGAATGATTGCTGAGGATTTCATTTTCATGGCAGCCCTCCCTATGCCTAAAGTAGATTCTAAATTATGAATATTAAAAGCTCCTACGACATAATCCTCTTCTATAGACTTAGTAACAATATCTTTAATATGTACTAACATAAATTTAATTATTAGTTATTTAGTGACTATTTTTACAACTTTAAAAAATTCTTGAGCATCTAAGCTAGCACCTCCTACCAACATCCCGTCTAAATTTTCCAAATCCGAAAATCCTTTTACATTTCCACTATTAATACTTCCTCCATAAATAACTTTGAAATTCTTTTTAGCTATGTCCATCCCAAACATATTATTTAAAGTGAGCTTTACAATTTTATGAGCATACTCAGCTTCTTGAGGCTCAATCGCCGTTCCGGAACCAATCGCCCAGATTGGTTCATAAGCAATAATAATTTGTTGGTCCCCCACCACCTCTATTCCGCTTAGGGCCTGTTGCATCTGATCGTATAAAACAAAATCGCGCCGATCAGTTTTTCTTTCATCCCAATTCTCACCAATACAAACGATTGGAATTAAATTATCAACTCGCAAAACAGCTTGAATTTCTTTATGAATCATTTCATAATTAACCATTAAAAATTTACGTCTCTCAGAATGGCCAATAATAATATACTTACAGCCCGCTTCTTTCAGCATACTCGCAGAAACCTCTCCGGTAAAAGCTCCTTTTTCCTCCCAAAAAACATTCTGAGCTCCTATTTTAATATCCGTTCCTTTTAATATTTTACCTACACCCACCAAAGAAAGCATATTAGGGCAAATTGCTACTTCACCTTTCTTAAAGTCTTTAAACACGTTTTTAATTTCTTTTGCCAATTTTAGGGAATCTTGAAGACTTAATTTCATTTTCCAATTGGCAATAATTATTTTTTCTTCTGACATATATATGTTAGTTAAAAGTTAAAAGTTAAAAGTTTTATTTTTTGAACTATTATTCAATAAAATTTTACTTTTTACTTTATAAACTTTCAACTTTAAAACTAAATTAATTATAGCACTCTAAATTTAGCAAAACAACTAGCTCCAAACAAAACTATTAAAAATCCAGGTAGCCAAATCTCGAGAATATTTAAAACGAGAATTAATAGTTGGACCGTTTAAAACTGCAGTTATAATTTCATTTTCATCTTCATCTTCAAAAACTCCGGTGAAACAATAACCGGCGGAATTAGTATATCCGGTTTTTCCTCCTAAATGTGTAAATTTTTCATTATTATTTTTGAAAAGCCAATCCGTAGAATAAACAAACACTTCTCTTCCCGATAAAACTTTAAATTGATAATCTTTCTTAGAAATAGCAGTTTTTATTTCTTTTTGTTCTAAAGCCGCTTTTAATAATTTAACTACCTCTTCTGCCGTAGAAATATTTTCCATACCTATTCCAACCGGATCTACAAAAGAAGTATTTAAAAGTCCAAGTTCAGTCATCTTTTTATTCATGGCCTCTGGAAAATTCTCTATCCCTGTAGAATTCGCTAAAGCCTTCGCGGAAGTATTATCAGAAGCAATTAAGGCCAAAAAAAATAAATCTCTTATTTTTACTTGCTCGCCTAGATAAACATGCATTTTAGCCCCTCCGACTATATCACTATTCTTAATTTGATAATAGTCATCCCACCCGGGATTATGATCTAAAAAAACCAAAGCCGTCGCTAATTTCGTAATGCTCGCTATGGAAGTTTTTTCTTTTCTATTTTTCCCATAAATTATTTCTCCGCTTTTTAAATCAAGTGCCGCTATTTTCAAACCAAGAGGTAAATTACAAAATTCTGCATCATTTTTTTTCTGAGGTTTTGTTTTTTGAAAATCCAAAAAAGCACTTTTTGGAAAATTATATATTTTCTTACTTGTTCTTTCTATTTCTTCTTTTGAAAAAATATCATTTACACTAAGACCCTTTTCTGGTTTATAGATAGTTCCCTGAGCAAGCTGATTGCCCGAGGCTGTACCGCTATGAAAAACCAAAGATATTAAAGTAAATAAAAAAACAAATACGATTGCGAGAGATACAATTGTTTTATGCATGGGGACT
This sequence comes from uncultured Gammaproteobacteria bacterium, assembly GCA_964505405.1. Classification (GTDB taxonomy): domain Bacteria; phylum Patescibacteriota; class Patescibacteriia; order Patescibacteriales; family UBA12075; genus CAZDHZ01. The sequence continues at coordinate 9,288 of CAZDHZ010000021.1, read as the reverse complement.
TAATTTAATTTTCAATTTTCAATTTTCAATTTTGAATAAACTCTGGATATTTAATTATTAATAATTAAATATCCAGAATTAAAAAATACTCTTGAAACACAAAATTAAAAATTTCAAATTCAAAATTAAGTAGCATTAAAATCTTATTATAATGAACTATCAAGTTCTATTTTATTTTCTAAATTTTTTTCATCATCAACTATCTCTTCTTCTTTACTTTCAACTTTTAACTTTTCACTTTCCGCTTCTTCCTTTTCTCCATCTAAAAATCTACTAATGGTATCATCTTTATTTAGTTTTTCAAAATCAGGTAGTTCTTTTATTTCGCTAAGGCCCAAAAAACGAGTAAAATCTAGAGTTACTGTATAATAAGTTTCTTGTTTCTGCTTATCAAATTTTCCTTCAATTAAACCTCTTAACAATAAATTCCTTAATATTAGCGAACAATTAACTCCCCTAATTCGATCTAGATCAATTTTAGAAACCGGTCCTCTGTAAGCGATAATGGTTAAAGCCTCTAAACTCGGTCGAGATAACTCGCCAGTAGTTTCATCCTTAATAAATTCCTGTACCAATTCCGCATTTTCCGGAGAAGAAACCATCTGATATTTAGATCCGTTTTTTATGATTTGAATTCCTCGTTTTTTTTCTTTATACTCTTCCACTAACTCATCTCCGGCTTTTTTTATTTCTTCTTTTTTTTGTTTAATCAAATCGGCAATCTGCTTTATACCCATCGGTTTTGCGGAAATAAATAATAATGATTCTATTTTTGATTTTATATGCATATGTACTGATTACAAATTCACAAATTTAATCACAAATATCACGAATTTGAATTTTAAAATTTATAATTATTTACTCCAATTTGTGATATTTGTGATTAAATTTGTAAATTTGTAATAAATAATTATCTTTCTATGCGTTGAATTAAAATTTCAGTGAATAATCCGTCTTGGCTTAAGATTAACTCTCTTTGACGCATTAGTTCTAAAACAGCTAGGAAACTTACTACAATTTCAGTTTTATCCTTAGCTTCCTTTAAGACCCTATTAAAACTAAATTTAATACGTTCCATTAATATATTCTGAATTGATAAGATTTTATCATCTATACTAACTTTTACATCTAAAGTTTTTTCCTCTAGCTTTTCAACTGGTCGCAAACGTCCTATAATTTCCATAAATAAATTTCCCAAATCATCTTTGACTAACTTTTTAGGTGGAGCAAAAAAATTAATATTATTTAAAACTACTTTTCTATTAAACTCACGAGCAAACATAAATTTCTTTTCACCTAAAATCTTTTCTATTTTTTTTGACGCTTGTATAAATTCTTTATACATTTTTAGTTGTAACTCAAAATCCTCAACCTCATCTTCTTCATCTTCAGAATAAAGATAAGGCAAAAGAGCTTTTGTTTTTATTAAAAGTAGTTTAGACGCTACCACTAAAAAATCGGCCATTAATTCTGGATCAATGGCTTCTGACTTACGTAAATATTCTACAAATTGATCAGCAACTTGAGCTATACTTACCTGAGTAATATCCATCTCCTCCTTTTCAATAAGACGCAAAAGCAAGGACAAAGGCCCATCAAATTTTTCTAATTTTATGTTTAGCATGGAAATAAAAATAAGAATAAAAAGAAAAATAAGAGAAATAAGATCAAACTTCTTATTTTTCTTTTTATTCTTATTTTTCTTATTTTAACAACAACTGTGTATTACTTATATTATACCAAAATTAGTATTTTTAAGCAAAATTAATTAAAATAAAAAAACCGCTTAAATCTGATAATTTATCATTGATTTTTTTGTACTAATTCCCAAACTTTACTTCGCCAAGCATAATTTTTATCTCCTAATCTATCGTACAATTCTGGAGCACCTTTTTTAAACAAAGAAGATAAGTATATAGCTACAAGAATAGATTTCGCTTTATTTATTTTTTTTCTCTCTTTTAACCTTTTTTCTACTTCTTTTTCCAAAAAATAATCAGCAAGTTTTTCAGGATGTTTAAAATCATATAATTTTAAAGCTGTATTCATTCCAAGTTCATCAAATATTCTTTCTGTCGCTTGCCTTTCTTTTTTATTTATTTCCATATTAATGGGCATTTTTTTCTTTAAAGCTAGGAGCTGAAATCCAGTATCTTTATTATTTTCTTTTTTTTCAAACTGAATTTCGCTAAATATAGTTGCTAAAAATTTCTGGTCCCTTTCTAAATCTTCTAAAATATCTTCGCGAACTTTTAATTTGTTTTTAGATTTATTATAATCAACCATCTTATTATTATTTGAAGACATTAAATTTAATTTTTCCGGTCTTAATTTTGCTTGGCGCAAAGCTCCTTTAATTTTAATTAAATGAAAAGCTAGTTTCATTTCCTCCTCACTATCCTCATCCTCTTTACATTGCACAATTCTATCTTCTAATACTTCTAAAAATTCAGCTACATTTTTTATTTCTTGTTGTTCTTGTTTTTCAGGAGAATCTTTGATCTCTTGCACGATCTCAGTAATATCTTCTTTTGTGTTAGTTGTTTCTCCATTTTCTAAAAACATATCGGAAGTAGGTGCTTCTAATTCTTCTAAAGATGCAGGCGGAGAAAGTTGATCTATTTCTTCTCCCGGACCAAGCTCAGTATGGGGATCTAGCTGTTGTTCTTGTTTTGACATATTATTTTATTTAAAATAATTAGAATGATATTGTTTTATTATCAGACACTTTTGCTACATAGGGGTCGGACCCCTAACTCTCCTGCGCCCTTGGCTTTGGAGAGTATAAAGGGGTGCGACCCCTAGAGCAAGATTTCTTATTTTTATGTTTTATTCTTCCACAATTTTAATCCCTAATTCCTTCAACTGCCTCTCACTTACTTCTTCCGGAGAATCCATCATTACATCTCGACCATGTCCGTCCTTAGGGAAAGCATAAATATCTCGGATTGAATCCCAGTCGTTTAAGACCATTAAAATTCTGTCTATTCCGGGAGCATTTCCTCCGTGGGGAGGAGCTCCGTATTCAAAAGCGTTAATCATGGCGCCGAAACGCTGATCAACTTCTTCTTTTTTATAGCCCGCGATTTGAAAAGCTTCATACATTATTTCTGGATTATGATTTCTAATTGCTCCGCTGGAAGCCTCAAAACCGTTTAATACCAAATCAAACTGATAAGCTAAAATTTCTAAAGGTTCTTGCTCTTTTAGAGCCTTTAAACCTCCTTGGGGCATGGAAAAAGGATTATGCCCGAAATCAATTCGTCCGTCTTCAATTTCTGAATAATCAAACATAGGAAAATCAACTATCCAGACCCAGGAAGCTTTTTTATTATCTTTAAGCCCCAATTTCTCTCCACAGGCGTTGCGTACCGCGCCCAAAGCTTCACAGGACACTTTCCATTTATCCGCTCCAAAAAAAATAATATCTCCAGGCTTAGCTTCCACTTCTTCAACAATTTTATCAGCTAAATCTTCTCCTAAAAATTTTACAATTGGGGACTGTAAAGACCCATCCTCTTTTATAACTATGTAGGCCAAACCCTTGGCGTCTTTTTCTTTTGCAATTTCAGTTAATTCATCAATTTCTTTTCTTGTAAACTTAGCTCCTTGATCAACTTTCAGAGCACGCACTACTCCACCGTCTTTTATAGCATTAGCAAAAACCGCAAAACCGCAATTTTTTACTAACCCACTTACAGATTTAATTTTTAAATCAAAACGTAAGTCCGGTTTGTCCGTTCCATAAACTTCCATAGCTTCCCGATAAGAAATACGCTGGAAACTTCCGTCTTTATCTAATTCCACTATTTTCTTTTTGGAAAATTTTTCAGTCAGCTCTTTCATTAGCGGTTCCATTAATTTAAAAATATCATCTTGTTCTACAAAACTCATTTCCATATCTAATTGATAAAACTCTCCGTAGTGCCGATCCATGCGAGTATCTTCATCCCGGAAACATGGAGCAATCTGGAAATATTTATCCGCTCCTCCAACCATTAACAGTTGCTTAAACTGCTGGGGAGCTTGAGGCAAAGCAAAAAATTTACCGGGATAAAAACGAGAAGGAATTAAAAAATCCCGCGCTCCTTCTGGAGATGAATTTGCTAAAATCGGAGTTTGAATTTCTGTAAAATCATTTTTATGAAAATATTCTCGACAATAAGTAATAAGTTCATCTTTGGTTTTTAACATTTTCTGAATCTTCTCACGTCTTAAATCAATAAAACGATATTTCAAACGAATCGCTTCACCTGCTTCCTGTGCTTTTTCCTCATCTAATTCAAAAGGTGGAGTTTTTGATTTATTTAAAATTGTAAGTTCTTTTATTTCTAGCTCAATTTCTCCTGTCTTCATTTTAGAATTAATCATGTCATCAGGGCGTAAAACAACTTCACCCTTAACCTGAATAACCCACTCACTTCTAAGAGCATCCGCTTTGGCATGAGCCTCTTTGTCAATTTCAGGATCAAATTTTATCTGAGTTAATCCATATTTATCGCGCAAATCAATAAAAATGATTCCTCCATGATCCCGGCGCCGATGCACCCATCCACATAAAGTAACTTCTTTTTGAGTATCCTCCCTCTTTAATTCTCCACAAGTATTTGTTCTTAACATAAGTTTAAAAATCAAAATGCAAAAATCAAAAATCAAAAAAATTTTAGAAAATGCATGATATTAAATAAAATTATTAAATCTCCCACAAAATACAAATATTGAGAATATACAAAAACTAGTATTCGTAAATTCGTAGCAAATTCGTAATTCGTAGACTAAAAAAACGCTCATCTCTAAATATCACAAAACTGATATTTAGGGACGAACGTTCTGTCCGTGGTACCACCCTTATTTAGTAATTAACTTATAAAATAAGTAAATTTACTCTCATTACAGCTATAACGGGCTTACCCGATGGGTTCTACTCGCCCTTTAGGCTTTCTTCCCATACCTTTTCTGGTGTTAGCCAGAATCAAACGGCTTTATGAATTGTAGAATTATTATAGATTATTTTATTTGTTTAGTCAAACTGATACCTATAAAATGAACTAATAATTTTTTCCACCTCTCGAGCTATATCTTCTTGATAGTCTATTTTAAATAATTTACCAAAATCTTCTTTTAAGACTAAATTTAATAAATTAATTGCATTTTTTGAAACTTGGAACGAATGATTTTCTTTTTTGCATTCTGCACAAATTACTCCTCCTTTTTTATAATCAAAATATTTAATTTCATTATTTTTGTGCATTGGATTATTAACACAACAATTCAATAATGGAGAAAATCCTAGTTCTTTCATAATTTTAAAAATAAAAAAATGATAAAACAATGTGAAGCGCCCCAAGGATAAAAAATTTAAATTAGATTTTTCTAAATTATTTAAAGTATCTAGAAAGTCTTTTAAAATATTAAAAATATTTATATCTTCTTCCTCTTCTTTAATTTCTTTAATTAAAAAAGAAATAACCTTTCCTGCTAAAATTGTTTTAGAATAATCATTTTTAATATTTGCGTAAGCATTTGTACACACAACTGCACCAGCATAATCAAACTGTTTACCTTCCACAGCCATAACATTACAAAAAGAAATTGGTTCAATATGCCCTGATAATTTTGATTTTAGAGATGAAGTCCCTCTAACCACGAGATTAATTTTTCCACCTTCAAAACTATAAAATACAATTTTAGAGTCCCTCTCTTTCAAAGCACTTCTTGATAATATTATTCCATTAAGATTATAAGTCCCGTGCATTTTTTTTATCAAAATAAGATTGTAAAATAATCATAGCAGCAAGTGCGTCTCGAGAGGCTTTATTCTTCTTATCTCCCGAAAGAGCATCAGCAGCCTTACTTGTTAGTCGTTCATCTATAAATTCAATCGGAATATCTATTTTTTTTTCAAGATTATTTTTAAATTTTAAAAAATTATTATTTAAATCATCGGCGCCAGACATTTTTAAAGGACTTCCCAAAACAATAATATCAATTTCTTCTTCTTTGATTGTTTTCAATATATCTTTAATATTAGAAACCACTTTAAAGGGCGTAGAAATTTTAGTTTCATCATCTCCCAGAGCAAGGCCAATGCGACTTAAGCCCCAATCTATTCCTAGGTATCTTTTTGTTTGATTATTTAATTGATTCATTGTTTGATTATTTTTCAACACAGGGGTCGGACCCCTAATTCTCCTGCGCCTTTGGCTTTGGAGAATAAAAAGAGGTGCGACCCCTCCAGAGCAAGATTTATTGTTTTGTATTTTTTTTCTCGGGATATTCCGCCGTTCAACATAACAAACAAAAGAAAATGTTATGCGTTATACGTTATGCGTTACAAGTCCGTTATCACAATATGGCCCTTTTCCGTGATTGCTATGGTATGTTCAAATTGAGCGCTTAAAGATCCATCTTTAGTTATAAAAGTAAAATTATCATCAGCAGATTCTATTTCCCAAGAACCCATATTGAGCATTGGTTCTATGGCGATTACCATACCTGGTTTTAAAGTATATATTTTCATACTTCCGTCTTTTACTTCATAATGTGGAACTTGAGGATCTTCATGAACTTCATGTCCAACTCCATGACCAACCATTTCTCGAACTACTGAATAACCATTTTTTTCAGCATGCTTTTGAATCGCTCGACCAATATCATTTAAATTATTTCCTGGTTTAACTTGAGCAATTCCCAGATCAAGACATTCTTTAGTTGTTCTAACAAATTTTTCTACATCCGGAGAAGCTTCTCCAACAATAACAGTTCGCGCCATGTCAGTATAATATCCTCCCAAATCAGAATACTTGTTTTTTGGCTCTTTATTTAAAGGGTATTCCATACCAATGTCAAGCTTTAAAACATCACCATTATTTAATACTCTTCCGGGGATAGCCGGAGCATGGACAACTTCATCATTAATAGAAGTACAAAGAGTAGAAGGAAAATAAACGTCATTAAACATTTCCAAATCCTTAAAGGCAGGACGAGCATCAATTTCTTTCATCATCCTTAAAGCTTCCTCTTCCAAAAATGCGGTGCTTACACCCGGTTTTGATAATTTAACAAGATTATCTAAAATAAATGCTAATTTCTTACCACCATCTCTTAAAATCTCTATTTCTTTTTTTGTTTTAATTCTAATCATAATAATAAATTATAAATTTATAAATTAATTTTTTAATTTTTAATTTTATAAATAAATTAAAAATTAAAAAATTCGTAACATTATCCTCTAATAATTAAATATATTATGTAAATAATATATAAGACGACCAAAGAAATACCCTCCCACTTAGCTAATATATTCTTTTTTCCAAAATAAATCAAGAAAAACAAAAGAATGGTAATTAAAAACAAAATGAAAAAATCAATATTTAAAAACACAGAATAAGGTATGGTTTTAATACAAGAACTTAATCCTAAAACCCAAAGTAAATTAAAAATATTAGAACCAACTACATTCCCCACGGCCATATCTGTTTTGCCTTTAGCAGCAGCCGTTACAGAAGTGGCTAATTCCGGCAAAGAAGTTCCTAGAGCTACAATAGTTAAACCAACCAAAGCTTCGCTAATACCAAAAATCTCAGCTATGCCGATAGAACCTTTAACTATCCAATTTCCTCCCAAAGCCAATCCTGAAATTCCAAAAATAATAAAAAGCGAAGAAACAAATGCACTTAAGTCTTTAGAATCATCTTTTATTTCCTCTATTTCTTCAGCAGTTTTTTGAAAAATAGTTTCTTTTTCCCGACTGATACCGAATGTATAAACAATAAAAATACTAAAAAATAAAATTAAAATTATTCCGTCAATCTGGCTTAAACCATTAGGAATAAAACCGTCAATTAAAAAATCATTAGCCAGCACAAAAACGGCGATAATCGCAAGTAAGGAAAATGGAATTTCTTTTTTAATTGTTGTTTTTCTAACTACTAAGGGAGCTACTATAGCCGAAATACCTAAAATCAATAACGTATTAGAAATATTAGATCCGATAATATTCCCCAAAGCAATCCCAGCACTTCCTTTAATACTCGCTAAAGCGCTTACTACAAGCTCAGGAGCAGAAGTTCCAAAAGCAACAACTGTTAAGCCAATAAAAAAACTGGAAACGCCGAACCTTTTAGCGATAGACGAGGAACCATCTATCATAATGTCAGCACCCTTAATTAAAAAAACAAATCCCAGAATAAGTAAAATTATATTTATAAGCATAAAATTAAATTAATCGTTTGTACCGGTGGGTTACAAAATATCGCTACTAAAAGATTCTTTCTTTTTATTAAAATCAACTTCTATAACATTATCTTTTTCTTGAGGTTTTGCTCCTATACCCTCCGCGATTGAAGCCGCCCCTACTTCTCCCTGAGCAAAGGAAGTATTTGCACCCTTATTTTGTTCTACATGTCCACCTTCTAGTGCATTTGGGGTCTGACCTCCTCCCCTAAAATCATCTGTTGATTGTTTCTTTCCTCTAGAAGATGTTTTATATTCTTTTCCTTGTATGCCAAGATGACTACTATCTACTCCTTTTTCTAACCTAGATCTACCACTACTGCGATCTTTTTTCAATCGATCAGCTTCTTCACTAGATTTTATAGAATATGAAACATTTATATTTTTTCTGGTTTCTTTAAGCTTATCAGCAAATTTTTGCTCTTTTTTAGTTGGCCCTTGAGGATCAAATATTTTAGATAATTCATTTCGTTTTTCTCTGTTCATTTTATCCCCTCCTATATGATAAACAACTTTAGAACCATCTTTATTAGTTGATTTTAATTGATGTTTTTTATTAATATCTTCTTTCCAACTACTAACAGTCTGCCCGCTTCTTATGGATCCCTTTACTACTGTTAAAATATTATTATCATGATCAGTCTCTATTTTTCTTTTTCCTCCATGCTTTGAAATATGTTCAACTTTATTTTTAGCAATAATATCTCTCTCTATTTCTGTTCTCATTCTTCCATCTTTTTTAACTCTTACTTTATGCCAAGCTCTTATTGGGCTACTATTGCGCACCCTTTCTTTTAAATCTTTGCTTTTAAAATCCACATTTCTTATAACTTTTTTAGGGTTGTTTCCTATACCAAAAGACCCTCCTCCTGAATTACTCCCCGGAGAAGAAGACCCCCCAAATCCTAATAAATTTCCTAAAGCCATATAATTATAATAAAATTAATTTTAAATTAATCCCAATTAACTAATTAACAAATAAACAAATTAACTATTACTTATACCTCAAAGCCTCCAAGGCATTAATCTTAGCCGCTCTTTTAGCCGGATAAA
>CAZDHZ010000020.1:0-13554 GCA_964505405.1 uncultured Gammaproteobacteria bacterium | reverse complement strand
ATATCTTGAAAAATTATTGATTCAGGGTTCGGAAACGAAAGGGCATGGACATTAAATAATTTTTTAATTTTTAATTTTTAATTTTTAAAATAAATCTAAAATATTAATTTTTAAACAAGGAGGAATTATGCAATATGATCTAGAAGAAAGAACTGCTCAATTTGGTGAAAATATTATATTATTTTGTAAATCTATAAACTTAGATGAGTATAATAAACCGTTAATTCGACAATTGATTAGATCAGCAACAAGCGTAGGTGCTAATTATATGGAAGCTAACCAAGCATCAAGTAAAAAAGATTTTAAAAATAAAATAAGAATATCTCAAAAAGAATCAAATGAATCAAAACATTGGATAAGAATGATCGCCACAGTTGAAATATCAAGAAAACAAGAATGTAGAAAATATTGGCAAGAAGCCCATGAACTAACATTAATTTTTGCAAAAATATCAAAAAACAGCAATTAAAAATTAAAAATTAGAGTTTATTTTAAAAATTATAAAAATTAAAAATTATAAAATTAATCCATATGATGCGTTGGCAGGACATTTTAAAGCTCGCAACGAGGATGTTTCGGACTAAGGCGGTTCGAACTTGGCTTACTATTTTAGGTATTGGCGTAGGTATTTCTGCGGTTGTTATTTTAGTGGGTCTTGGGTATGGTCTTCAGGGGGTTTTATTAGAGCAAATTGTGTTTGGGGAAGCTATGCTTTCTTTGAATGTAATGACTCCGCCTTCTAAAGTTGTTGTTATTGATAAAGAAAAAATACAAGTTTTCCGTGATATAGAAAATGTGGAGGATGTTTCTCCTTTAGCGAGTTTTACAGCTCTAGCTACTTATGGTGAATTAACGGGAAGTATTGTTTTAAATGGTGTTGAACCAGATTATTTTAAGTATGCTGGTGTAGTGCCCTCATACGGCGAAATGTTTAAAGCGGGCGAGAGTGATTCTATTGTTATTTCTTCGGCAATTTTAAAATTATTTGAAAAAGAAGCAGAAGAGATAATCGGGAAAAAATTGAGTTTTAAAGTTTTTATTCCGATTGAAGGAAGTGATGAATTGCAGGAAATGCCTATGAATAAAGAATATACAGTTAAAGGAATTGTGGATGATGAAACTTCAGTTTTTGTTTATATTCCCTTACAGGAATTTTCATCTCGTTTTGTAATTCCATTTTATGAAAAAGCTAGAGTTAAAGTTATAGATAGTGATTTTCTGGATTCGGTAGAAGCGAAAATAATAGAAGAGGGTTTTATAGTAACCGCTCTTTCTAAGACTGTAGATCAGGCTAATAAGATTTTTAGTGGAGTGCAAATTACCTTAGCTTTATTTGGTGGGATTGCCTTGGTTGTTTCCGCTATTGGTATGTTTAATACTATGACTGTTACTCTTTTAGAACGAACTAAAGAAATTGGGATTATGCGTACTATTGGAGGCTCTCCCTTAAAAATCAAAATTATGTTTTTAACAGAATCAATTATTATGGGGACTTTAGGTGGTTTGGTCGGTATTGCTATTGGAGTTAGCGGGGGGCTAACTATAAATTTTTTATTGAGCATGGTTGCTACTAAAATGGGAGGTGTTCCTATGGCCTTATTTAGATTTCCTATTTGGTTCTTAATTTTTATTGCTCTTTTTTCTATACTCATGGGTTATTTGACTGGGCTTTTTCCATCCAAGAGAGCGGGGTCTTTAAATCCTTTGGATGCTATTAGGGAATAGTTTATATTAATTTTTAATTTTTTAATTTTTAAATAAATAATAATTTTTAAATTTTTAAACAAAACAAGTTTAATAAATTTGTTTAAAAATTAATATTTTAGATTTATTTAAAAATTAAAAATTATAAAATTGACCGAAGGGAATACTCTTGAGTGCAAAAATTAACTAATATACTTTATCCACAGCAATCTTCAAAAAACCAAAAAAAAATAAAATTTAAAATAATATTTTAATAGTTATCCACATTATTATAATTATTTTAACTAGTTTTAGGCAAAAAAATGTTATAATATATTTTTTTAAAACTCTTAATTATTTTAAGAAAATATGTTATAATAATATTAATTAATAAAATTTCCATCCCCATGGCTAAAAAAATTCAGAAAAAAATAGAAAAATCAATGCCTTTGTTGTTGATTTTTAGTTTAATAATAAGCTCAACTATTACTGGGCTTGTTTTTAATTTTAATATTGATATTTTAAGTAATGATAAAGAGGAGGTTTTTGTTTTAAAACCGACTGTGCATGCTCAAGATGTTGCTACTACAACTGTTGAAGTGCAAAATGCTCCTCCAGAAATAACTACTGATCCAGCTGAGGTTCCATCTTCAACTTCTACTACTCCGATTAATTTAGGAGATACTATAGCTTTTACGGTAACGGCTCATGACGGAGAAAACAATAATTATCAGCTTATAATTTGTAGTTCGGATTCTATTACAAACGATGCTAGTGGTGGTGATAGTCATTCTTGTGATGATGTTACTTATGCAACTTCAACTTTTGTGGCTTCGGATATAGAGGCTACGGCTTATTATGATGTAGTTGATCCGGCGGATGATCCTGGCGCGGAAGTTGATGAATGGTATGCTTTTGTTTGTGATAATCATGCGACTCAGGCCGATTGTTCTGAAGTTGGAAGCCAGGGAGCTTCTCCCGGCTCAGGGGATGATTCCAGTCCTCTTTATATAAATCATGCTCCTGTTTTTGATTTTGTATCTACTACGGATGATAATAAAGATCCTGGAGAAACATATACGATTACTGCCTCAACTACCGATTCTGATATGGAGGGTGGAGTTGATGAGTTGCATTTATATGTATGTAGCACAGATTCATGGGCGACTTCAACAGGATGCGCTGGAGATGAATATTGTCATGCTACTTCTACGAGTCCTGATATAAGTTGTACTTATGCTACTGGGACTATAGCTATTGATGGAGATTGGTCTTATTACGCTTTTGTAATGGATTGGCATGATATGGCTTCTGCTGGTAATTCTCAAACCAATACTTATACGGTAAATAATGTGGCTCCGAGTGTTAGCTCCGTTTTAATTAATGGAACTCAAGATATTGAGTTAAATATGCGTGGCATGTCTGAGGTTATGGCTTCTTCTAGTTCTGTTTCAATTACTGATAATAATGGTTGTAATGATATTCAAGGAGCAACTAGCACAATTTATTGGTCTAGCGCTACAGGTGAATATGGATGTTCGCAAGATGATAATGATTGCTATCCCATAGGATCAACTAATTGTGAAGTAGTAGCTGGAACATGTGGGGATACTTCTCCGGATGCTACTGCTGCTTATATTTGTACTACCACGATAGCTTATCATGCTATTCCTACTGATGGTTCTGGCGGAAATTATCCTTACGGGGGTACGAGTTGGTTAGCAGCCTTAACTGCTTATGACGAGGCTTTATATGATACAGCTACCTCGGTAACAGGAGTTAATGTAATTACTTTAAATGCTTTAGATATTACGGAAGATGAAGTTCCTTATGGGACTGTTAAAGGTGGACAGAATACAGGAGCTTCAAATGCTACTACTACGGTTCTTAATTTAGGGAATGCTCCATTGGACACTGGTCTAGATGTTGATGATATGGATAAAGATGATATGACCGCTAATTTAATTGAGGCCGAGAATCAATATTTTGGTACCAGTACATTTACTTACGGAAGTGGATATACTTTTTATGTTGAAGAGGCCTCTTCAACTCTTCAGCTTGACATAGAAGCAGATAGGCCTACTAGCCAAACTTTAGTTAGTGATCAGGTCTTCTGGGGAATTGGAATTCCATCTGGAAAACCATCCGGAACTTATACGGGAATGAATACTTTCTCTGCTATCACAGATAATGATGCTTGGTAGAAAGTAAATAATTTTTTATATTTTAAAATAAAGGTACCTTAAAAGGTACCTTTTAAGGTACACAAGAATATAATAAATATTAAAATTAAATTAACTTGCAATCTGGGAACATTAAAATTTCTGACTACTGTTTCTGCTTTTTGGGTATAACTTGAATTTTATTCAATATTGTAGTATATTATAGGTAGATATTATTTTTTATCCACAAGTGTATATAAATAAAAATAATTTTAATATTAGATAAAATTAAAAATTTAGCAAAAGCAAAGCTATTGCATAATTTTTATTTTTTTGTGTTTTAATTTAGGCTACATGCTTAAAAAAATCACTATTTTTTTATTATTAATAACAGGCATATTGGTATGTTCTAGTGTTGCACATGCCGGTTTTGGTATTTCACCGCCTTATGTTAAGACTAGTAAGCCGATTTTTCCAGGTTCTCAGTTTGAGCAGAAAATAACCTTGCTTCGTTCTAGCGCAGATGATGAAATGCAAGCTGAAATTACGATTAACGCTCCGGAAATTGAATCATGGATAAACATAAGGCAAGGTGAAGTTTTCGATCTGCCTAAAGACAAATTAAAAGTTCCAATGATGGTAGAAGTTAATGTTCCAGATAATGCTGAAATAGGGGATTATAAAGGTTATATTAATATTAGAATTGTCCCTAAAAAAGGAGTTAGTGGAGGCGGAGTGGCGATTGCTTTAGGAGCTCGGGTTGATATTGAATTAACAATTACCAATGAGACTTTTATTGATTTTAATGTGCGTAAAGTTGAGATTCCGGCTTTTGAAGAATTAGCTAGACCATGGAGTTGGAAAATATTTTCTATGTTTTTTTATAGAGTAAAAGTTTTAATGAACATTGAAAATAAAGGAAATGTAAAAACGGCTCCTTCTAAAGTTCATTTAGATGTTTATGATATCTCTAATAAAAATTTATTAGCTAGTTATGAAGATACGTCTATAAAAAAAGTAGAACCTTTTATAACTAAGACAGTTCCTGCGTCTTTTGCTACAAAATTAAAAGCTGGCCAGTATTGGGGCAAGGTTAAAGTTTATAATGAAAATGACATTGTTTATAAGGATGAAATCGCTTTTACGATTTATTCTCATGGAGGGCTAGAAGGGGGAACTAAGCTTGGTATTTGGCCATATCTTATGATGGGTGGGCTTATTCTTTTAAATTTGATAATTATTTTACTTTTAATTAAATTTAAGTTTTGGCGTTTTGTTTTCGCAAGTCTAATGATTATTACTTGGCCTTTAAGATATTTATGGAGAAAATTTTTAAAACAGTTTGCTAAAATAAAAAAGAAATTTTTAAGATGGGTTCATGAAAAATCTGCCGGATATAAAGAAAAAGAAGATGAGCCTCATAAAGAAAAAGAAGATTAAAAATAATTCCATTGCATATGCTCCCATGCTTGCGTCATTTTTTTACCCTCAGGGCACTTTGTGTTGTTTTGCTTTTGCTTTTATTTGGAGCTAGTAGTTTTATTTTTTCTTTTCCAAAGATGGCTCATGCCCAAAATTTTTTACCTACTACTGTGGAAGTTTTAGTTGCTTGCGGGAATGGGATAATAGAAGAAATAAATTTTGAAGTTTGTGATAAAGGGGATCCTCCTGAGACTCCAGTTAATGTGGGGACAAGCACTTGTGCTAATTTTGATGATATTTTTGGGAATCCTTTTGTGAGCGGGGACTTGGGATGCGCTGATGATTGTTTATCTTATGACATAGATTCTTGTCATACTTGCGGTAATACTTATAAAGAAGAGGTGGAAGAATGTGATACTAATGATTTTGGAGGAGCTTTTTGCTCTAGTTTTGGTTATAGTAGCGGATCTTTAATATGTACAAGTTTTTGTGAAATTAGTACGGCAAATTGTGAGGCGATGGAAGATGAGGGAGGTTTGCCGGGCGGTGGTGGATCTGGAAGTGGAGGTGCTCCGGCAAACAGAACTGGGTATAATCCAGGCGATTTAATGGAAGATGAAACTAAGGTTATAATTCGTGGGAAATCTTATCCTAATTCGGATGTTCATATTTTAGTGGATGGTGTAGTTATTGGTATTGTGAGTTCTGATGCTAAAGCTGATTTTTATTTTGAAAGTGCGGAAATAGTTTCAGGCGTTAATAGTTTTGGATTTTGGTCGGAAGATAAGGACGGATTAAAATCGGTTTTATTAAGCTTAACTTTTCGGGTTATTTCCGGAGCGGTTACAACAATCAGTGGTGTTTATTTATCTCCTAGTATTGATATAGATAAAAGCTCAGTCCGACAAGGTGAAGATGTCCAAATCTATGGGCAAACAGTTCCAGGAACCGAAGTTCATATTTATATTCATTCCGATGAGGAATTTATAGAACAAACAAGTAGTGAGGAAAGTGGAGATTGGACCCTTACTTTTAACACGACTCCTTTAGAAGAAGATTTTCATATAGCGAAAGCTTTATTTCAGGTAGAAACTGATGGTAATATCATTAAAAGTGGTTTTTCACGTTCTATTAGTTTCTATGTTGGGAAAGTAGGTGGGGAAGTTCCTTGTCCGGAGGCAGACTTAAATCATGACGGTCGGGTAAATTTAACTGATTTTTCTATTCTTTTATATTATTGGGGAACGGACAATACCTGTGCCGATCAGAACCAAAACGGAAATGTAGAATTAATCGATTTTTCTATCATGATGTATTATTGGACAGGGTGAGTTTTTTTGTTTAATTTTTAATTTTTTAATTTTTAAATTTTTGAAATAATATTTAATTTTATAATTTTTAAACAAAATAATTCTAATGAATTCGTTTAAAAATTAAGATTTAAGATTTATTTAAAAATTTAAAAATTACAAAATTAAAAATTGTATATACCTATGTTAAAACTATTACAAAAAGCAATATTTTTATTAGCATTATTACTGTTTATACCGACAACAAGTTATGCTTCCACTCTCTATATAGACGCTCCTAATGCCATTTATGGTCCTGGGGATAGTTTTACAGTTGATTTAAAGATAGATGTAGATGATGAAACTTGTGTTAATACAATTGAAACTGGACTTGAATTTCATAAAGATTATTTGCAAATTTTAGAATTTATCAGCGGGGAATCTTTAATAAATATTTGGTTAAAAAATCCAGGAAGGGATGAAATTATTAAGGCTAATTCTGAAGGAGTTTTAAATTTTTCCGGAGGAATACCGGGCGGTTATTGCGGGCGTATCCCCGGAGATCCGGGAGATAGTAATATTGTTGGGAGGATTGCTTTTTCTATCCCAGGGATGATTATAAGCGATGAAGATAAAAATGAATTGCCTATTAAAATTTTAAGGGAGTCAAGAGTTTTATTAAATGATGGGTTAGGCACGGAAGACAAAATAGAGTTTAAAGATTTAATAATAGATTTTAGAGATAAGAAAACTGGTCTGGGGGATGATTGGGAAAAAGATATTATTAATGATGATATTTCTCCGGAGCCTTTTGTAGTTGAACTTTATAGTAATCCTGGAATGTATCAAGGGCAATACTATATTATTTTTTCTACTACTGATAAGCAGTCTGGTATTGATCATTATGAAGTTTTGGAAATAAGGTCGGATGATATTATTGGAGAAAAGCCAAAAGTAAGTTTTAGAGATAAACTTTTTGGTATAGGACGGGATGTTCCTGAATGGAAGAAAGCTCAAATTCCATATCTTCTTCTTGATCAAACTTTACAAAGCACTATTAAAGTTAAGGCGATTGATAGAAATGAGAATGAACGTTTTGTGGAGTTTATCCCTCCGGAAAATATTCGTCAGACAGTTAAGCAAAACATTAAATCTAATGTTATTAAAAATACTGTTATTATTTTTATAATTATTTTGTTATTTATTTTATTTATAATTCTTAGTATTATTTATTTTAAAAAAAGAAAAAAATATGATTATAAGGAGGGAGAACAACAAGACTAAAAAATTTAAAAAAATTATTATTGTATTTTTGTTAGCTGTGCTATTTGTTGGTACTTTTAGCGTTTCTAGACCTGTGCAAGCTGCTGGAGCCTCTCTTTATCTTGCTCCCGGATCTGGAACTTATGTAATTGGAGGAACTTTCTCTGTAGCAGTAAAAGTTAATTCTAGTGGTCAAGAAATTAATTCAGCTGAGGGGGTTATTAATTATGATACTAATTTGTTGACAGCAGTGAGTGTCTCTAAAGGTGGATCTATTTTTATGTTTTGGCCAGTAGAGCCAAATATTTCTGGTGGCACTATTAGTTTCGGAGGTGGTCGGCCTACTCCATATAATGGTAGCGCTGGGCATATTATTACTATTACTTTTAAGGCTAAAAAATCTGGTGGTGCACAGGTTCGCTTCGCTTCCGGGGCAGTTTTAGCCCATGATGGAAAGGGTACAAATATTTTAGCTAGTATGGGGAGCGGATCTTATACAATTTCTCCAAAGGTAAATACTCCTCCTCCTGCTAATAAGCCTAGCCAAGAGCAAAAACCAGCACCAGAAGTTATTTATAATAAGCCGATAATTAAATCAGAAACTCATCCAGATGAAAATATTTGGTATAATAAAAATGATGTAAAATTTAATTGGGAAGCGGGGACGGATGTGGATGGAATTAGTATTATTTTTGATCAAGAAGAGTTTAGTGATCCCGGACCTAAATCGGATGGTTTATTTACTGAAAAAGAATATTTAGAAACTGAAGATGGAATTTGGTATTTGCATTTAAAATATAAAGATCATAAGAAATGGGGGACTATTGCTCATTATAAAGTGATGATTGATACTGTTCCACCAGAACTTTTTGAAGCTGAATATCATCCGGGAGATCTGGAAAATTGGTCGGAGCTTTCTTTTGAGACTGAAGACAAACTTTCCGGATTGGATAAATATGAAATTTATGTTGGTGATATTGAGAAACCGGCCTATGAATTAAAGCCGGAAGATAAATCTGTTAAGCTTGAGAATTTGAAAGCAGGAGTACATATCGCTATGATTAAGGCAATTGATAAAGCTGGGAACGAACGGGTAATAAATATAGAATTTGAAATTAAACCTATTCCTACGCCGATAATAATAAATTATCCCAAAGAGATAAGAAAAAACGATAATTTTTACATGAATGGTACGGCTGTGCCTTTAGCAAAAGTTAATGTTTATATTGAAAAAGACGGAAAATTAATAAAACAGGATTTAACAGAAGCAGATTCTAATGGAAATTGGTTTTATATCTGTGATCAGAAATTAGATGATAATAGATACACGGCTTGGGTGGATGCGGTAAATGATAAAGGAATCATAAGTAAGTCTAGCGCGAAAATAAGCTTTATAGTTTCTCCTCCAATTTTTGCCATAGTAGGAAATTATATTATTAATTATTTCACGATTTTAGTAAGTCTTTTATTCTTAATAGTATTAATTATTCTTTTAATATTTTTAATATTCTGGCTTGCTAAGAAAAAAGTAAAGAAAGAAACAATAGAAATAGAAGAAGTTTTGCATGCTAATATTGTAGATTACAAAAAAACAATAGATTTAGAATTTAATAAATTAAAAGGTGGAATTAAATTTACAGAAGAAAAAGAAAAAACAAAATCACGCCTCAAGAAAAAAGCAGATAATGTTGAGGCTAGTATTTTGAAGGAAGTGAAGGACGTGGAGAAATTATTAAAATAAATTTCGCGGAACGTAGAACGTGGAATGTAAAAAACAAAAAGCCTTGTGGTGTTCGACACCCTATAGGGTGTCGAACACCCCTTTGAACTTATTATATCACATAACAAAAAAGCATAGTTTTAGCTATGTTTTTTTGTTATGTATTATGTTGTCGTGTGTTTTCCTATTTATAAATATAAAAATTATGATCTTCTGTGCTTCCGATGATATTTGTTCCTAGTCCATCATGGGCTAATATTTCAGATGAATTTAAAGAAATTTCTGCCCATCCAGATTCTATTTTATTAAAATTAATTCTAAATAAATTTGTGGTAGTGGCTGACTCTGGCTCTGTGTTTCCACAAGATATATTTAAAATCCCTTTTTCATTATCAATTTTCTCATTCACCATAATTTCGCAAAAAGAATTCTCATAGTTAATAGAATCTATTATTAATTTTTCCTGAGGATATTTAATTCGGATTGAAATAGTATTATATATTTCTTCATTATTATTAGTAAGAATATCAAGTATTAAATAATCAGGATCTAAATAACTAGAGTAATCAGGCACGACAAATAAATCAACTTGAGTTTCTGCTAAACTCGCGTTGGGAATGATAATAAGAGAAATTAAATATAGAATTAATATTTTTTTAACTATTTTTTTCATATAGCCACACTATATAGTGTTTATTTATTTTGTCAATTTGTTTTGTCAAGAAAAAGAATAAGAATAAGAATAAAAAGAAAAATAAGAGAAATAATAATAGAATTTGCTTATAAACTCTTAAAGCGTTAAAATATGTTTAAACACAACTTTATGATTTTAGAGATTAAAAAAGAAATTGATAGCCATAAAAATAAAAGGCAGGCGGAAGTTTATGCTGGTTTTTTTAAGACAGGAATTAGTGAATACGGCGAGGGAGATCAGTTTATTGGCGTGAAAGTGCCGATTTTAAGGTGTATTGCGAAGAAATATGATAGTATTAGTCTAGAGAAGATAAAAACCTTGATTAGTTCTGATATCCATGAATACAGATTTATAGCTTTGGTTTTTTTAATTAATAAATACAGGGCTAACACAAAACAAAAAGAACAAATATTTAATTTTTATGTAAAAAATTGTAAATATATTAATAATTGGGATTTAGTAGATATTTCTGCTCCGCATATATTTGGTGATTATTTGCTTGATGAACCTCGAAATATATTATATCAGTTTGCGGAATCGGAAAATTTATGGAAAAAAAGAATTTCTGTTGTTTCCTGCTTTGCTTTTATTCGTAAGAATGATTTTAAAGATATTCTAAAAATTTCTAAGATTTTATTGAGAGATAAGCATGATTTAATTCATAAGGCTATTGGATGGATGCTCAGAGAAGTTGGAAAACGAGACATAGCTGTGCTTGAGGAGTTTTTAAATACTTATCATCAAAAAATGCCCAGAACTTGTCTAAGATATGCAATTGAAAGGATGGAAGAGTCTAAGAGAAAAAAATATTTGAATTAATATTTAATTTAACAATAAAATAATGCAGTATTTTAATTATTAGTAATTAGAATAAATTTTTTGTAATAAATTCCTAATTAACTAAGAAACTAAACCCGAAGGGTCCCCTTTGGGGTTAGCTAAACCATATGAAAAAACAAAGACATATTCTTTCAGACAACCTTCGCGTTGGTATTAATGCGGTTTTGCCTCTAACAATTTTTTTATTTTTATTTAGCTGGGTTTTTAAAATCGTTTTTAAATTAATTGAACCGGTAATTATTATTTTAGCTCCGCGAGCCGAGGATCAAACTATTTTTATAAAAATGTTAGCCTTGGGTTTGGTTTTGATTGGGGTTACTATTATCGGTGGATTTATCAGAACTAAAGGTGGACATAAAAAATTTATTAAATTAGAAAATAGAATTTTTAAGATATTACCCGGATATACTATGGTAAAAGAAACTTTGCTTCAATTTCTAGGAACAAAGCGTATGCCTTTTTCTACCGTAGCGATTGTTAGACCCTTTAACAATGAAACACGCCAGATTGGTTTTGTTACTAATGATTGCAATAATGGTTTTTATACGGTTTTTGTTCCAACCGGACCAAATCCAACTTCTGGGAATATTTTTTACTTGAAGAAAGATCAGATTAGGATTGTAGATGTTCCCTACGAACAAGCCATGAAAACAATAATAGCCTGCGGGATTGATTCTGCTCCAGTGTTTGAAGGGGAATAAGAATATAATTTTTAAATCTGCTAGTTTAAAAGCTTTGTTTAAAAATTTAGATTTAAAATTTATTTAAAAATTTAAAAATTAATTATAAGATTACAAAATTTAAAAATTATATTCTTATTTCTACTCCATTGACATATTTATTGGTGTTTTTTAAGGTTTTACGCTATAATGTATTTATAAAACACATAAACTGTGGATTATTTTTAAAATTATTCATTAATTAAAATTCCATATTTTAGTTATTCTAGATATAGCTGAAATATAGGACAGAAGAAAATTATGGCAAAAATGACTAAATCACAATTGCTAAGTGTTTTAGCAGAAACCACTGAGTTAAGTAAAAAAGATGTCGCAAATTTTTTAGATGAGCTAGCTGCTTTAGCCTATAAAGAGGTTAAAACTAATGGAGAATTTGTTGTGCCTGGTTTTGGAAAATTAGTAAAAGCTCATAGAAAAGCAAGAATGGGAAGAAATCCAGCCACTGGTGAAGAAATTAAAATTGCTGCTAAAACTGTAGTAAAATTCAGATTAGCAAAAGCTGCTAAAGACGCTGTATTATAGGCTTTAAATAAGCATTTTTTAAGCAAAAAACACTGTTTAGGCGGTGTTTTTTGGTTTTATTGATATATGTCAAGCTATTAATTTTATAATTTTATAATTTTATAATTTTTAAATAAATCTAAAATTTAAATTTTTAAACATATAAGATGAAATATTTTGTTTAAAAATTCAAAAATTGAAATTTATTTAAAAATTCAAAAATTCAAAAATTAATAACTATTTCTTCCATTTCTCAACATACTGTCCAATTCCGTATTGCAAAAGCTTGTTTTTAAGTTTAGTATTGGTGTTAAGATAGATTATAACTGAAGCTATGTCTATTAAATATCTATTGCCGTGTATTTTGTATTTAATTTTTTTGTCAGAGATAGCTCTTCTAATTGTTTTTGTGTTAACACCGCCAATTCTGGCTGATTCTGAAACAGATAGCCAGATAGGGCTTAAAACATTTACAATAGGTACTCCCGGGTCAATTTTTTTCTTTTTATTTGACTTAGATTCGAGATGTTTAGAGTCAGATTTCTTGCTTTTTTTCTTTTTTTCTTCCATTTTATTCATACTTAAGTCTACAAAAATGTAGACTTAAGTCATAAAAAAGTCTAATATTAAATAAAGTATTTTTTAAGTCTACAAATTTGTAGACTTAAGTTAACTCAAATTGTGTATATTTTCCTCAATTTAAAAATTATTCAGACTTAAGTCAACTATATTATAGACTTAAGTCGTTTTGTATAAATATATTTGCACAATTTGTCTAAAAAAGCAAGAGCTTATTTAATTTTTAAATTTTGTAATTTTTAAATTTTTAAAATAAATCTTAAATCTTAATTTTTAAACAAAGCCATTAAACTTATTTTGTTTAAAAATTTAAAAATTACAAAATTTAAAAATTAAATATAATTGACCTATATTTCGCTATATGTTAATATCTAAGAACAAAATAATTAAGGGATCCTGTTCTTTTTTCGCCCAAAGCGGATTGTTTTTTGGGTGGATAATTAATGCATGAAAAAATTTGAAGGACTCTTGGGAGAGTGTCTTATTTTGTGTTTTATTGATTATTACAAATTCACAAATTTAATCACAAATATCACAAATTGGAATAAATAATTATAAATTTTAAAATTCAAATTTGTGATATTTGTGATTAAATTTGTGAATTTGTAATCAGCGAATTTGTAATTATACTGTAACATTTTAACTATTATTTCGTATTATT
>CAZDHZ010000019.1:0-13875 GCA_964505405.1 uncultured Gammaproteobacteria bacterium | reverse complement strand
GTGGTTATACCACCGTAGAGACGCGCCGCGGCGCGTCTCTACCACGAACGCAAAACAAACACAATCGCAATGTATTTTCACAAAACAAACAAAACGAAAACAAACACAAACGAAAATTCGGACCATTACAAAAAAATTCAATATCATCAATTATTAACCATTATAAAGGCGGTGTTACAAAATTATGTTGCAAATATGATATTAATTTCGCCTGGCAAGCACGTTTTCATGATAGGGTAATTCGCAATGAAAATGAATTAAATCGCGTTCGGCAATATATAATTGATAATCCCTTGCGCTGGGAATTAGATCGTAATAATAAAAATAATTTATATATCTAAAATTAAATAAAAAAAATTATGCGAAAAATTTTAATTAGTATTTTAACTATCGGAGCTGTTTCAGCTTTGTTAGTTGGAGGGACTATGTCGTTTTTTAGCGATACGGAAGTTTCAAGCGGTAACAGTTTTACTGCCGGAACAATAGAAATTGCAGTTGATGATCAATTACATTGGTCGCAGAGTTTTAATTGGGAGGATGTTAAGCCAGGGAGAGAATTTGAGATTTCTTTTAATATTACTAATGAGGGGATGAATCCTCTAAAATTGTGGCAGATTACAAAATGTTTAGTGACTGATGAAAATGGAGTGATTGAACCGGAGCAGGATTGGTATGATGATAATGGTGTGATAGAAAAAAATGATATTGATTCAGCTATTGTTTATGAAATGTATGTTGATGGAAATTTGGCAGTGGCAAAAGAAGCAGGTATTACTATGGACAAAATTAAAGATGCTTATCTTGGTCTTGTAAAATTAGATCAACCGTTTGAAGAGGACAATGGAGATGGAATTTTATATCCAGGAGAATCAGTTTTAGTTGAACAGAAATATTTTATGAAGAGTGATACAGAAAATTGGGCTCAAAGTGATATGATGACTTTTGTAATCGAGATTGAAGCACGTCAAATTGATGCGCCGGAACCATTGCAGCAGATGTCTTTTATGGATAATAAGTTTGTTTCTGGTGATTGGCATGTAATTGCAGATGAGCAAATGGGTATTTTAAAATATGATTATATGGCACCGACATTTAATTATGATTTTTATGGGGTTGGGCTAAATTCTGGTATGGAATATTGTTTAATTTATTATGCTGATCCTTGGAGCAGTCAAGGAAGTGGTTTAACTGGACAAACTGGATTTTTAATTGATCAAGGAGTAGCATCTAGCAGTGGAGAAATTACTTTAAGTGATAATAGTAATATTAATACTAATTTACCAAATATTGATGACGGGAATTATCCTTATGGTGCTAAAATTTGGTTGTTGCCTTGTAGTCAATATAATATTTCTGACCATAAGTTGATTGGTTGGGATCCTAATAATTTAGATTGGCTTTTTGATAACTGGCCAGGATTAATTAATTATAGACAAGGTGATAGACCTGATGAAGAAATACAATGTGAGGATAATGAAGGAGAGAATAATAATCATCAAATCATTTTTAGCGACTTAAATGTAGATCCACAGTTTGCTTATTCATATGATTATGATCAAGCAGATGTAGTTTTTAATTATAAAAGTCCGACTGTTGATAAGTTACAAGGAACAATCGTGGCGAGCGGATTAAAACCAAATGTTACTTATCAAGTAAAATTTATTGGTAAACCATCTTGTCATTATACTTATGGTAGTAGTCAAGAAGATCAGGATGCTGATGATGCCAATGAATATATTGGATATAATGGCAGATGGACTTGTTTGGATTGTTCTTGCTCCGGTGCGACTTGTAATCGTAGCGATACGCAATATGAAAGTAATACTAGTGAATGTATTGCTGGATATTTAGTTTGGGATTTTTTCACAGCAGATGAAAATGGAAATATTACTAAAGATTTGAGCACAGATAATAGCTTTCATGTTTTATATTGTAATGGAGGAGTTTGTGGAGGAGGAAATGGTAGCTTAAATAATTCAGATTGTAGCGGCACATCTCCAGCTTATCCATATTGCGATGCTAATGATGTAGGAGGTCAGCTTGAAAGACCTACTACTATTCCTTGTGATGGTCTAGTTCTTGATGATGGTATTTATAATTTAGAAGTAGTTTTGACAGAGGAGTCATTTCATACAAGTTGTGCCAGTACATGGACTACAGTTATGGATTCTGATATTAATTTTGAAATTCAATAATTAAAGAATGAAAATATATAAGATTATAAGTAATTTGTTTTTTGGGCTGATTGGCCTTATCGCTCTTTTGCTTATTATTACAATTTTCCCAATTACTGGAAATTATAAGTTTTTTATTGTGGAGTCCGGCTCTATGAATCCGGCGATTAAAACCGGGTCAATTGTTATTGTTAAACCGAATTCTCAATATAAACTTGGAGATATCATAACTTTTGGAGCTAATAAAAATAAAGTTCCAACTACTCATAGAATTTATGAGATTAAGAATGATAATGGGAGAATATCTTATATTACTAAGGGAGACGCTAATAATGCTCCGGATTTAAATATAGTTAAATCGGGGAGCATTATTGGTAAAGTTCTTTTTAGCGTTCCTTTTGTTGGTTATGCCGTAGCGAGCGCTAAGACTCCTTGGGGTTTTGGTTTGATTATCGGATTGCCGGCTGTGATTATTATAGGTGATGAGCTGAAGAAAATATTTTTGGAGCTTAAGAAAATGCGCAAGAAGAAAAATGGAAAACATAAATAAGATAATAAAATAATTAATTTAAATATTTTGTGAACAAGAGTGATAGAAATAATATTATTAATCTAAAATCTGAAAAAGATATTTCGGCTGTTTTTGTTTTTGTTAGAAAAATATTTTTTAAGACTATGCCAGTATTTCTAATTTTTGCTTTAAATTGGTTTGGTTTGTTTTCTATGTTGAATGTTTCAGCTTTTTTTAATGATACTGAAGGAAATCAGAAGTCTAGCGTTAGTGTCGGCACTTTAGATTTTTCATTAGAATCAGATAATGATTTTTCTCCGGAAATAGTTCCTAATGTAAATTCAGAGCGTGAGATTAGAATTGTTAACGATAGTAATAGTATGGATTTTAATTATGATATTGCTATTGATTTTGTTAATGGAGCTAATGCTTTATGTCAGATTTTAGATTTAGAGGTATGGAGAGATAATTTTTTATTATCATCAAGTTCTTTGATGAACTTTTCTTTGAATAATCTTTATTTAGCAACAAGCACTTTTGATAATTTAAAATTTATAGCAGTTTTAAATAGTAATGATTATAGTTATTGGAGTGAGACCTGTGAATTTAATTTTGTTTTTGATGGAAGACAGACAGATGGAAAAGGATTTTCTGATTCGGAAACTATTTCTAATACAATTATGAGTGGGACATGGGAGAATTTTGCTGATCATTTAGTGATTAATAAAGTTTATTATGATGTTGACAGCGAGCATGGTGTAGAAAAGAGAAATGAATGGATAGAACTTTTTAATCCGACCGATGAAGATATTAATATTAAAAAATGGAAAATATGTAATCACAATAAATGTGTAAGAATAAATGCCAGCACTACGATAGAAGCGGGCGCTTATATTTTAGTTTCGCATGATGCAAGCACTTGGAAATATTGGGAAGTGCCGGATGATGTCCAGACAATAAACGCTTTAGGTGGTAAATTCGAGATGGATAATAATGCCGATATGCTTATTTTAAAAGATAAGCAGAAAAATATTATTGATCAGATGAATTGGGGAGTGCCGGATGAAAATTGGAAGAATTATAATATTGATCTTTGGAATCCTGCTATACCTGATGCGCTTGAAGGTCATATGCTAGGGCGAGTTCTCAGCGGGTATGATACGGATATGGTTTCTGATTGGGAAGATCTATCTTTGCCTAAAGTTGAAGTTTTAATTCCAAATGGCGGCGAGGTTTGGTGGGTTGGGCATACGGAGGAAATTTTCTGGAAGGCGAGTAGCACTAATGAAAGTGCTGATAGCGAATTATCTATTAGTTTGTATTATTCAAGTAATAGTGGATATACTTGGGGCTTTATTGGAACGACAACTAATAGTGGTTATTATTCTTTTCGCGTTCCATTATTTTTAGAAGATTTTACATATTATGTTCCTTCATCTCGTGCGAGAATAAAAGTTGTAGCTACTGGCCCTGAAAATTTTATGGTTCAAGGGGAAGATGAATCAGATGAAGATTTTTGTCCTCCGATTGATTATGATTTATTGACCGAGGAAGAGCTTCTAGCATTAAAAAATCTTGGCTTATATAGTGAAACAAGCGGAAATAGCAGTGTTTCCGGTGGATTATTGGATTTATCAATTGATTTGGCTAATGAGAATGAGAAAGATGATTTAGATTTGGATGATGATAATGTAGCTGAGGAAAATTTAAATGAAGAAGGTGAAATAACAGATGAAATAGAAAAAGAAAATGATGAGTTGAACGAAGATGTGGAAGCAGTTGAAAGTGGGGAAGGAGATGAAAATTTAGGTGAAGATGATGATATAATAAATGATGAAGAAATATCAGAAGAGGAAGAGGTAAAATTAGATGAAGATACGGAAGTAGTTGAAAACGAGGAAGGACCCTCCGACGCTGAAGCTTTGGAGGACAGGGATGAAAATTTAGGTGAAGAAGAAGTAATAGAGGAAGAATCCTCCTACGCTGAAGCTTCGGAGGACAGGGATGAAAATAATGGCGATGAATTTGTAGAAGAAGATAAAGAAAGTACTCCAATTTCTAGAGAAACAGAACAGGCAGAAGAAGAGTCCTCTTATGTTGAAGATTCCCCTGACGCTGAAGCTGTGGAGGGCAGATTCTCCGATGCTGAAGTTATGGAAGGTGGGGATGAAAATGAAAATGGTGATGAAGAAGATGCTGAGGATGAGGTTGTGGAAGAAGAAATTATTAATCCTGTTGATGATATTCCCACAAGTTCGGATGATAATATGAATGGTAATAGTATTACTTTTGGTACTTCTCTTAGACAAGAATAAAAAAGACAAAATATGTTTAAAGAAATAAGAAAAAATATTTTTATTTTCACTATAATTTTCCTTATAGCCGGTTTTTATTTTCTTTTACCCGTACAAGCCGGAGAGATTTTAGATATTAATTTTTTTGGTTATGATCCTCTTTTTGAAGAAGCGAATTTTGTTCCAGGAGAGAGTGTAAGTCGTTTAGTGGAAATAGAAAACAAAACCAGTGAATCTCAAGCTATAGCCGTAAAGGCTGAAAAAAATTATGATGATGGACTGGGAGGACAAATGGAAATGCGGATAATGGAAAATGCAATTATGCTTTATAAAAACAGTATGACTAATTTTTTGAATGCTGGAGAAATTTATCTTTCTGATTTAGCACCAAATAAAGTAAGTCAATATAATTTTATAGTTAGTTTTTATAAAACAGTGGATAATAATTATCAAGGTACAAAAATAAATTTTGATATTAATATTGGATCGCAAGTTGGAGAATCAATTGGTGGTGAAAATGGAAGTAGTGGTGGAGGGTATGTTTATGGAGATTTAATAATTTCAAACGAAGGAGTGGTAGTTAATAATAATAGCGCTACTATTTCTTGGTTAACAAATAAAGCGGCGACTTCGCGCGTAATTTATGATACAACTTCTCATCCGGATATTAGCTTAAGTAGCCCGCCAAACTATTCTTATCAATTTTCCAATACTGAGGACAGCACTAAAATAACCGGGCATTCTATGGAAATTACAGGTTTAAGTCCCAATACTCAATATTTTTTTCGTCCTCTCTCTAAGGCTTCTCCGGAAAAATATGGGAAAGAATTATCCTTTATAACAACAAATACAGCGGAAAAAATAAGAGTTCTAGGAATGGAAGGAGAACCGAATTTAGAATTAAAAAATACTATTACTAAAGAAATTGCTCATCCGGGAGATAGGGGAATTGAATGTCAGATTATTATAAATAACAATGGTGATTTTCCGGCTTATGATGTGAGCCTAAGTGGAACGCTTCAAGAAGGATTGTTTTATAATGGCACGCAAGATGGAACTAGGAATTGGAATATAGGAGATATTGGTGGTGGTGAATTTAAAAGTATCTCTTATATGATTGATATTAATGACAGAGCAGAAGCAGGCGTTTATAGTAATTCCGTTAATCTTTACGCTTCTAATCATAACACTCTTAATTCTTCTGTTAGTATCTCAGTGCAAAAAATAGAAGTTTTAAGTATGGAATTTATTAAGTCCGGATTTAGTTCTAAAGAATTCTTTTTGTTGTTTGGTATATTTATTGTTTTAATTATTTTGAGTTTTTTTATTGCTAAAAAAGTAAAATAGGATTATTTGCTATATTGATAAAATATATTATAAGTATTAAAAAATTTTAAAATTTTTGACAAAACAAAAATATCTTGATAAATTGATAATAATAATTTAACTTATTATTAATCTTAATAGTATTATTTTTTAATCTTGCTATTAACAAAAAAACATGAGTACAAGGAGGAGAAACAAGGTGCCTTTGTATCTAAACGCAGGCATTTTTTTAATTTTAGGTGTATTTTTATGCCTGACAAGCGTTGATAATGTTCAGGCGGGTTTAGCTGATCATGTCGTTATTAATGAAGTTCATCTTGATAGTATAGATGGTGCTGGGGGATATAATGATGATTGGGTGGAATTATATAATCCGACTGGAGATGATGTTATTTTGGATGGATGGTCAATTCAGAAACATGCCGAAGCTTCAAGCAGTAGTATTTATAAAACTGAACTTAACGGTTTTATACCTGCTGGCGGATATTTTTTGATTGTAAAAAATGATGCAGATGCAAGCTTAATAGATATGGCTGATATTTTATCGTCTAATCTTGCTTTAGCTGATAATAATACTATTTATTTAGTAAATAATAATATTAGCATAGAGGATTTTAATGATGAAAATGTTATTGATTATGTTGGTATGGGAGACGCTGAAATTTTTGAAGGATTAGCATCTGCACCTAACCCAGCAGACACAAAAAGTATAGCCAGAGTTTCTGATGGTGAAGATACTGATGATAATTTTGATGATTTTGAAGAAATAGCTAATCCGACTCCACAAAATTCAGGAATAGAAGTTGGCGATGATAATAATTTAGAAGGCACGGTTCTTTTAACTATTACGCCTAATGCGGAAACAGTACAAAACATTGGTCCGACTAACGCTGATATTGTTTTTGAACTTAATGCTAATGGAAATGCCTTAATAAATTATGGACTTGATGATACTTATGGTGAAGCCACAGATCTAGAAGCCGTTGTTCTTAATACGGAAACGGTTATAAGTTTAACGGGCTTAGTTTGCGGGACGACTTATCATTATTCTATTTATGCGGAAAATGAAAGTGGAACAGCAAATGATGCGACTGCTGATGCTACTTTTACAACTTTGCCTTGCGGGATTGTGGTTGATTCTTTAGTTATGACTAAATCTTCCGCTAAAGCTAATAATGAATATGTGGATGGTTGGGAATGGGAATTTAATATTACTGTTTGGGATATGAATGAAACTTCTTTAAAAATGAAATTTGATACATGGGCTGGAGTAGGTGCTTTAGATTCTGGCGCTAATATGCAATTTTCTGTTGATGGCAATAATTGGATTGATATTTTAGCTTCGGATGTTTATCCGAGTGTTGGAGCGGATATTAGCGGGATTGATAATGATTTAGGATCTGCCGGAAGGCAAGTACAAATTAATGTACGCATGAAGCTTCCAGTAGGAACACAAGCTGGAAACTATAATTCAAGTTATGGAATTTTAACTGAGTAATTATTATTTTACATTTCTCAAAGTGGTGTCCGACACCCTATAGGGTGTCGGACACCCCAAGGATTTACAAATAATTACTTATTTTTATTTTATGTTTAAGAAAAATTTAAAAAAAATAATAAATATTTTAATAATATTTTTATTATTATTTATGTTTTCGCGTAGTTTAAGTGCTTCAGAAATTTTTGGGCGTATTAGCACTAATATGAATTATCAAGAAAATATAGATGATCCAGATCAAGACGATTCCCCTGGAGAAGATGTTGATGATTCTACTGATACGCTTTTAAATAATTCTTCTGGAGGAAGTTTGATATTTACATTTAATAATCAGGGTGAAGAGCAGGGAGAAATAAAAGTTTTAGGTGTAAGCCAATATGTAGACGGCACCTTAGTTAGAGGGAGTGATCAAAAAATTTATGTTATTTATGGAGATTTTAAGGATTATATTTGTTCCTTTATTAAATTGCAAAGATATGCAGGGCAGATTATTTATAGTATTTCAGATGAAGACTTAGAACGATATAAGACTAGAAATTATGTTCATGGCGATTTAATTCGGGAAAAGGAGGATGAGAAGGTTTTTGTTATTGTTTCGGGAAAATTAAAGCATATTTTAAGTTTAGAAGAATTGAGAATTAATTTTAAGGGGCAGGAGATATTTAATGTGAGTGGGGATGAGATGGGTCTTTATTATTAGGCACAATCATTTTTTTTGTCATTCCTATATGAGTTAGCTAATTTAATGATGAAACTATATTTCTTTTTGTCATTCCTGGCGAGCGGAGCGAGGGAAAGGAATCTAGGAGGAGAAGATATAAAACTTTTAAAACCTAGGGAGATTTAAGTAGCACATAGCTTTTCCTCCTGGATCCCCGATAAGCCTTCAGCTTTCGAGGATGACAAATAGGAGGAGATTTATTTGTGTTTTTGTTGTTGGATTAAATATATAAGAAGATTGACTTTAGCCTTTAAAAGTGAAATAATACAACAAAGTCCTAAATAAAAAATATGAAAAAAATAGATTATTCTAAGGAAAAAATAATTAAAATATCTTTAGTTTTTATTGAAGTTATAGCTTCTTTGATTTTATTTTATTTAATTTTCCTTCCTTTTTATCCGGAATTGAAATATCGTTTTTTTTATTCTCGGGAAGAAACTGTAGCTATTGATAGTGTAAGTTCTAGTACTGCTCAAACTCATAAAAGTAATTTTCCAGAATCTGATTTTAGCATATCTCCTAATCGGGTTATAATTAAAAAAATTGGAGTAAATGCTCCTATCGTGGAATCGCAAAATTCTAACTATGGGCTTTCAAAAGGAGCTTGGCATGTTCCGGAAAGCTCTACTCCGGATAAGGGGAGTAATACGGTTATAACTGGGCATCGTTTTAAATATTTGCCTCCCAATAATTTAACTTTTTATTTATTTCATAAATTAGAAGTAGGGGATGAAGTTTATATTATTTGGGATAAAGAAGATTATTTTTATAAAATTAAAGAAATTAAAATTGTACCCGATACGGAAATTTCTATTTTAAATCCAACATCAAATCCAATTTTAACCATGTTTACTTGTGATCCTATTTATTCCACTAAAAATCGTTTAGTTGTTATTGCGGATTTAATTGAGTAAATTATTTGTTAGAGGTGAAACCTCTAAAGATTTAGAGGTTTCACCTCTAACAAATAATTTAATCTTTTTTTAATTTTTATTTGTTATTATTTTTGTATGAAGAAAGATGAAGTACAAAATAATTTGCGAATAAAAATAGTAGCTGGGGTAGCTCATAGTCCTAAGTTTTCTTATAATTTAAAGTTTAAAAAAAGAAACAAGAATTTAATTTATAATTTTTTAAGACAGAAATTAAGAAAATATGCTTAAAAGATAAAACTGTTTTCCTTTTTGAAAGAAAAAATAAGCTAAAATTAGCCTTTTATAGGGCTTTTTTTATTTTTTGCATTTGTCTCTTTTATGTGATAATTTTATAGTATGAAGAAAATAATAGTTTTTTTGATTTTAATTATTTCCCCAATTTCTCTGAAAGCCTCTTTGGGCGCTGATTTGTCAGGATTAATTTTGTTGGATGTGGAGAGAAATGGAGAAGCTTGGTATGTATATCCGGAAGATAATATGCGTTATTTTTTAGGTCGTCCAATAGACGCATTTAAAATTATGCGTGAATTAGGACTCGGAATAGATGAGGCTAATTTTCAAAAAATTGCTCAAGCAGGGATGTCTGTTGAAGGGGATATAGAATTAACTAAACGTTTATCAGGAAAAATAATAATTCAAACAGAAAAAAATGGTGAAGCTTGGTATATTTATCCGAAAGATTTAAAGAAATATTATTTGGGTCGCCCGAAAGATGCTTTTAAGATTATGCGTGAATTGTCTTTAGGGATTAGCAGAGAAAATTTAGCTTTAGTGCATAAACCGGGTTTGGAGGAGTCAATAGATCAATATAGTTCTTATGAACATAAAAAAATTAGTACTAAAAATGGAATATTTAGTATTGACTTAGTTACTATAGATTTAAACAATCCCAAATTGAAAATTATTACAGATACAGCAAGCCCGGCGCCAAGTGAAGAAAGAAAGACTGGGAATTTTGGCGCTAAAACTTTAGGAGAATTTGTCTTAGAGAATAATGCTTTTGCTGGAATAAACGGAACATATTTTGAAGCTTATAATGCTAACCAAAATTATTATTTTTATCCAGTTTATGATAGTAATGAAGAAAAATTAATTAATGCTGATCAACTTAAGTATTGGACTACTGGACCGATATTTGCTTGGGACATTAATAATAAATTTTATTATTTTAAAGATAGTAGGGAATTTATAGGAGTGGATGATTTTGAAACTAATAATAATATAAAATTACAAGCTTTGATTGGCAATAGACCTCGTCTTATTGAAGATAAGATGAATTTATTAATTGAATGGGATATTGATGATAAACAAAGAAATTCTAAAGCAGGCAGAAATGCTATCGGGATTAAAGATAATAAAATTTATTTAGTAATAGCCCATAATGCTACTGTTCCAGACTTGGCAATCATTATGCAGAAACTACAAGTTGACTATGCGCTTAATTTAGACGGAGGATATTCTTCCGCGCTTTGGTATAATGATGAGTATATGGTTAGACCGGGAAGAGATATTCCTAATGCTTTGGTTTTTAGTGAGAATTAATTTTTAAATTTTTAAATTTTATAATTTTTAAATAAATCTAAAATCTAAATTTTTAAACAAAATAAATTTATTTATCCCATTTTGTTTAAAAATTAAAAAATTAATATTTATTTAAAAATTAAAAATTACAAAATTTAAAAATTAAACATCCTCTATGTTAAATAAATTTGCTAAGAAATTAAAAGAAAATGGCGAAGTATATTTAAGAATTAAAGTTCGGCCTGGTGCGTCAAAAACTTTAGTGAAAGAAATAATGGGAGATGATACTATTAAGCTAGATGTTTCTGCACCGCCTCTCAAGGGTAAGGCTAATCAGGAATTAATTAAATTTTTATCTCGAGAATTTAAGATTTCTAGGGATGAGATTAAAATAATAAGTGGAGCAGGGGATAGACTTAAATTAATTAAAATAAAAGTTACTAATTACTAATTATTACAAATTTACAAATATTAATTTATTTCAAATGAAGTGTATATTTTAATATATATTATAATCTATATTAAATTTTAAATTTATGAATAGCCAAAATAAAAACGTTGTTCATCCAACAAGTAAATTAAACATACCTAAGCATATTGGTATAATTATGGATGGTAATCGACGCTGGGCTCGGGAGAGAAATTTAAAGACTTATGACGGGCATAAAAAGGGTTTTGATGTAGTTAAGCAAATGCCTGCTTGGTTTTTTGAAAAAGGAGTTGAAGTGATTTCGGTTTATGCTTTTTCTACAGAAAACTGGAAAAGAAAGCAAGAAGAAGTTAATTACCTAATGAAACTTTTGCATTATGCTTTAAAAGAAAACTTTCAAGAGCTTAACGAAAAAAATTATAAACTTTTAATTAGTGGGAGATTAGAGGATTTGCCTGGAGATTTAGCTGAAATTTGTTTAGAGGCGGAAACTAAAACTAAAGATAATACAATTGGCACTTTAAATTTATGTTTAAGTTATGGTGGGAGGGCGGAAATAATTGATGCTATTAAGAAAATGATTAAAAAAGGAATAGAGGTAGATCAGGTGCATGAAGGTATGATTAGAAAAAATTTATATCATGGAGAATTAAGCGATCCGGATTTAATTGTTCGCACTTCTGGAGAAAAAAGACTTTCTGGATTTTTAACTTGGCAAAGTGTTTATAGCGAACTTATGTTTTTAGAAAAGTATTGGCCAGATTTTGAAAAACGGGATGTGGATTTAATTATTGAGGAATATAGTAGTAGGAAAAGGACTTTTGGGGAAGGGTGATTTGGGTTGCATATGTAATTATCTTTTTTGCTATTTTTTTATCATTTATTTTTGGAATACCACCTCTCTTTGTCATCCCTGGCGAGCGGAGCGAGGGAAAGGGATCCATGAAAAAGCTATATATGTGTTTTAAATCTTCTTAGATTTAAAAATATTCAAAGCTTTTTTATGGATTCCTGCCTCCGCAGGAATGACAAAAAATGGATGTATTTGCTAGAAATAGAAGAGGAAAGTATATTATTTATAATTTTAAATTAAATTTGATTTTATATTAAAATGAACAATAAACAAAAAACTCCATTGGCAAACCGAATGCGTCCTAGGGATTTGGATGATTTTTTGGGTCAGGATCAAGTTGCGGGGAAAAATACTATGCTTCGGAAGGCAATTGAGTCTGATTCTTTGCCGTCTATGATTTTTTGGGGACCTCCGGGGACTGGGAAGACTACTTTGGCTCATATTATTGCTCAGAAAACTAATTCAGAATTTTTAGAAATTTCAGCAGTAACTAGTGGCTTAAAGGATTTACGAGTTATTATTTCGGAAGCAAAAGCTAATGAAATAGAAGATAAAAAAACTATTCTTTTTATTGATGAAATTCATAGGTGGAATAAGAAACAGCAAGATGCTCTTTTACCTCATGTTGAAAAAGGATTAATTACTTTAATCGGTGCTACTACTGAGAATCCTAGCTTTGAAGTGAGGGGAGCTCTTTTGTCTCGATGTCGAGTTTTTGTTTTAAAGCGATTAGGAGATGAGCATATTTTAAAGATTATTGAAAAAGCTTTGGGGGACAAGGAGCATGGTTTGGGCGCAAAAAAAATTAAAATAAACGAAAATACTTTAAAACTTTTAGCTTCTATGAGTAATGGAGATGCACGCATTGCTTTAAATATTTTAGAGTATGTTAGTAGTGTTGATGGAGAAGTTGATGCGAAAATTATTAAAGAAGCTTTTCAGAAATCACATTTATTTTATGATAAGAATGGAGAGGAACATTATAATATTATTTCGGCTTTACATAAATCTATGCGTGGTTCAGATGCTAACGCCGCTCTTTATTGGTTAGCTCGGATGCTTGAAGCTGGAGAAGATCCGCTTTATATTGCTCGGCGCTTAATACGATTTGCTTCTGAGGATGTGGGAATGGCTAATTCTCATGCTTTAGAACAGGCTGTTGCTGGATATCAGGCTTGTCATTTTATAGGAATGCCGGAATGTTCTGTTATTTTGTCCCAAGTTGTGGTATATTTAGCTAAATGTGAAAAATCAAATGCGCTTTATAGCGCTTATAAAAAAGTTGCCTTGGATATAAAAGAAAAGGGAAATCTAAGTGTTCCTCTGCATCTGCGCAACGCTCCGACCAGCTTAATGAAAGATTTAGGATATGGAAAAGACTATAAATATAGTCCTGATCATGGTTATGATGAAAAACAGGAGTATTTGCCGGAGGAGATTAGGGGGAGGAGGTATATTTAATTTTTGAATTTTTGAATTTTTAATTTTTAAATAAATAATAATTTTTAAATTTTTAAACAAAACAAGTTTAATAAATTCGTTTAAAAATTAGCATTTAAAATTAATTTCATGAACTACGATAAAAAAGCCATAGAGCTTCATAAAAAAAATA
>CAZDHZ010000018.1:9110-15527 GCA_964505405.1 uncultured Gammaproteobacteria bacterium | reverse complement strand
TATTTCACCTTTAACCCAAAAACCAATCTAAATTTATTTTTTAATATCCAAAAAATAATTTTTAAAGCATGTTTTTTAAATTCTCCCCTAATAGTGCAAATTATCCAGCTTTCTGTAATCTTATTGTCATTAATTTTATCTCTAACTAGTTTAGCTTTTTCAGATTGCCAAATATCATCTAAAGTATTTTCTTTTAAATTTCCTAAACTCTCATCAATTAAATTACTAGGATAAACTTGAGCATCAACATCAACGAATAAAGAATCTTTAGCTGCTCCGGTACGCAAAAGTCTTTTTCCGGTTTCAGCATAAACTTTTAAGCCATAATCATAATAAGCCCTTCCCCAACGTTTTGGATTAAAACTTTTAAGTTCATCCTCTACAATTTTATTTAAAGCAACAGATACTTTTTTAATAAAAGTAAGCTGATTATCATCTTTCTGAAAATAAATACCAGAATTTTGCACTAAAGCCATGGCAAATTGCAAATTATTTTCTTCTGCCCACTTATAAACTCCCAGTAAATCATTAATATTAGAATCCATAACCGTATAGGAAATTCCTAAATTTTTAACACCAATTTCTTTTAGTACCTTTATGGTTTTAAGCGCTTGATCATAAATTCCTTTCACCCCCCTAGTTTCTTCATGCTTCTCCTTAAAACCATCAATTGAAATACGTATTCCAATTTTTGGATCTATCTTGATTATCTCTTGCATTTTATTTTCAATCAAGTCTGTCGCAAGTCCATTAGAAGAAATAATAATCTGAACCTGCTTATTGTGTTTTTTAATTTCCTCTATTAAAGCCACTAAATCTTCCCTCATAAAAGGCTCTCCTCCGGAAATATTTAAATATTTAAGACTTGGACTCAAATTTTTAATAGCTTTCATGTCTAAACTACGAGGATTTTCTTCCTTCCAAATATTACACATCTTACATCTAGAATTACATTTATAAGTAATAGCAATAGTTGCGTCTTTAGGTATATATTTTTTCTCTTTAGAAAACTTAGCTCTTAATTTAATCATACTAATTTTTAAATTATGTAAAAAATTTATTATAATTCTTGTTAATTTTTTCTTAGGAAAATGCTTTTTAAAAAATAAATTTATACCATCCCGATCAAATTTAATCCGAGGGATTGCTTTAGTGCCTCCTTTTCCAGAAGAAAATCCATGATAATGAATAGCTTGTGATAAAGGGAAATAAATAACCTTTCCTCCTTGTCTTTTTACTCGATAACAAAAATCTATATCTTCTACTCCTAAAAAATAATCTTCGTCCATTGCACCAAGCCTATGCATTTCCTCTCTTCTTATAAGCATCAATCCCCCGCTCACCCAATCAACTTCTTGTTCATTTTCTAAATCCTGGCTTTTATAAAAAGTATTGTTAGCTAAAGTGCTTCCAGAAATATATCTAAAAAGACTTGTTAATCTTAAAAACTCTCGCCAAAGGTTTGGAAATTTACCAAAACTAATCTGAAAAGATCCATCAATATTATTTAATCGAGGCCCAGAAACAATTATATCTTTATGCTTATCCATATATTTAATCATTTTGCTTATCGCTCCCTCATCAATCAAAACATCGGAATTTAAAAGAAGAACATATTCGCCTTGAGCGATTTCAAAACCCTGATTGACTGCTCGAGCAAAACCTTCATTATAATTATTCATAATTAATTTAGCTCCCATTTTATAAAAAACCCTTTCATCTATTTCCTCATGGGATTTATTATTAATTAAAATAATTTCAAAATTAAGATTAGGCTCTCTATCTATAAAATTCCTTAAAACCCGCTCGGTCATTTTTTTTGTTCCATAATTAATAATAATCACAGATAATTTAAGCATATATATATAATTAATTTTTAAAATCTATATTTTCGAAAACTCCAAGACTAAGCCAAAAGATAATAGCATAAGGCAAAGCATAAAAAGTAACTTCCACTAAACCATTCAAAAGAGCGATGATCATACTAGCTACAAATCCCACACCCAAAATAAATTCTTTATTTTTACCAATAAGTTTAATTATTTTCTTGATTTTTTTAATAATCGAATATATTAATAAAACTATCAAACTAAAACCAATAATTCCTAAATCAATCATGGCTTGTAAGAAAAAATTATTTACCAAATTGCTTGTTTCCATGTTTAATAATTTCTTGAAATAAACAAGTTGTTGCCCAGTTCCTACACCAAAAATAAAATTGTCTTTAATAAGTCTCCATCCGGTAGTATATTCTTTTATTCTAAAGTCTGTATTTCTATCAGCAAAAATAAAAGTTATCCTTTCTATTAAACCTACTAAAAAAGAATTAAATATAAAATAAGCCACACTTAAAAAAATTAAGAAAAACAACATAAAAGCCACTCTCTTATTTTTCAATCTTACAAAAATAAAAAATAAACCCACAAAAAGACTTAAAATTGCTCCTTTACCTAAAGTAAGAAATACAGCCAAAAAAGATAAAACAAAGCTTACAAAAATAAAAGGCTTAGATTTATTTGTTTTGTCTAAATAATAATAGAATACGAGATTAAGGGGCGTTAAAAAAGCAAGGATTGCAGCGCTAGTGGCAATCGGACCAATCGGAATTAAAATCGTGCTTCTCTCAAAAAAGAAAGCGCTTGAAAATCCCATCTCATAAAACTTGAAAAAAATCTGTAAACTTAATACAAACGAAGTTATAGAAAGTCCATATAAAAAAGCAATAATTTTTTTCTTGGAGTTAATTAAATTTAAAGCTAAGAAATAAGCCAAAAATCCATAGACTGCTACTTTTAAACCAAAGATGAAATATCTAAAATCAACAATTCCCTGATAAGAATATAATGAAAATAATAAATAAATGTAAAGAAGAACAACAATAAAATTAATTTTAATTTTTTTAACAACATCACCAAATAATATGTCTAAAATAAAAAGTAAAGCACTAATTAAAATTAAAATTTCAGCCAGACGCGCCTCATAAACCCAATTAGCGGTTATAGAAATATTTAATATTTTTCCAAGAGTTAAACTC
Organism: uncultured Gammaproteobacteria bacterium; assembly: GCA_964505405.1. Taxonomy (GTDB): domain Bacteria; phylum Patescibacteriota; class Patescibacteriia; order Patescibacteriales; family UBA12075; genus CAZDHZ01. The sequence goes on along the minus strand of CAZDHZ010000018.1, from coordinate 12,493 downwards.
GGAATAGAAATAATCAAAAGAGCACACAGGTAATTTTTAAAAAATAAATACAAAACACATAAAACAATAACTCCAATAATTAAACTTAGACTTACTTTATTGTATAAAATCAAAAAAAATAAAACCGGCGCCAATAAAAATATAAGACGCACAGCCCGATCTTTTCTCTCTTCTATTTTAAGGTTATTTTGAAACATAAATTTAAATTAAAGTTTTATATATTAGCATTTATTCTTAATTTTGTCAAGTTTAGGAAAATAAAAAACAGTGGTATAAATCACTGTAAATAAAATTATTTATTTAAAAAAATTAATTTTTAAATTAAACCCTGTATTTTCTTTAACACTTCCGGTAAAAGCGGTAATAAAAAATCTGTAAACTTAATAAAAAAATGAGAAAATTGAGAATCTATTAACCACTTTCCAAAAAAACTTTCCAGAATAGAATATTTTGAAGCCACATAAAGAACAAGCCCAATAGACAAGCTTCCGGTTAAAAATCCAAGAACTGCCCCACCTAAACGATTAATCGTTTTTAAAAACGGGATAATAGAAATCAAATTAAAAGTTTTATCTAATAAATAAAAAGCAAAACCGGTTAAACGATTTATTAAGGAAAATAAAATTAAGAATACTACAACTTTACCAAGATTATTATAACCAAAGAAAAAATTGCTTAACCATCCCGAGACCGGTAAATATAAACGGCTCGCTAAAACCGCTCCGATAATCATGCCCAAAAAAGTTCCAACAGTTCTAATCAAACCAAAAAATAATCCATAAAACACAAAACCGGAAAGAATTATTAATAATACAACATCAATTATTGGCATTTCATTTAAGACTTGTTACGTAGCATGCTACGTAACAAAAAATTATTCCTTTTTTTATTATTATATAAGTTAAAAATTCACTGACAAAATTTTAATCAAAACTCACAATAAGAACTCTCACTTTTGTCATCCTCGAGGCCGCAGGCAATCGGGGATCCAGGAGGAAAAGATACAAATATTTTTAGACCTCAGAAGATTTAAGTAGCATATAGCTTTTCCTCCTGGATCCCGGATATTTTTATTTCCGCTCCGCTACAATAAAAATTCCGGGATGACAAAGGTATATCTTTACATTTATGTGACTTTTCAAAAAATTATTCCTTTTTTTCTAAACGTGGAAACAACGATTTCTGTTTTTTAATTTGTTTTTCCTTAAATTGCCTCACTATTTTCTGGGACACTTCCGGCATAAAAGGACTTAATAAATCTGCAACATTTAAAATATTTTGAGCAACTACTTCTAGAACTTTCGCAATTTCTTTTTTTTCTTTCATCTTCCATGGAGCCTTCAAAGAAATAAACTCGTCCATTTCTCTTAATTTTCGCCATAAAACATTTAAAGCTTCATCAAACGCTTTTTTTTCTATCTCTAAATTAAATTGATCAATTAAAACTTCATCAGATCCAAAATCTAAATTAAGTTCTATTTTATTTTTTTCAAGAAGTGTGGAAGTCCTCGCCACTAAATTTCCCAGTCCATTAGCTAAATCGGCATTATATTTTTCATCAAATTTTTCCCAAGAAATATCTCCATCCCGTCCAAAAGGCGCAACACTCATTAAAAGATATCTTAAAGAATCAAGCCCATAACGCTTCAATAATTCTTCCGGACTAATTACATTCCCTAAAGATTTACTCATCTTCTCTCCATTAACTTTAAAAAATCCATGTACAAAAATTTGATTCGGTAAGGGCAAATCCAAAGATAAAAGCATAGCTGGCCAAATAGTAGCATGAACCCGTAAAATATCTTTTCCTATTAATTGCAAATCAGGCGGAAACATTTCTGGAATTTTTTTTCCACTTCCGTCCCATCCTAAAATAGTTAAATAATTTAAAAAAGCATCCGACCAAACATAAGCGGTATGATCTTTGTCCCATGGCAATGGAATCCCCCACTTAACATTTTTTCTAGAAAAAGAAACATCTTTTAATCCTTCTTTATAAAAACTTAGGATTTCATTTTTTTTCTCAGGAGGGCTAATTTCAAATTCATCAGATTCAATAAGCTTCATAAGCTTGTCCGCGTATTTACTCATTTTAAACATATATGTTTCCTCGCTCATTTTTTCAGGGACAGTTTGGTGATCCGGACATTTCCCATCAATTAAATCTTTTTCATTTTTAAATTGTTCACAACCCGTGCAATAAAGACCCTCGTATTTATCAAGATAAATATCACCCTTATCATACATATATTGCAAGGCTTTTTGCACCGCCTTAATATGATTTTCGTCCGTAGTTCTAACAAAAGCATCATTTGAAATATTCATCTGAGACCAAATATCTTTATATTGCTGAGCGATTCTATTAGTAAATTCCTGAGGAGTCTTTCCTTGACTAACCGCCTTCTGCTCAACCTTCGCTCCATGCTCATCAGTACCCATAGAAAAAAAAGTTTTATCTCCCTTTTTACGATGTACACGAGCTAAAATATCCGCCGCAATCGTAGTATAAGCATGCCCTAAATGCGGAGAAGCATTAACATAATAAATCGGAGTTGTTATATAAAATTTTTTATTGTTATTTTCCATAAATTTTAGTTAAACTTTAATCTGAAGGCATCCGATGCCTTCAGATTTTATTTCCCAATAATAACCGTAAACTCCCCCTTCTGATCATCTTTACTTTCTTTTATTTTTTTAATAGTGTCTTCTAAATCTCCCCGATAAACTGTTTCATGCATCTTGCTAATTTCTCTGCAAACCACTACGGAAGTTACAGGATTTTTTTTATCTTCTTTGTCTTTCTTATAAATTTCTTTTTTTTCTTCTAATTTTTTATTAAATTTAACAACTTCTTTATTTAATTTTTCTATTTCTTCTAAAAATTTTATAATTCTATGTTTTGATTCATAAACTACTACTGGGAAAATACTATCAAAAATTTTATGTAAAAAAGTTTGTCTTCCTTTCTTATGTGGAGGAAATCCTAAAAAAATAAATTTATCCGTAGGAATTCCGGAAATAGATAAAGCCGCGGTTACGGCAGAGGGACCAGGAACAGACTCTATTTTAATAGAAACATCTCTTTCCTTATTAAGATCCATAATCCGCGCCACTATTTTCCCACCCGGATCAGAAATCCCAGGAGTTCCAGCATCACTAACCAAAGCTAAATTTTTGTCTTTTAATAATAATTTTATAATTTCATTCATCTTGCGCTCATTGCTATGCTGATGGAAAGAAATAGTCGGTGTGTTTATTTTGTAATGATTTAATAATTTTTTAGTCACTCTCGTATCTTCACACAAAATAAAATCAACCTCTCCGAGAATTCTAAGTGCCCGAAGAGATATATCTTCTAAATTTCCAATTGGTGTTCCGACTAT
>CAZDHZ010000018.1:1176-9010 GCA_964505405.1 uncultured Gammaproteobacteria bacterium | reverse complement strand
TTCTAAGTGCCCGAAGAGATATATCTTCTAAATTTCCAATTGGTGTTCCGACTATGTAGAGCATTGACATATATTTTTTACAATAATAGGAAATAGTATAATACAAATACAATAATGCGAATCTACAAATTACATGCAAATATAGCGAATTACGAATTATGCGAATAACTAATTCGCGCAATTCGTAATTCGCTATATTTGCGTGTAATCCGCGGTATTAGCATTATTGTATATCATCCTTCCTCTCCTTAACATACTTGGTCCATTCCTCAGTTACTTCAACCAAAACCTTAAAAGGAGCCTCTATGATAAAATCTAAAATAAAAACAAAAACATTCACTCGAGAAAATTTTTCGCTAAGCCATTTTCCAACTAAAACAATAGGAACATAAAAGAAATCAGACAAAAGACTTAAAATATTTTCCCGCGGAGGAACTATTAATAATTCCTTAGCGTTTTTTCTTATCCTAATACTAAAAAAACTAACAAAAGCCAAAAAGAAAAGAAAAATTATAATACTTACAAAATTAAAATTTAATTTATTAAGAAACCAAATAATCGCTCCAAAAGACATAAAAAAAGTTGCTGTATAAAGAACGGTAAAAACAAAATTTAAGCCCGATCTTCTTTCGGCTGGAACTTTCAACCTAAAAGGCTCTTCTCTCCTTTTTTCATTAAAAATTATTTCTTCCACACCCTCCACTATCTTTTTTGAATTTTCCTCTCCTGGCATTTTAGTAAACAGAACAATCACAAAGAGCAAAATCGCCGGAAAAGAAACGTTAACTATCAGAGCAAAAAGATCAAGTTCCTGACCAAAAAATTTAGTGGCTGGAACTTCAAGCAAAACCGCTAAAAAAGATTTAGTAATAAAAATATAAAGAATAGACCGAATCGCAGCGCGCCAAAGTTTTTTCTTAGCATCCTGATAACGACTAGTACATTTCTGCTTAATTTTTCTAGCAAAAGCTTTTGGATCTTTTTTAAAACTTCCATACACTCCTTCAGGATCATCAGATATAACATCTTTGGCAATAGTAAAAAAAACCATATAACGACTGATAATTCTATTGTATTGTTTTAAGAGAGGATGCTTAATCTGATTTTCTATTTCTTCTTTTATTTTTTCTATATGCAAAGCTATTTGTTTAATTTGTCCCTCATTCGGATTCTGCCAATTACTATTAAAAAATTTAAAAAGCAAAAAAGTAATCATTTCTTCATCAAATTTCATAAAATTTCTATATACTCCAATATAGACCTGAATATCATTATCTTCCTTGTAGGAAGAATTTTCCGGCAAAATAATATTTTTCATCAAAATATCATACATATAATCAACAATAACTTTATCAACCTGGCTTCCACCTACCTTGCCCTCAATATCGCTAGCCGCCAAAGATAAAACCCAATTTCCTAAGTTGTTTTTTTCATTGTAATTTAAATTTTTTCTTTTTAAAATTTCATTTTTTAAATCTAAATATTTTTTTATAACAACACTTATTTCCTGAATTTTCGTTTCTGGAATACTATTATTAGGGAGATAAGCAGCGCGAATAAGTTCAGTTAAGAGATGTTTTGATATTTCTTCCGGATCTAAATCACTTATTCTAAAAGTCCCCTCAATTAAAATCTGACGCTTTAAAATTCTTTCAATCGCATTTTTGCGCAAGAGATGCTCCTCCTTATAATCAACTGTGTTTCTAATTTTTTCATAATAAAAAGACATTTTCGAAATCAATTCGGAAACGCTTATTTTCGGAGTTTCATCATCTTTTTTCTTTGCCTTTTTTTGCTCACGATAAATCACCTGAAAAAGCTTTTTGGCCGGATCAGAAACTGTTAAAAATGTCTCCTCTGTTTTTCTAAGCATTGGATTTACCATTGGTTTATTACTTTACCCCAAAGGGGACCCTTTGGGTTTAATTTACTGGTTAATTAGGAAAATAAAAATATTAAAACAAAAAAATAATAAAAATTAGTATTCGTATATTCGTAAAATTCGTACTTCGTAGAAATACTATATTTTAAAATGCTTCTCAATATCTTTTTTAATAGCATATAATTTCCATGCTCCATAAATAAAAGAATAAGCTATTAATAAGAAAAACATACCGCAAACTAAACGTAGCATAAAATCAGTCCAAACTACTAAAACAGCAAGCATAAGCATTAAAGTTCCTGTGCCAAGTAAAGACCAAATTACTCCGTTCAATTTATTTTTGATACCTGTAAATAAATTTATCATAGGTTTTTATTAATTTTACAAATTACAAATCATTACAAATTTACAAATAATTAATGATTTTATTTTAAATTTTAAATATTAATAATCAGCAAAATATTAATTAATTTGTTATTTACTATTACAAAATCCTTTGCCGCAAACTAGATCCTGCGCGCATGATTTTGTATTATTTTCTATATCACAACAGGGCAAATTTAATTTTCCACATTCCAAACAAATTCCATTATTTTCTAAATATCCAGTATTACAAAAAGGCTCATTCATGCACACCCCTTTTCCGCCAAAACCACACTCTTGACACACGCCCCTAACACATTCCGTCCTTGAATCTTTAGAACACGCACCTTCACAACAGGGATTACCAGGCAAACCGCAAGGAACACATTTATTGTTATGACAAACTAAATCATTATTGCATAAATCATCTTCACAACATAAATTATTTTCTTCTCCACAACTTAAGCAATAACTGTCCGAACAAACTAGGTTTTGATCACATTGTGGATTATCTCTCCGACAAAAATTATTTTGAGATCCAAAATCACATGAATCAGCACAATAATTTTTCCCACTGCTATCTGGAGCTGTGCAACAAGATTGACCATAACGACAAGCTGGATCTTCTGTGCAACACTTTAGACCGTCCATTCCACATTCCTGAGCCATTAAAATCTCATCCTCCCAAGAATCTGGATTTTCTAAAACAGGCGCTTTCTTTAAACTACATCCTGAAATAAGAAAAACTCCCAAAAATAAGCTTAAAAATATAAAAATTATCTTTTTTGGCATATTTTACTTTTTCTAACCCTCATAATTATTTTAGCCTATTCTTAGGTTTTTTTCAATACCAATAACCAAAAAATAAGAAAAATAAGAATAAAAAGAAAAATAAGAAGATTATCTTCTTATTTTTCTTTTTATTCTTATTTTTCTTATTTTCTAGACCTTCTTAAATCTAACCGCGAAAATCGGCTCATATCTATTTTCATATTCATCCTTTATCTCAATAGAATTCCCTTTTATATATTCATTTAAGGCAATATCCGATAATAAAACCGCGTCATTTTCAATGTCAGCTTTTAAAACCTCTAATTTATCAAATTCGTGCCTAAAATCATCCCTAATCCCCTCTTCAATTCTTTTTTTCTTATCTCTTAATTTTAATAAATCTTCCTGTACCTGCTTCATCGCCTGAGAATTTAAAAGCGCGTCTCGATATATAGACTTAATTTCTTTTTGTTCTTTTTTTGTTTTTTGAATTCGATCAAAAATTTGCTGTAAATTTGCCATAAAAAAATAATTTACTCCGCCTTTTAGTGCGGAGTAAATGAAAATAATTATTAATAAAATTATTATAGCAGAGAATAAAAATTTGGGGAAATTTATTAAAAAATTAATCTACCCACAAATAAAGCATCCAATACCTACACGGCAAGTATCGGATGCCTTTTAACTATCCTAAAGGATTAAAATCATTTACTACTTCTTCTCCATCCGAATATCCATCTTCGTCAGAATCGGGATTATTTGGATCGGTTCCTAAAGCTTCTTCCTCTTTATCACTTAAACCATCCCCATCCGTATCAGAATCCCGAGTTGCTCCCGAATAAGCAATCGCTCGAACAATATCCCAATCAGTCGCTGATGTTGGACTATATTCATAAATCGCTTTAAAAATTTTAATAGCAGCCACTTCACTTCCTGTATTCCTGCTCGCCGGTCTAAGCCCATAAGCAATTACCACAATAGCAGCGTCGTCATGCGGATTAGAACGATTAGACCCGCGCAAATAAATTTTTCTAAAAGCTTCTTCCGCCTTAGTTTCAGCCCCTAAGTTTATTGAACTTGGCCATCTCCCATTCGCGATTTTAATAACATCCGACCAATCACTAGCTTCATAAGGCAATTTCCCAAAAGCCGCTCTGAAAGAATTTATGACACCTGCTCTCTCACCATCCCCTAATTTTATTGTGTCCGGAGAACCATAAGCAATAAAATTAGTTAAAGCGTATTGATGTCGCGCCTCTAAACTATCCATATCAACCCCCATTTTCTTGATCAACATGTCCCTAGCTACATATTCAGCTTCATGCTTTCTCTCTCTTTTTATTATTGGTAAAATTTCATCAATTTCAGCACGCATTATAAATTCTCCCTGTTCTAAATACAAAATATCAATTAACTTTAAATCAACCTGAAGTTCAGTAGTATTAAATTCTGTAGTTTCCACCTCTACCTCATTTTCTTCCTCTTCCTCTAAAATACAAACTCTTTGCTTTTCGTTAGTCTGAACTGTTGTTAAACGGCAGCTAGATGGAGTCTTTGAAATCACTTCTCTAAACTGTAAATCATCAATACATTCTCCCCACTCTCCATATTCAACTGAACTACAAAATGATGAAGACGAACCTCCTCCAGATGAAGATGGGTCTGGTTCAGGTTCAGGATCAGCTTGCGCTGGAGTAGCTATAAAAGGCATGATTACAGCAAAAATAGTAAAGTGATTTGTTTTAGATGTAAATACAAGTTTATAGTCATAAGGACTTATAGACTCAGACTGAATTTCATTAACAAAAGCCTCAAAAGCCGGAGCGCTTGTTGCCGAGTTCACATAAAGCGTCCAATCCGTACTAGTAGAATAGCGTTTATAATAAGCATTTCTAGTAGTAGCTAAATTAACCCAATCATTCACCGTAGAATCCCAATAACTATTCTTAGTATTCTTAAGTTTAGTATAATCTAAAGTCCCGGAAGCAATCGCCGTATCAATTTCAGATTTATAAAGAACCATCTCCACATCAACATAGTCATCTAAGTTTGTAATTGCCTGCCCCGAATTATCAGTAGCCATAATACTTACACCGAATCCTCCTACCGGATCAGACGAATTAGTTGTTGTAATAGAAGTTGTTCTCTTAACATTAACGTTTCCAGAAGAATTTGAACTTCCCAAAGCATTTGGTGGAATAGTTATTTTAATTCCAGTTCCATCAGGATCACTATCATCCAAAGATCCTCCAGAAGCAGGAGTCATCGGTTTTAATTTAGACCTAGTAAGCCAATTTGAATCTGTGCTTAATTTAATATTTTTAGTGCTAGCACTAGAACCATCAATAACTATATTGGAACCATATTCGGTTTCAAGATATCCATCAGCCATAGCATAGACTTTCCATGTTCCATTAACAGTTCCTAACTCATAAGCACCGCTACCGTCAACCGGAGCATGAGCCTTAATACAATCACCGCTAGCTCCAAGATCAGAACATTTTAGAGTCTCTGCCCGGACAAAACCATTTGGGACTTCTTCTCCAGAATCATAAGAGTCATTAGAGTTTGCATCACTATAAATATAACCTGAAATTGTTAAACTATATTGACTTAAAACTATATTTTGATCGTTTAAATTATTAGAAGCATCTAAATCCTCTGGCTCATCAGACATGTAGCCTGGTTTATCTGCTCCAATTTTATAAGCACTATTCTTCGGAACGCTTAGACTATAATCTCCATTAGAATCAGTCATAGTCCCATTATGATAAAAACTTTGGGGATTTCCAACCCAAACCCAAGCATTTTCTAGTTCATTACCTCCGGCTTCCGAACCAGCATAAATTGTTCCAGAAATTATAGACATTTCTGTTGCAGTATTAAGCATAGTAAAATTGACTGTTCTAGCACCGCTTACTACAATATCATCTTTAGTGTTATCACGATCAGTGTCATCTGGAATATAACTTCCGTAAGCCGGAACATCTAAGAAGAAAAGGTAGTCTCCGTCAGCTAATTGAATTGTAGTCGTGGCAGATAAGTCGTCTATTCTTCGAGAAAGATTAAATCCGTTCGGTTCAGGATATGTTCCTGAAAAATCCACTCCCTCTATATTTAAAAATCCTTCTTGACCGCTTGGTGCATTAAGAACTGTAATATCAACATCATTCAAAGCACTTAAAGAAATAATTATATCAGCGTTACTCACATCACCGCCCGTAGCATTTACATTAGCTGGAGTAAATGGATATTTATCATCATCGTTAGCCTCTCCTAAATTTAAATCATCATCCTGATCATTAACCTCAATTTCCCCATATTCCTGAGTCCAAATATCTACTCTATAAATACCAGCCGGAACAGTAATTGTATATTCTCCATCTGAATTTGTAGTACTATTAAACTCCTTTCCTTGATAAATTCCGTTAAGGTCATACTCAACTGCCCTAATTGGCATATTTGAGAATGGGGTTTCTATATTTGTAAAATTATCATTAGTATCAACTCCAACAATACCGGAAATAGTATAATAATCTGTTCCAGCATTAGGTGAAATATTTATATCTGTTTTAGAAGTATTTGTAATAGTCAAAGACAAACTATATTCCATCCACCCAATCCCCGGAGCATCAGTTTCAACATGCCAAACTCCTGAACTTACATAAAGAATATAATTACCACTAGCATCAGTCATGGTGTCAGCATGACCCCAAGAATCTTCCTGCCAAGCCCAAACTGGAGCATAAGCCACCGCACTACCAGAGGAATTTAAAACCTTTCCGGAGATAGTATAATCCGGCTTAAGAATTTTAATAGTTTGTCCAGTCATATTTCCGCTTACTTCAATCACTTTTTCTTTAGCTTCAGGCAATCCTGACTTAGAAGCTCCCAAGGAATAAACCCCTAAAACTGGAATTTTTAAACTAAAAGTTCCGTCTGTAGCAGTCTTAGTATAAGATCCGCCAAATCCACCCATCGGCTGATAAGCATAAACTTCTGCATCTGCAATTCCATTATCACTACCATCAACTACAGTTCCCGAAACCGTATAAATACTCTGTCCAGATATACTAAAATCTAAACTATCTGCTGTTGCTCCATCACTATGATAATAAACATTCATCGGAGGCATCCAGTCTGGCATAGGAGGAGAAGCAGTCATTGAATTTTCCGGCATAGCAGGCCCAATTCCAACCATCCAATCTCCTTCTGATAAATAAAGCGTAGTAGTCGCTTCACTAACATCTCCAACGGAGTTTAAAGTCTTAACTCTAAATCCATTCGGAGATCCAGCAAAAATATCAACATCATCAGCCACTCCGTCTGTACTAAAATCCCCCGTTAAAGAAACAGTAATAGCAGCGCCTCCTCCAACTTCTGCATTTAAACTGATATCCTTTACAACATCTCCCCCAGACACCCAAATCGGATCTGGCGCCGAATTACCAAAATATATTGATCCATTAACATTAATAGACGGCTTGGTAAATATAAAATATTCTCCATCAGGAAGATTATCAAATGAATATGAACCAGCAATCCCAGCATCTGCCCCAGTAATAGAAACAGAAACTTCCATTGGGCCAGTCATAGGCGAACCTAAAAATACAGTCATATTTCCGTTATCTCCATTAGCCACATCATAAATATCACCGCTGATTGCATTGCTTCCCCCTTCTGAAATAAAGAAAGGCATAGTAGATATTGTTTCCAATAAAGCGCCATCTGCTGTAAAAGTTTTAATATCAACCGTATAACCGTCTGTACCAAAATCTTTTGGAATAGAGGAATTAACAATCCCCTTAATATCCATAT
>CAZDHZ010000018.1:0-1076 GCA_964505405.1 uncultured Gammaproteobacteria bacterium | reverse complement strand
TCTGTACCAAAATCTTTTGGAATAGAGGAATTAACAATCCCCTTAATATCCATATGTAAATAATCATTAAGCTGAGTTGCGCTAGTGGTGGCAATAACAGTGATGGTCCGAGATGAACTATTTCCGACAACTGAATCAATCGTTACCACTCCTGCGTTCCATTCATTAATATCATTATTAACTGGAGAATAAGAATCTTTTTCTGCAGAAGAAACATCAAAACCAGATGGAAAAGTTAAAATTATTTTTCCTCCAATCGGAATTGATTTTGTTGTTGGAATATCAACAAAATAAGTACTATCCTGACCAGCCATAGCATTCATTGGGAAAGCTCCAGCTTTCATCATCCCCATATCTCCCATGTCCATATCATGATCTACCGCACCAGGAGTCAAAGCTCCATAAGTGTCACTACTATTATACAAAGGAGAACGAGCAGCATTAAGATGAGAAGGGTCTCCAGATCTATTCCCACTATCACTAATTTCATTATTTGATCTATCTCGTACATTATCTACAAATATCTGAAAATCACTAGCAGTATCACCAAAACTAAAACCCTCAATTAAAACTGTCATACTATAATCATCATAAGAGAAAGAAAGTCCTAAACCACTTAAAGAAGTGCCTGTAGCGGTATCATAAGGCGCAATAATAGTTGGATTACAAACCCAACTTCCAGGACTTACACATCCTCCATCCGGAGTTAATCCATTTACAAAATAATTTGCCGGATTCAAAACTGAGTAAGCCCAATTACTTGCATCAGTTTGCTTAGCAGAGTTCATTGGCTCAGAAAAAGTAAGCGCAATTGAATAATCATCTCCATTAGCATACATAAGTTCTGGAGCAGAAGTATCGGCCGAGCCAGTTTTAAAATAAGTTGAGCTAGTAGCGCTTAAAGCATTCCCCGATAAATCACTACAACGAGCAGAGACTCTTAAGGTATATTGAGTATTAGCCAATAAGGAATTATAAGGCATAAACTTGGCTCTATTAGACATTGGATCAAAACTAACTTTTCCACCTTGCAAGGAAGTCCCAGCTAAAAGTGAAATATTTTGAGAACTTATAGT
>CAZDHZ010000017.1:4738-15950 GCA_964505405.1 uncultured Gammaproteobacteria bacterium | reverse complement strand
AATATTTTTATAAAAATCTATTTGGAGAAAAGTAGATTTTTTGTTATAATTGTGGTATAATAATTTACATTTTAAAAATTTTTGAATGAGTAAATACTTTAAAATTTTTTTTGTTTTTATTTTATCTCTTGTTTTTATTTTACCCATTTTAATAAAAGCAGAAGTAAATTCTTCTCCAGACGCTATAGCTATTAGAGTTCTGCCCAATGCAGAACATTTTAATATTTTAAGATGGTATAATTCCGAAGGTTTTAAGGGCTCGCCCCAACTCATATTAATAGATGATTATGAAGCTATTCGTGATGGTCGTACTGTATATGTTAATGCGGCTAATATAGACAGTAATAATCTTTATACCAATATTTATCTTATTTCTTATAATCAAGATGCTGAAAGCGCGACTTTAGATATATTTGGAGAAATTTTATCTCATTGGAAATTTAATATTAATTTAACGGAAGTGGGGGTATGTTCTGAGGACTCTGAAAAAAAATGTTTTTATGATTATGAATGTGGTGATAAAAGACAGCATTGTTTAAGTGATAAAGCCGAAACGATTAGGGATGTAAAACGCTTAGGGGATTTGGTTGAGATAAAAATATTATTGGAAAATTTTTTAGAAAAGGAAGGACATTATCCGATTCTTCGGTCTGGAACATATTTACCTAATAAAACTTTGTCTGTTTGGCCAAGCTGGAAAAGCAATTTATTTTATAAATTAGGAGTGAAGCCTATTTATGATCCTGTTAATAAACTGGGAGATTGTGGAGATGATCGTTTTAATTTTATTACTTGCTGGGATGAGAAAACAAAAGAATTTGCTGATGGGGATTTATCAACTCCGGAATTGGATTTGCCTCCTGATAGTTATATCTATTTTTATTCCGCCGCTGAAGATGGTTCCTCTTATGAAGCGTGTTCTATTATGGAATCAGGTTATGTTAGCGGAGTAGACGGTGGGGATTGTGCGAGCTCGGAACAGCTAGTTATACATAATGTGCGTAAAAATCATCAACCGGTATTTTTATCCTCTGAATTTCCTATTAGTAATCCTTTCTCCGCATATGAAGGATATATTAAAGCTTATGATCCGGATGGTGATAATTTTACCTGGACGATGAATTTAATATCTTCTTGGAATGCTTGGTTGCCAGGCGACACAATCCATATGAGATCAGGTCCCGTTTCTCATTTAGAGGTGGAAAAAGGGGTTCAGCATAAAAAGTTTTATGCAGATACTTGCGGAGACTTTGGTACTTATACTTTCTCTATTACTTTAGATGATGGGCGAGGTCTTGCAAATAGTTTAAATGCTAAAAATTTTTCAGTTTTAATTGATAATACTCCTCCTCGGATATTGGTTCCGGGAATAAGGCATGTGGTTAGTTCAACAAATCCATTAATTTTTAATATTAAAATGATGGATGAAAAAATTGATTATCCTTTAACTTATTCTTTTCCGACTTCTTTAATTGCTGGTTTAAATGTTACTAATTTTAATATGGATGAAATGGGGTCTTATTATAATTTAGGAGTGGAAGGGATTACAAGTTCCTCCGATTATCCTCTTATTGTGGGAGAAGTTCCTTATTCTCAGAGAGTAAGGGGGATAAATAAATATAATCGGGAGACAACAAGAGATTTTGAGATTATTTTAATTAATCATGCTCCGGAAATTTTATCTACAGAAAGCTGTTCTGGGTATGCGACTGTGGGAGAAGCTTATCCTCCCTGTAAAATAGAGGCGAGGGATATAGACGGACATCAATTTTCTTTTTCTTTAAGTTCCGCTCCAGCTGGACTTATAATTGATTCAGGAACTGGTATTATTTCCGGAACGCCAAGTGTATCTTTTAGTGAAATATGTGTTCAGGTTACGGATGAATATGGACAGGATAGCTTGATAGAATGTTTTAACGTAGAGCCTTGTCGTGAGCAGGTGGTTGATTTTACAATAAATACGATAGCTGACGGACTTATTTTTGATAATGATGCAAATTATGCCATGGCCAACGATGAAGCTCCCAATAATTATTTAAAATTATCTTCGAGTATGCCGACTCCTTACATCTGGCTTGCTGATGCTCGCAATAATGAGGTTATAAAAATGAGAACTTTTGATGGTCTTCAGAAAACAAGGAATTTTGATGGTGATGGTCTTATAAATACTGGAATTTCAGAGCTTGAAGGAAATTTTCTAGGAGCTTTTAAAGTTGGATTTTCTCCTTCCCGTACTGCTGTTAACGCGGGAACAGGAGATGTTTGGATAGCGAATAGAGGCTATCCCAATACTTTAGGGGATACTACAATTACCAAGCTCGATGTAGATGGAAATCATTTAAAAACTTGTGAAACACAAGGAGAAGGAGCAAGGCCTGTGGTTATAGATAGACATGGGGATGTTTGGGTTGGAAATTATGAAAGTAATAATTTAGTTAAAATTTCCGGTGATGATCTTAGTTGTAATCCTTTGGTAAATTTATCGGTTTTATCTCCTTATGGTGCCGCTATTGATGCTAATGATAATATTTGGATTGTTAATGGCTTAAATTGTTCGGTAACTAGAGTTAATACTGAGACTCTAGATACTAAAGTTTTTGACTTAAGAGCTCTTTCAAATTGTGGAACAACAAATTCTACTAATAATTATATATATGCTGTCTATGGGATTACGGTTGATACTTATAATAATGTTTGGGTAGCTGATCTGAATACCGGAATTTATAAAATAAATACATTATTGGAAAATGTTGAACATTTTAATTTTTCTTCTGTTTTGAATCCTCCCTATGGACGCTCAAGAGGGGTTTCCGTTGATTCTTCGGGAGGAATTTGAATTACCTTTGACCTTAGCAATCAAGTAATTAATATTCCTAATTCAAACAATCCTTCAGTTTATAACGCTTATGGTAGTGGTCTCTTTAGTCCCAGCCCATCATCTTATTTCGTTGGTATAGCTGGAGATTCTGAAGGAAAAACTTGGGCTATTAATAGAGGTAATTTTACGAATGGGGAGGACGGAGCAGCTGTTGTATATAATAGTTTAGGTCCTACGGGACATTTTTATAATGCTAATTCTGACCGGGGGAACGAATATACCTATACTTATAGCGATATGACTGGGCTTAATAGGGCTATGATTTTTAGAAGTGGTGTTTGGTATCATCAATATGATAGCGCTTATGACGGGCAGTATTGGGGGCACGTATCTTTTAAGAAAATTATTCCTGGAGAGAAACAGCAAGTAGAGCTTCTTCTGCGTTCTGGTGATAGTGCTGATCTTAGTTCGGAGACATGGATTAATTCAGATACTTGGAATAATTTAAATTTTAAGGATTCAAGAAGAAGAGGTCGTTATCTTGATTTAAAAATAAAAATGAAATCTCAGGAAAGAGGAATTAGTCCAGTAATTTGGGATGTGCGTATTAGCTGTGATTCTCCTTTCTGTGGAGATGATATTCAGCAAGCTCCTAATGATGATGGATTTATGGAGCAGTGTGATGGATCTAGTAATGTTTCTAATGGAGATCCCTTAGGTTGTTTGGTAAATTGTGAATGTGCTTCAAAATATCCTTGGGATGGCTTTGAATGTCAGGCGCCCTGTGATGATTTTGACTTTGTAGAAGAAAATTCTTGGACTGGCTCTTCGATTTTACCTAGTTATAATCAGGTTATGATGACTCCCATAGCTGCTGATCTTGATGGAGATGGAAATATTGAAATACTTTTCAATGCCTTTGAGGGAAGTCATTATAATGGTGGTGGTTATTTAAGGGTTATTAATGGGAGAGATGCTACGGATAAATTTATAGCTGAAGGAGGTAATCCTCTTTACGAAATATTTCCAGGAAGTAATCTAGCAGTTGGGGATATTGATAGTACTAGCCCTGGACTTGAAATTTTAGCTATAGCTGCTCAAGATTATATTGATTCTGGTTCTCCTCCTCATTATCTTATAGCTTTTAATGCAAATGGGGATTTTAAATGGTTTGGGCATAATACAGCAGGAAAATATGCTATAGGAGGTGGTCTAGCAGGTAGCCGAGAAGTTAGCTTGGTAGATATGGATTTAGATGGAGATGTGGAAATAGTGGTAGGTAACTATGTTTTTGACCATAACGGTAATTTTTTATGGGAAGCGGATTCAGCTGTTTTTGGATCTGCTCAAATTAATGCAATCGCGGATTTAAACGGGGATAATTATCCGGAAGTTGTTAGTCCTTCGGGTGCTTATCATTTTAATCCAACATTAGGAAGTTATGAATCATATTATACAATTCTCCCTGGTAATCCAGGATATGTCACTGTCGGATATATGGCAGTAGCTAATATTTTTGATGATGATCCATATCCAGAAATAATATCAGTATCCTATAATCAAGTAAGAATTTTAAGTCATGAAGGGGATTTAGAGGATTATGCTTTCATTCCTTTTGTGACGGGCTCTGCAGATCCTGACTGTGTTGCTGTAAATACTACTTGGCCACCCTCTAGTCCAATCACTGCAAATAAATATACTTGCCATAACCGTGGGGGAGGACCTTCTACTGTAGCTGATTTTGATGGTGATGGTTTTCCGGAAATAGGAGTGGCTGCTGCTGATTATTATATTGTTTATGATATTGTTGGCAATAAATTAGAAGAACTTTGGAAAGTTCGCAATCATGATTATTCTTCGGCCATGACCGGATCATCCGTTTTTGATTTTAATGGTGATGGTCGAGCAGAAGTACTTTATGCGGATGAAAGTAATTTTATGATATTGAGAGGTTCGGACGGTACAGTTTTAAACATAATACCAAATTGTTCAGCGACTTTGTGGGAAAATCCGATTATAGTTGATATTGATAATGATGATATGGCGGAAGTTATTATTGCCGCTAATAATTATGGGAATTGTGGGGGCACATTTCCTACTGGGACATCTCCCTATACAGGAATTAGAATTTTTGGAAGTGCGAATATAGATTGTATTTGGGAGGATGCTCGAGAGATATGGAATCAACATTCATATAATATAGTGAATATAAATACTGACGGTACTATTCCTTCTCCTATGGAAAGGAATTGGGAATATCCTCTCGGAAATCCTTATAATAATTATCGTCAGAATATCGCTGATTAAAAAAATGGAAAATCAAGATAATCTACAAAAAAAGAATATTAAAGTAAAAATATTTTTATTATTAATATTGTTTTTATTTATAATTCTATTTATTTTGTTTCTTTATTTTTGGATGCAGAATCTTAAAAATAAAGAAGATCTTAATTTGGGTGGAAATAATTTAGTAGAAACATCTTTTGAAAAAGAAGAAAAAATAAAAAATAATTCTTCAAAATCGCCCTATAGTTCGGAGTATATTAAAACTAAAGAAGCTTTAGCTGAGAAAAATATTGAGAAATGTAGAGAATTAGAAGATGAACATAAAATTTCCAATTGTATTTATTCTTTAGCTACGCAGTATAAAGACAAAGAACTTTGTTTTCAGATAGAGGATTCTCAACTTCAGGAAAAATGTCAGGAATTTTTTCTTTATCTTCAGGTGCTTGAAGATAAAAATGCTGAGGAATGTTTAAAACTTCAGTTTAATAATTTTAAAGAGGCTTGTTTAAATACTATTTTTCAGGAGAAAAATAATATTTCCTATTGTGCAAATTTTTCCGATTTGGTCCGAGATAAATGTGAAAATATGTATTATAAACAGAAGGCTATTAAGGAAAAAGATAGCGCTGTTTGTTCTCAGATAAATGATGAGGGGAAAATGGAATCTTGTTATCATGTTTTGGAAAACACCATAGCTGATTCGGACGGAGATGGCTTAAGCGATACGATGGAGCGTTCTTATGGACTTAATCCGCATGATAGTGATACAGATAGCGATGGCTTAGATGATAGCAGTGAATTTAATTATAAAAGTGATCCTAAAAACCCCGATACGGACGGAGATGGCTATTTAGACGGTGCAGAAGTGGAGGCTGGCTTTAGCCCGATAGGAGAGTAATTTTTTAAGGTTTAGCGTTTATGATAATTTATATAAAATAGATTTTTTTATTATAATTGTGGTATAATAAATTTAAAGTTTAAAGAGACTAAGTCACTACGATTTTCATTGCTCAAAATTATATTTTAATATTTATTTGTTTTAAAATCGTAGTGACTTAGTCTCTTGGTTTCCCATCCGATTTTTTAATTTTGATTTTCCCAATATGTCCCCCAAAAACGCCATCCTAATTCTAATCATCATGGCCTGTATATCATTTGGCACGCTTTTTTATTTGGTGAAGGATAGGAAGCTGGTTAATAGAGTTCAAGATGATGAGACGATGATGGTAGAGATGGAAAAAGATATAGGAACAGAGCTAAGCGAAGAACAAAAAAAAGACTTAGAATTAAAAAATTATATCAATAATTTAAAACAAAGTGATATTAAAGAATATGATAGAGTATTACCCGAAACTACTCAAAAAATAGTTGATTTGATTAATGAACGAAGTGATGAAAAAAGAGCTTTAATGACTGAGAAAGAGAAACAAGCAGAAAAAGAAAGAATAGATGAGATTAAAAAAAGAGTAGATATGATTAATGCAGAAATGGAAAAAGAATAATTTTAAATATAAATTAAATTTAAAATATGCAAATTAAAAAACATTTTAAACTAGCTACTTATCTAGCTATCACTGTATTTCTTACTTTAGGATTATCTATTTCTTTCCAGTCTCTTTTAGCCTCTTGGCAAGCACCAGGGTCAGCTCCGCCTTCAAGCACTATTTCAGCACCAATAAATGAGGGGGTTAATTTGCAAGCAAAATATGGACATCTATTACTGGATGGTAATGCTTCTCTAAATTCACCCGTTCTTCAATTGACTAATAAGCATGCCAGTGAAAATTCTTTTTTAGTGGAAGATGAAGCAGGCGATACAAGTCCTTTTGTAATTGATAAAGATGGGAATGTTGGGATTGGAAAAACTGTTCCAGTGGCAAAACTGGATTTAGCTGGTAATTTAAATATGAATTTAAATGAAATTAGAAGTGTGTCAACTATAACTCTGTATGCTCTTCCTGATGATTGGATGAGATTATATACTATAGATGGTAATAACTCTCATATCGAGTGGGGAGATAACGCAGATGATAAATTAGTCTTTTCGTTTAATTATTGGGATCCTGCACATCCTGAGCTTGATAAAGATGCATTAACACTAATAGCTAATGGAAATGTGGAAATTAGTAATGGTAACCTAATGCTTTCGGATAGTTGGATTTCTAATGATGGAGAAAATAAAGGCATTAGAATTGATGATGATGGCAATGTGGGGATTGGGACGGATAATCCAACGCAAAAGCTAGAAGTCGTTGGCGGACTTATAAAAGCGACCGGTGGGCTTATTATAGAAACAAGAGCTACTGATCCAGACACTCCAGTTAATGGCCAGATTTGGCTTATTAATTGATTAATAAGGATTAAATTTATTTTGAAAATATTATCATGAGAAAAATATTTAAAATTACAATTTTTGCTTTTCTCTTACTTATTTTTGTTTTACCAAAATATGTAGAGTCTGCGGAGTGGGATATTGTTAATACGGTTGATTTGGATAATATTTCTTTTCTTCTTCCTATGATAGCCGGGTTGGATGAGGAAGGTTTTACTCCTGTAGGTTCTTGGTATTTTGTAGAAGAAGAGGGGGATTGGCTTTATGTATTTAGAGCTCCTGCAAATGGTCAATCATATATTGAGAAAAGAAGAAAATCAGATTTAAGCTTGGCAGGAGGTTGGACTTTTGATGCTGGTATGACGATTTTTGATTATGAGATTGATGAAAATTATATATATGTAATTGGTGTTAATGCTACAACATTTGATCTACCTGGAAGGGGTCCTCTTTATGTTTCTAAAATAAACAAAAGCAATGGTTTACCACAAGTTTATAAAGAGAATGCCGGGCCTTATGGTGGGGGATATGATCCAGTAGTTATAAATATTAATTTTCCTCATTATAATAAATTAAGCTCTGATGAAAATTTTTTATATTTTAGTGGGGTTACTTTTGATAATGATAGTTGGCAGACAGGAGATTGGATAATTGGGCGATTAAATAAAAGTGATTTAAAAATTGGTAGTGGTTGGGTTAAAACTGATCTGTTGGTTTATGATACCTCCTTAATATTTTCCATAGTTGATGACCTTACTGTATATAATGGAGAGCTTTATGCTTTTGGTATGAATGAGTTAGGACCATCTGGAGAATATGCTAAATATATGATAGACAGAAGGGACGTTTCAGGAACTTCAAATTGGAATATGGGTTTTACTAGTGTTCCCATGTGTTGTGCAAAATATGCTTTTGATGGAAATAATTTATATATAGAAAATTACCTTGGAACCGAAACTAAAAAATTTGATATTATCACAAAGCAAGAATTGCCCTATGACACTTGGCCATCTCCAGTATTTGAAGGAGATTATTATTACAAACAAAGCAGAAAAACATATTATGAGGAAAATTCTATGCAGGGAGATTTTGGTTGGCGGATTGATAAATTTCATAAAGACGATTTAAATACTTCTGTTTCGTTTTTAGAAGAGAACCCACATGTTTCTGGGGCGGCTGGGTCTGAAGATGTAATCCAAAGGATGGTTTATGACGATAGTGCTATATATATTATTGAAAAATGTGTGGGCTGTTCTAAAATGCGCTTGAGAAAAATTGAAAAAGAAGCTCCTGCTTATATTGATATCGGCCTAAAAGTCTACAACGGGACAGAAACAGTTTCTATCGCCTGTGAATCAGGAGAAGCATCTCCTTTAAGAATAAGTAAGGGTGGGATTACTTATGGAATAGTTTTAGTAGATCCGGGAGACTCTGCTGACTCAGGCGTGCATATTAGGGTTAATGGAGCCACAAAGGCATTGAGAAAAATGTAATAATGGTATTTGCTCACTTCCTTAAATTTATTATTAATTAAATATTAAAATATAAAATTTGATATATGTCAAAACTAAAGGAGGGAATGAAGTTGTATTGAGAATCAGTTTTTAAAATTTTTATGTCAAATAGAGACGAATTTCAAATAGGTGAATTTTATTATGTCTTTAACTGTGGGACGAAAAGATGATTGTTTTGGTTTCTTCTTATTGTATGACTAAGAGATAAAATTAGAAATTATAAATAATTTTAATAAGAACTTTATATAAAAAGTACAGTAAACTGTGTATTTTTAAATTAGTATTAAAAAGTAGCTATTTTTAGATAAAAGCGGCTATTTTCTATTTTGGTTTATTACTATTAAAATAACTTATTAGTTTCCAAAAATTGTGTTAAAATGGAATTACTAACTCCATAATTATAAACCATAATGCCAATAAAAAACGCTATAAAAAAATTAAGCGCTATTTTGAAAAATGTATTATAAAAGTATATCAACAAATTAGTATGCTTTTATGAAAAGTCTGCTAATAGACTATATGTAATTATGTAATATGCCAAAAATATTTATATACCCTACGGATACAATTTACGGCTTGGGATGCAAGGCGATAGATAGACAGGCTGTTCTGGAATTGTTTAGATTAAAAAAGCGGGAGAGAAATAAACCGATGATTGTTTTGGTTTCTTCTTATTGCATGGCCAAAGAATATTTTTTTATTTCCAAAAAGCAGGAAAAATATTTGCGAACGGTTTGGCCGAGGACGAGCTTTGATGCGCGAAAAGAAAAATTAGATTATAAGATTAAGCCAAGTACTGTAATTTTAAAATCGCGTGGGAATTTACCATCTGAGCTTTTAGGCTCTGGCGGGAGTGGCGCGGTGCGCTTAGCTCATTATCCTTTGCTTATTAAAGAAATTAAAAAAATAGGAGTGCCGATAGTTTCTACAAGTTTGAATATTAGTGGGAAAGCGCCTATTTCTGATTTAAAAAATATAAAAAAATATTTTGGACGAGATATCTCGGTTTTATTTGAGGATTCTGATTTTAAGCCTAAAAAAGCTTCTCGGCTTATTGATATTAGGGATATTGACGATGTTAAGGTTTTGAGGAAGTGAATTTTGTAATAAATTTTATTTTACCATATAGGGGTCGCACCTCTTGCTCTCCGGCGCCTTTGGCTTCTTTGAGCAAAAAGAGGAACGACCCCTCCAGAGCAAGTTTTGAGATAATTTGTTTTAAAATTTAGTTATTAAAAATTATTTATAAAATTTAAAAATTACAAAATTTAAAAATTAATTATCTATCTTTAGCCAATATTTGACTTATCAACATTGACTTTTCTCGCTAGATATGATATTATATAAATGAGCGTTAAAAAGCTCTTTTTATTTTATAAAATAAAATCCTCTTTCGTATAGATTTTCTATGTCAAAATAATGTAGTTAATTTTAGCGGAGAGGCAAAAACAAAAAAATGGAAGAAGAAACAAACATTGAGGAAGTAGTTCCTCAGGAAAAACATGTGCAAGTTTTTAATAGTGATTTTGCCTATGTGGCTTTAACCGTTACTATTACCTGTACATATTTGATTGTTAACACTTTACTTTTTGTAGCTTAAGATAAAATCAAAAACACCTTTATTTGTTTAAAGGTGTTTTTGTTTTGGGTTTATTTTAATTATTTTTTTTTGTTTTTCAGCTTTTGTTGATTTATTAAATTCCACCTCGTTTTTATCCTTAAGGTAGGGGAGGAGACTAAGCTTCTTATTTTTCTTTCTATTCTTATTTTTTCTTATTTTTCGCTCTTGACTAATTTTTATTAATTTGTTTAACTATAATCATAATAAATTGTTTATTTGATATTTTTATTTTTAATTTATGTCCGTACCAAAAAAGAGAAGAACTTCAAGTTCTCAAGGCAGAAGAAGGTCGCACCATGCCCTTAAAAAAGTTAGTTTAACTATATGTCCTCAATGTGGGAGAGCAGTAGAGCCCCATAAGGCTTGTGCATTTTGTGGAACTTATAAAAAGCAAGAAGTTATTAAAATAAAAGAGAAGAAAACAAAAAGCGAGTAAAAACGCTTTTTTGTTTTGTTTGTGAATTAGTATTACAAATACACAAATTAGAACACAAATTCACAAATTGGAATGAATTTAAATTTATAATTATTTATTCTAATTTGTGAATTTGTGACAATATTTGTGAATTTGTAATCATTTAGATATTATGTCCAACAGACATTTAGCTAGAACAATCGCCATGCAAGCGCTTTTTTTATGG
>CAZDHZ010000017.1:0-4638 GCA_964505405.1 uncultured Gammaproteobacteria bacterium | reverse complement strand
TATGTCCAACAGACATTTAGCTAGAACAATCGCCATGCAAGCGCTTTTTTTATGGGATTTTAATGGTCAAAAAAAAGAAGATTTGCCTTTAATTATTGATAGTATTTTTAAGAATTTTGCTCCTAAATTTGACGATCAGGGATTTGTGAAAAATGCTATTAAAGGTGTTATTGAAAACTTAGATGAGATAAATTTATATATTACTAAATATGCGACTGAATGGCCCTTAGACCAGATTACGATTACGGATCGTAATATTTTACGTTTAGGAGTTTATGAATTAATTCATAATAATGATATTCCTTCCAAAGTTGCTATTAATGAGGCGATTGAAATCGCGAAAACTTTTGGCTCAGAGTCTTCTGGAAAATTTGTAAATGGTGTACTCGGGGCTATTTATAAGGATTTGGAGGGAGAAGAGAATAAAGGGTGAAATAATTTTTAAATTTTTAAATTTTTAAAATAATGTTTAAAATCTAAATTTTTAAACTAATCTGTATGTATTATAAATAAATTGTTTAAAAATTATTTTTTAAGATTTATTTAAAAATTAAAAATTACAAAAATTAAAAAATTAATTAATTAATAATTTATTGCTAAATTATTAAATTGTTTCAGT
This sequence comes from uncultured Gammaproteobacteria bacterium, assembly GCA_964505405.1. Lineage (GTDB taxonomy): Bacteria > Patescibacteriota > Patescibacteriia > Patescibacteriales > UBA12075 > CAZDHZ01. The sequence continues at coordinate 4,019 of CAZDHZ010000017.1, read as the reverse complement.
CTCGGGCTGATCCACCTTTGGTGGGAAATCATCAATAAGAATGAAACAATGTAATAATCAAGCAATGCAAAAACATGAAAGATTTTTCTCAGCTGGAGGCTGAAATTGGGGTAAAATTTAAAAATCCCAAATTATTAAAACAGGCCATGGTGCATCGCTCTTATATCAATGAGCATCCGGACTTTGAATTAGGTCATAATGAGCGTTTGGAATTTTTAGGTGATGCGGTTTTAGAAATTGTGGTTACTGAGGATTTATTTAATAATTATCCAGATACTCCGGAAGGTGAATTAACAAATTGGAGAGCGAGTTTAGTTAATTCTAAGATGCTTTCTTTGGTTTCGCAGGAAACTAAACTTGAAGATTATTTATATTTGTCTAAAGGGGAGGCAAAAGATAAAAATACAAAAGCTCGGCAATATATTTTGGCGAACGCTGTTGAGGCTGTTATTGGAGCAATTTATTTAGATCAAGGAATTAAGCCAGCCAGCAAATTTATTAAAAAACATATGCTTTCCAAATTGGAAAATATATTATCTAATGAATTATTTTTGGATCCAAAGTCTAAATTTCAAGAAAGATCTCAAGATTTATATAAAATAACACCTCATTATAAAGTTTTAAAAGAAAACGGACCGGATCATGATAAGATTTTTGAAATCGGGCTTTATTTACGAGACGATTTAGTCGCTAAGGGCAAAGGTTCTTCAAAGCAGGAAGCGCAGGTTGATGCCGCGAGGAAGGGAATTAAGAAGAAGAAATGGTGAATTGTTGTTAGGCAAGAGAAAGTACCTTGAGGTAGAGTTAGAGTGTTAGGGAAAAAATAGTTTCTATATATAATCTGATGTTAAAATGACATCAGATTTTTTTTGTGGTATAATTAATTTATAATTTTTAATTCTTAATTCTTAATTCTTAATTAAATTACATGTTACTCAAAAATTTATTTAAATTAGCAGTTGAAAAAAAAGCTTCAGACTTACATTTAATTACAGGGCTTAAACCCCTACTTCGTATTAATGGGGAATTAGACTATATAGAAGAAGCTAAAGAAATCAGCGGGAAAGATATGGAACAGATGATTTTTGGTATTTTAAATTCGGAACAAAAAGAAAAGTTTCTTTCTACTCGGGAACTTGATATTGGTTATTCAATAGACAATAATCGTTATAGAATTAATTTACATTTTGAAAAAAATAATATAGGCTTGGTTGCCAGAGTTATTAATGATATCATGCCTAGTTTGGATTCTATTGATATGCCTAAAATTATTTATAATCTTTTAGACTTACAGCAAGGACTTATCCTTTTAACTGGACCGACCGGATGCGGAAAATCAACTTCTTTGGCGGCCATGGTAAATTATATTAATGAAAATCGTTTTGCTAATATTATTACCTTAGAAGATCCTATTGAATTTATTTTTAAATCTAAAAAAAGTGTAATAAAACAGCGTGAGCTAGGTTCGGATATGCTTTCTTTTGCCTCAGGACTTAAACATGCTTTAAGACAAGATCCGGATATTATTATGGTGGGAGAGATGAGAGATTTAGAAACTATTGCTACTACGATTACCTTGGCTGAAACCGGACATTTAGTTTTAGCTACGCTTCATACTTACAGTGCGGCTCAGACAATTGACAGAATTATAGATATTTTTCCTCCTCATCAGCAATCTCAAATTAGAATGCAATTATCTATGGTTTTGTCAGGAGTAATTTCTCAGCGTCTTTTGTCGGATCTTAGAGGGGGACGAGTTGCAGCGCGTGAAATTATGATTAATACTCCAGCTGTATCTAACTTAATTAGAGAAAATAAAATTGCTCAGATTAAAACTGTAATTGAGACTAGTTCTAAGGAAGGCATGACGAGTTTAGATCAAAGTTTGCAAAAACTTTTTAAAGATAAAATTATATCCAAAGAAGTAGCCCAGATTAACATGGTTAACCCGGAAGTTTTAGAGAAATTTAAATTGCTTTGATTTAGTTAGAGAATTAGGGGGAGTTGTATATATTTTGTGAATAAAATGTGAGAAATTTTGTTGAAATAAAATATTTTCAAAATAAAAAAACATATATTTAAAATAATGTTTTTTTTATTTTAAAAAAGGCATTTTATTTATAATGAAAAACAGCTAGTATTAAATAATAAAACTAATAATTTATACTTAAAATATATTTTTAGTCTTTTCTTGACATTTTTAGAAAAAACCGTATAATAGTAAATACGTTTTTATTATTATAAAAACTTTATGTATAAAAAAATTGATTTTAAATTTAAAAGTGGTTGATCGCAATCTGTTTTAAGTGTTGCCTTGAACCGCTAAGAGCGGTTTTTTTGCTTTTAAATTGAATAATTGACGGCTAACAATTAAGGGTTAACAAGAAATGTTAATAGTTAATTGTTAACTGTCAAAAGTTAAATCTGAACTTTAACAATTTAATAAATATATATTTCCATTGTTTTGTCTTTTGGGCAAAACTTATGGAAGAGCATCAAACAAAATCTTAACGTAAGTATTCCACATTTTTGTCAAAAATGTGGGAAAATCTCATCAAGAGTATATGGTGAATGCCTTGACATAAGAAGACGATGAAGGACGTAGCAGCCTGCGATAAGCCTCGGTAAGGTGGCAAGCAACCTTTGACCCGAGGATCTCCGAATGGGGGAACCTGCCCTATTGAAGATGGGGCGCCCGCTGTCTGAACACATAGGACAGTGAGGGGACTACCCGGCGAATTGAAACATCTTAGTAGCCGGAGGAAAAGAAAAAAAAGTTCGTGTCTCACTAGCGTTCGACACAATTTTTAAATTTTATAATTTTATAATTTTTAAATAAATCTTAAATTAAAATTTTTAAACACTAAGTTTAGAGATTTAAGCATTAAAAATTATTTAAAAATTAAAAATTAAAAAATTAAAAATTTGTGATGAGCGATAGCGAGACACGAGCACATTCCCTAAGTAGTGGCGAGCGAACGGGGAACAGCCTAAACCTATTTAACCAAGATATTTGAATCCTTCGGGAGGAAGATATCAGAAGGATACAGGTCCATATGTTTCATAGGTGTTGCAAGAGTATTGTGTTCACAACCTGATAAAGTGAGGTAGAGAAAAAATATTAATCTTTAGCCGAAGCGAGCTGGAAAGCTCTGCCAGAGAAGGTGAAAGCCCTGTAGTGCGAAAAAGATTAATGCTTTACTACAATATTTCTTAAGTACTGCGGGTCTCGTGAAACCCCGTAGGAATCTGGGACGACTATGTCCCAAGGCTAAATACTTCTTATGATCGATAGTGAACTAGTACCGTGAGGGAAAGGTGAAAAGCATCCCGGTGAGGGAGGTGAAATAGTACCTGAAACCATATACTTACAAGGAGTAGGAGCTTCGTATCTCACTAACGTTCGATACGAATTTTTAAATTTTTAAATTTTTAATTTTATAAATAAATCTTAAATTTAAATTTTTAAACTTTTTAATTAAAGTTTAAAAATTAATACATTAAGAAATTATTTAAAAATTAAAAATTAAAAATTAAAAATTCCTCGTAGTGAGCGATAGCGAGATACGAGGTGACTGCGTGCCTATTGAAGAATGAGCCAACGAGTTAGTTCTATATGGCTGAGCTAAGTCCCGTTTGGGATGGAGCTACAGTGAAAGCGAGGGTTAACCGCCCGTATGCGTTTTGCTAACGCTACACTAAATTCAAAATGCAAAAATCAAAAATCAAAATTTTGGTATCGCTATCGCGATTAAATTGATTATTAAAATTAATTTTATGAGCAAAGCGAATTCTAAAATTTTGTATTTTGCACTTTGATATTTAATTTTAGTGAAGCGTTAGCTGAGCGCGAGTCGTATGGACTAGACCCGAAGCCGAGTGATCTAGCCATGACCAGGTTGAAGTTTCGCGAAAGCGGAATGGAGGACCGAACCCACTAGTCGTGCAATACTAGGGGATGAGTTGTGGTTAGCGGAGAAATTCCAATCGAACTCGGCAATAGCTGGTTCTCCTCGAAA
>CAZDHZ010000016.1:9570-16158 GCA_964505405.1 uncultured Gammaproteobacteria bacterium | reverse complement strand
TTGCTGATTCACGGTATTATCAATTTGTTTTCCCATTTCTTCTGCCGCTTGGTCAATTGATTTATCATCTGTCAAAGTTCCACTATCAGATTTTAAGGAAGTAGAACATCCTGTCAAAATAACTATACTAATCATCAATAAAATTAATTTTTTCATATGTTTTGTTTATTATAAAATTATTTTTTCCTCCAATCCTTTACTTTAATGACCTTTCTCTTCTCATCTATTTCCAATTCAACTTTCTGCCTTTCTTTCCAACCCCATCTTCGCACAACATCAATCGGCAAAGTAATAGAATAGCTACTCCCACCAGCAGTCTTTGTAATTTTTCTAATATTTTTTTCACTGGATATTCTCTTGGTTTTCATATTTATTTCGATCTACTGAGATCCCTCAGTAGATAATTATTATACCAACATATTATCATTTTTAGTAGTAAAAATCAATTTAAAAAACAAAATTGTTCAATATTGATTCTTATGATAATATAAAGATATGAAAAAGACATTTTTATTAATTTTTTTTATAAGTCTGATTTTTTCTTTCAGCGTTCGAGCTGATACTTTTATTAATGGGCTCAGTGATATTAATATTATAAGAAATACCAGCTTTGCTAAATTATCATGGACTAATCCCAAAAATATCAGCTTTGATAAAACAATTGTTTTCCGTTCTGATATTTTAATTGAAGATTATTTTTCTTTTGAAGCAATAGAAGCTTTTTGTGATAAAATATATGAGGGAAAAGAAGAAAATTTTACAGATTCGGGATTAGCTGAAAATTTATCTTATTATTATATTTTCTTTACTAAAGATAGAAATGATAATTATTCAAAAGCTATAGTCATAAAAGATTCTGTTCATCAGAAAAATAATTTTCAGGATAAAGAAGAGAAGGACGAAGAAAATAATCCGGAAGAAAACGATAAACAAGTTAATCAATTAGCCAATGCCAGCTCACAAGTCGTTAACGAAGTTTCCTTGCATGAAGCGGGAATTATCTATAATTATAACAAAGTAATTAACGAACCACAAAATTCTAATTCTCCGCGTCTAGCTCTTTTTATTATGGTCAAAAGTCCACACAACTTAAGCGACAAAGACAAACATGCTATTTCTTATTTCATAGATGCCGGTACGCCTACTACAATTATCCTCGGTGCTGGAGAGAGAGCCGGAGTTTTGAATTCTTACCTTTCCGTATTTAATAAACTTCCTCGAGAAATACTTGAGTGGCAGGACATAATTAAAATAGCCAACGGACGTTGGCCTAATGAACGCAATATAGAGTCTGAAAAAAAAGCCGCTAATACTTCCTTTAGCGCAATTTATAAGCGAGCACCAAATATGGACAATCCTAACGATAATGCAGCAGTAACGGTTATCGCCTACGGCCTAAGACCAGCGAACCGAAACATAGAAAACGAAAAAAAAGCTATTAAAATTTATAGATCTATATTTAATACATCTCCCACAGAAGCTAATGACTGGGACTTAGTACGAGCTATCGCCTATTCTGGAGCAGTACGATAAATTTATAAAATTAAAATTATCTTCCACCTCGTCCCATCCCACGTCCTCCGCCCTGACCCATACCTCTACCCATTCCTCCACCACGTCCCATTCCTCCACCTTGTCCAGCTCCACGTCCCATTCCTCCACCTTGTCCAGCTCCACGTCCCATTCCTCCACCTTGGCCCATTCCTTGTCCTCCGCCCTGACCGCTTCCTCCTCCCGCACCAGGAACAAAATTAGAATTAGAACTAGAATCTAGATTATCAACTTCATCATTTTCCTCAATTTCAATCGCCTGCACCGGACAAGCTTCCGCCGCCTTTTTTAAACAAGAAGCTTCCTGATTTTTAACTCGTGCCATATTCCCTTCCATCTCAAAACCGTCCGGACAAACACTAACACAAACACCGCAAGCGATGCATTTATTATTTACTTTTGCCATAATTTTAAATTTAAATAATTAATAATATTTCTACATACCCTTCCAATTAGCATGTTCTAAATTTAAAAAACTAGTTTTTTCCTCCTCGCTCATCTCTCTAATCTCAAAATCAACTTCCTCCGAAAAATCAGATAAAGCTTCTCTTACTTTAGAAAGTAAGAGATCCTTAATTGGGATACCTAAAACCGGAAAAGCCATAGTAATGATTATTTTTTCATTTTTCATTTCTGCACCAACCACAATTCCTAAATCAACTAAATTCATATTAATCGCTGGATGCATTACTTTTTTAAGTTTTTCTAATATTTTATTTTCTTCAGGCATATTTTTATTTTTTAATAATAAAATGATTAATAGTACGCGTTAAAACAACCAGCGTTATTCCTAAAAGAAATAAGTAAACCGCTCCTCCCAAATAGGCAAAAAAAGCTTCTCCAGTCGCTAAAGCATATCCTAAAGAAGCAATAGCAAGAGAAGATGTTGGAAAAATAAAAGCCCACCAACCCTCACCATAAGGAAGCTCTATTTTTTTTAAATAATGATAAGTTAAAAGAATTAAAAGCAAAATTAACCAAAAATCAATTCCAATTAATATCGGATTTACAAATGTTCCTAAAGCACTTAGAGGATCTAAAATCTTCACCCCCAAACAAGAAGAAATTTCTCGAGCAAAAGAAGGCAGAGACATAGAAATTAAAGAAAAAGGAACAAGTATTATCCAAAGAGAAGGAAAAACCTTCGGATCAAGTTTTTTAAGAAAAAACAATTTAGCGAATAATGCTCCCGCGATTAAACTAAAAACGAAAAGTCCAGCTCCAAAGAAAAAATAATTAATCCAAAGTAAACTCGTTCCCAAAGAACTAAACTTAATAATTTCCAAACCAGCTACTGGAACTAATAAAGCCGCTACTGGGGGAACTAACCAACCACCATTTAAAAAATTTAAATGCATTTTTTCATTAATAATTAAGTAATAAATGCTAGCAGTTAAAAATATAAATTCAAAAAAAGCTCCTAATAGCCAAAAAATAAAAGCAATATTCTGATATTGCCATAAAGACAAAGGTTCTCCTAATTTAGCAAAATTTATTGCAATCATAATCATGGCCGCTGGTAATAAAGAATGAAAGCCTGCAATTATTTCATGTTTAAATTCTTTTAATAAGACTGTAGAGAAGAAAAAAGCTTTTGTAACCCAAAAATAAAATAAAAATAAAAATAAAAATAAATTAAGATAAACTAAAAAGGGACTTATCGCTTTCAACCATGCTAAATTAAAGATAACAGACATTAAAAAAGAAGAAAGAGCAATACCACCTAAACCTAAAACAACAGCGAACCAAATTGGTGTAAATTTTTTGATTTTATTGTTTTTCATAATTTTTAATTTAAGTATTAGAATATATTTCTCTTAATAATACTCCTCTTAAATATAAGTTGTCAACAGATTTAAATTAAATGTAAAGGCAAAGTTAAAATGTCATACTAGCGGGCAAAGTTAAAATGTTATTTTTTTGTTATTTTCCAATTTGACCAAATCCGAATTTTCTTTCACCCCACTAAAAAACTGACCAAATATTAGATCAGTTTTATTTGCACGGATGCTGGTACGATGTTAGAACCTATTTTAAAAATACTTCTAATATTATTATGCTCCCAGAATTAACTAAAGATGGTGTAATCACACTTATTTAATATTATTTATCTTCTACGTTCTCTTCCATTAATATATCTATCTAAAGCTTCTTTGGATGCCAACCAATTTCGACCATCTTTATGAGCCTCTAATTTTCCCGTACGAGCTAAAAGATTGAGATATTTTGGGGTATATTTGGTGCTTTTAGCAAGCTCTGCAAGAGTAATATATTTTTCCTTTCTTTGTGATTTAGGAGTAATAATCTTTAAATATATATCAAGAGTTCTTTCAACTGCTCTAGCAATAAAATTCACAAAAGAAAAATAATCACCACTATCAGCTAAACTTAATGCTGTATAATAACGCTTTCTATCAGTCTTCATCACCACCACCAAGGGAAATCCTGCTTGCATCAATATAATATTCATCACAAGTCTTGAAGTGCGACCATTGCCATCAAAAAACGGATGAATATAAACCAGCTTATGATGTATTATACTTGCCAATTCAACCGGATGCATCTTTTGATTATCAGAATACCATTTAATTAATTCTTTCATCTGTCTAGGTACATCAATCGCCTCAGGTGGTCTGTGTAATGCCCCACCAATAATTACTCCACTATTTCGATAACGTCCCGCCCATTCTTTATCAATATTCTGCTGGACAATTTGATTCAACGAACGTATTAAATTTTCCGAAAAAGTATTTTTTTTACCTTTTTCAACCAGGTCATACAAATATTCCAAAGCTTCTTGATGATTTTTGGCCTCTAAGTGATCCTTGAGCGGTTTACCCTTGATTGTTAACCCTTCATTAACAACAAGATAAGTCTCTTTAAGAGTTAAACTATTACCCTCTATCGCATTTGAATTATAAGTCATTTCAATCTCAAATTGTTCTTTGAGTTTTTTTACAACCGAAACAGGCAAAGGTCTAAATTTATTCAAACGATTTAGTTTTTCATCGATTCTATCTTTAATTTTTTTATCTAAATAAGTCATATATTCTTAATATGGTTTAGCTTTATTTTTTAACTATACCATATTAAGAAATATTGTCAATAGCTAACCTACTAATACAAATCGGCAATACAAAACCGCCTATTAAGGCGGTTATAAATCAAAATGCACGAGTGGTAGGAATCGAACCCACGCTAGAGCTTTTGGAGAGCCCTGTACTACCATTATACGACACTCGCAAATGTAAATTTTTTGAAACGTTCTATAATTAAAAATAATTCATCAAGTATTTTTACATCTCCATATCGAATTGAAATACAACCTTCATATTCATTATTTTTTCTTTTCCCTGTGTGTTTTTTATTATATATAATTATTTTATTTTTTCTTATCTTCGTAATTTTTGACCAAAAATCTAACTGTTTTTTTTTATCATGATAACTATGTAAATGCAAAATTGCTCTTAATTTTTTATCTTCAACTTTATATGATTTCCTTAACAAATAAAGAAAAGATTTTATCATTGCCGGATCAGAATTTGTAAAAGTCAATCTTCTTTCTTTCTTTGAACCTTCTCCCCAAAATAATAATGCCAAAAATATTCTAAATTCTTTTGAAGAATATTTTTGTTTACCTATAAGAACATCACAATTTTGCAATATTTCAGAAAAATATTGTTTTTTCTGTTCTTTCTTATAATCTTTAGTCTTTTGTATTGCCCGCTCTTTAATTTTCTGTAATCTTAATTTTCCACTATCCGAGATAATTATGTCAGATAACCATATTGAAGCCGTACTTTTTGAAATACCAATTTTATCACTAATCTCTCTTAAAGAATAGCCGGATTTTCTAAGATTTTCTGCTTTATTTTTTAGTAATTTATTCTTCATATTTTAGAACTATCATAAGTGGTTATATAACCTTATATAATAAATTCTAAAATATAATATTTAATCTGTCAAATTCTAAATAAAATTCTACTTTTCTAAAACCTGTCCATACTCCATTTCATAAATATGTAAAATCGTTACTGCTATGGAAATTATTAGTGGGCCGAAGATTACTCCCCAGAATCCGAATAAGCTTATTCCTCCTAGAATTGAAAATATTATAAAAATTGGATGAACTTCAGCTTTATTTTTTATGATATAAGCTCGAAGTAAATTATCAATATTAGAAACAGCAACACCGCCCCAGACTAAAAGAAATACTCCTTGCCAAATTTTACCTATGAATAATAAATAAATTCCAGTCGGAACCCAAACAAAAGCTGAACCTATATATGGTAAAATTGATAAAAATCCCATAGCAATTCCAGGGAAAAAAGCCGGCACACCTACAATTATAAATCCAAGCGCTCCAACGAATCCTTGCACTACTGCAGTTATGAAAGTAGCAAACATTGTAGATATACTCACATCATGGAACTTTTTAAATATCTCTTTGTCATATTTATTAGAAAGTGGGGTCCAATACATTAATTTTTCAAGCATCTTCTTCCCATCTGCGAAAAAGAAAAACATGGTCAATATAATTAAAAACAAAGAAAGAATAAAATTAGTCGTTCCTACTATTAAATTTCCAGCACCTACGGTTAAACCATCTTTAATTTGTTTAGCTGACCCAAGTAATGCATCTTTAACAGTCTCGCTACTTAAACCTAAATAATTAATTTTATCCAATAAATGATTTTCTAATGTCTGCCCGATGTCTTTTCCTTCAACATAAACTTTTGTGCTTTCATAAGCTTCTACGCTTCTTTGCGCCGTATAAACCAAAAAATTTGCCAAAGGAATAATAACGAGCAATACTATCAGAAAAACCATTACAAAAGAAGCTATATTTTTTTTACCTCTAAACAATTTTAACAGTTTCTCATAAGGCTTATAAAAAATAGTTACTAAAATAGTCGCTGCTAAGAGATCTATAAAAAAAGGAGCAAAAATTCTACAAACAGCGTAAAAAACAGAAATGATTAATAAAATTAAAAATGCTCTTGATAAAAAATGTTTTTGCATATGGTTTGCAAATTA
>CAZDHZ010000016.1:0-9470 GCA_964505405.1 uncultured Gammaproteobacteria bacterium | reverse complement strand
AGAGGTGTGCCTCCGGCATAATAAGTATCAGCCTTATCACCGTATCTATTTAGACTATTCGCTTTAAGCCAATTGTCTATCTTTTCTTTGATTTCTGGACTTAACTTGTCTTCTATTTTCTTTTCTAAATTTTCTTCTTTTTTTTCAATCGGAACATTAATATTTTCTTCATTAAAAAATACTTCTCCAAGCTTTTGATCTATGCTTTTAAGTGAGGTACATCCCGATAAAAATAAAATCAAAAACAATAATAAAAGGGCTTTTTTATTATTTTGAAGCTGATATTGCATATATGAATATTATAACAAATAAAAGCTTTAAGCCAAAATAATAAAATCGGCCCCTGTATTATTTAGTCTCTTTATGAAGAGTGTGCTTTTTGCAAAACTTACAGAATTTTTTTAATTCTAATCGTTCTTTTAAAGTCTTCTTATTTTTGTGAGAAAAATAATTAACTCTTTTACATTCAGTACACTCAAATTTTATCATGTTATCTTGGGACATATACTAAAAATTAAAAATGCAAAACATTAAAGTTTTTGCATTTTTTGTTATTATTATGCCTTAATATACTAATATATTTTATGTTTTATGTCAATAAAAGAAAAAATAAATAAATTTTATGGCCTTTTTGGCTTAAAAAACTTAAATAATATAATTTATTCATTTTCTTCTACACAAATATCCTTATTTTTAATAGCTAAAATAGTTTTATAAATAAGCAGAGCAACAATAAGACTTAATAGGCTTAAGGAAAATATGGCTACATATTTAAAAAGAGTTATTCCGGTTTCATGATAAATAAAAATAGTAGCAATAGCAAAAGCATCCAAAGGAAAAGAATATGCCCAAGAAGAAAGATAAAATTTAATTTTGGAAAAATATTTAAATTGCATCAAAAGAGCAATAAATAAAAACAAAGAAAAATAATACATAATTCGAGCAAAAACATCCACTTCTCCGGTTAATTTTACATAAGCAATAAAGCCTATTGCGGGAGGTGCCATCAAAATAAAAAAAGTAGGTATTAATTTTTCCTCTAGGGGTTCATGAAAAATAATACGATAAAAAACTATAGTCATAAAAATAAGCCACAAGAAAAAACCTATGCTAAAAAAGAACCATGAAATTTCCGCCGGAAAATGACTTACTCCGGCAATAGGTACAATAATATTTCCTACAATCGGAATAAATAAGGCTGGCGAAATATGCTTTAGTTCAAAATGGGGACGATGCATCCAATCCGAAACTATAATTAAAGTAAAACCTAACTGTAAAGTCACACCAATTATCCATAAGATTTTAGATACAAACATCATCTGCCATCCTAATAAAAAAATACTAGACAAAAGAAACACTTTAGCAATAATCGGGAAAAAATTTATTTTAATCGGATTATGAAATTCATCTTTTACATCTCTTGGAAATTTTATAAATTTATAAAAATAAGCTGAGGAAATTATTAAAAAAGACAAGAACACTAAAATAAATAAAAACCCACTTAAATTAAAATTCAGTTTTAAAATCCCTTCAGCTTTCTGCCAGGCTACAGCAAAGCCAGCTAAACCTAAAGAAATAGAATAAAAAGAAATAGGAAAATTTTTTAATCTTAATTTTTCTTTACTCATAATATTTTAATATTAATAATTTTAATTAGATAAATTTTTGAAAAATTGTAAAAATTAAACGACAATAAGTATTATATCATATATACCCCTAGAAGTGTCAAATGAATAGTAGAAAAAACAAAAAGAGTTTCTATAATTAAATAAAAACTCTTCATTTAAAACAATTAAGATTATCTTCCTCTTCCTCCTCCGCCACCTCTTCCTCCTCCGCCACCAGTACCGCCTCCGCCACCAGCACCACCTCCACCACCGGTACCGCCTACACTATTTAATTTATTTTTCATAATATTCACCTCCTCTCAATAAATTTATTATATCCATATTATAGCTTATTTGAAATATTAAAACAATCAAAAATAATTTAAATAACTCAGAATGATTGTCTATTCTTTTAAAAATTATATTATCTCCATTGAAATACAATGCTAAGTGTTTTAAGTTTTATCAATTTCTTATTTACTTATAATAAAAATCACCATTTCTGGCGATTTTTTTATTGTGGGCCGGGTAGGATTCGAAGAGACAAGCCTCACACCATCATTAGTCTTGTAAGGTGCAAATAATATTCTATTATTGTAATTTAAATATTTTTATCTCTTAAGATGATATGATCAAATAGCTTCTCGACACACCCAACACAACAAAACAAAAACACCCAAAGGGGTGTATTTATTTTGTGGGCCGGGTAGGATTCGAACCTACGAAGGCGTAGCCAGCAGATTTACAGTCTGCTCTCGTTGACCGCTTGAGTACCGACCCTTGAATTTTAAATTGCAGATTTCAGATTTAAAATCCAAAAATAAAATCCCTAAAAAGGAATTTTTACTGCTTATTATAAGATAACATAAGAAATTAAAAAAAACAAGAGTTTTTTGTTTTTTAAAATTAGCTAAAATATAGGGAGAATAGGCTTTTAGCTCAACTTTTTAGTCTTCTCTTGTTTTTGATTATTTTTTATTAATATTAATTTATCTTGTTTTGTTAATTTTTTAATTTTTATTTCCTCTTTTAGAACCCTAGAATAATCTTTTTTTCTTTTAGAATATATCAAACTCACTGGACGCCTTCCTCTCGTATATTTAGCTCCTAATTTAGAAGAATTATGTTCTTCTATTCTTCGCTTTAAGTTTTTCGTTACTCCAGTATAAAGAGTATTGTCAGCGCACTTTAGAATATATACATACCACATAAAATCATATTAATAATAAACTTGTCTTTTTGAGTTCTTTTCTTAAGCTCAAATAATTAGGTACGGTTTTTTCCACTAAGGCCCAGAATTTTTTAGAATGGTTCATTTCTTTAAGATGACAAATTTCATGGACAACAATATATTTAATAAGTTCAGGACGTAAATATATCATCTTATAATTAAAATTTAAATTATTTTTAGAAGAACAACTCCCCCATCTTGTTTTCTGATTTCTAATTGCTATTTTATTAATTTTATAATTATAAAATTTATTTAATTCTAAGACGTTTTTATTAATTAAAGCTCGAGCTTCTTCTTTCTTTTTTTTATAATCTGTTTTACTTATTTTTATAATTCCAGTTTTTTTTAATTTAGAAAAATAATTTATTTTTTGCACTATCCAATCTTCTTTTTCTTTTAAAAATTTTTCAGCATAAATTTTTGGTATCCATCTAGGCATAGTTATTCTAACACTTAAATCTGAATTAACAGAAATACTCATTCTTTTTGCTCTTTTGGCTTTTACAAATTTATAATTAATCTTTTGCATATCATAATTATAACATAAAAAAGGATTTTTTTATTTTAATATGCTAAAATGAGAATAAATAAACTATATAAAAATATGCGAACCCCTACAAGAAAAGCGGGGAAATATACTGGATTAAAACCGGATCCTTGTATGACCCTAAAAAAATATCAAGAACTTCAAAAAAAATTAGAGAATATGAAATTTAAACGACCTTATCTAATTAAAGAAGTAAAAGCTCTTGCGCTTGATGGAGATTTTTCTGAAAATCACGCCTATTCTCTAGCCAAAGGAAGATTAAGAGGACTAAATCAACGTATTTTAGATGTTGAAGATCACTTAAAAAAGGCTCAGATTATTAATCAAAATAGAAATAGAGATAAAGTTGAACTTGGATGCACTGTAACTATAAAAATAAATAATAAAAATAAAACTTATCAAATTCTTGGATCATCAGAAACTAATCCAAATAAAAATATAATTTCCCATAATTCACCTTTAGGACAAGCTTTAATGGGACATAGTGTTGGAGATAAAATAAAAATATTAATAGCTCAAAAAGAAAATGAGTGTGAAATACTTGAGATAAAATAAAAAAATATCAGAACTTAATCTGATATTTTTTTATTCTTTATTATTCTCTCATTTTAACAACTTCAACAATTGCATCAGAAATTTCATCTACATGTTCCTCTAAAACTAAATTAGGAATACTAACAGTATAAAAATTATTTTTAGAAGGGCTTAGCATTTTAAAATCAATAATTATTTGCTTCGGACTAATACAATGCAATAAATCATCTATTTCTATATATATTTTAGAATCCGGAAGATAAATATCTATATATTTATCTTTTTTATTATAGCCTAAAATACAATTAATATTTTTCTGTTTTAAATTTTTATATAATTCTTTTGTTTCTTTAGTGGCCTGTTTTAATTTCATAAAAATTTATTAATATTCTCCCTACCTCAAATTATCAAAATCAAACTCCCCCTTTAAATCCCCATCGTACTTTTTTGAATAAAGAATTGAAACTCCAATCATAACTCCGCCGACTAGCATTAGAGCAATTACTCTCATAATAGCGTCATCAAGACCAGACCAGATATCATAGGCTAGAATTTTTATAGTAGTTAAGGATAAAATATATAAGCCGATTGTTCTTAATTTCACGACATCTTTCTGAATTCCATAAGTCAAGAAAAATAATGATAAAATTCCCCAATAAATTGTAATTACAAATTCATTTTCATTAAACATGAAAAATACATATTGAGTAGTAATTACAAATAAGTATAAAGAAAATATTAGATTCAAAACAACAGACAAGCCCTTATTTACGTTTTCTTGCAAATTATATTTTTTCGGCAAATAATTAAATATTATTATCGCTAAAGAAAATAAAATAGTTGTAGAATATTGAAGTATTTTTAAATAAGAAAGATTTTTCATGTCCAAATAAGAAAAGACCATTTCTAACTGTCCAATTTGAGTCAAAAATAAAAATCCTAAAAAGAAAACAAAAACATTCTTAATCTGAGAGGAATATATTATGCCATACACGAAAGACAAAAGAATGGAAAATAAAGAGGCTGACAAAATCATCCATCCATAGTTATGGTCTGGAATAATTCTAAATAAAATTAAGGCAACAATAATTATACCAATCGCATGAAGCACATCATGAAAATAACGAA
The DNA here is from genome assembly GCA_964505405.1 of uncultured Gammaproteobacteria bacterium. Taxonomy (GTDB): domain Bacteria; phylum Patescibacteriota; class Patescibacteriia; order Patescibacteriales; family UBA12075; genus CAZDHZ01. Next base: position 4,423 of record CAZDHZ010000016.1, on the reverse strand, counting down.
TACTTCTTTTTTCAAAATCTAAAAATTTTAAACTAGCCACAAAAGAAATAAAAACAATTAATAGCGGAATTAGAGTTAAAAAATGAGATTCTAGGGCTAAAGGCGCAAAAAGAGATAATTTTATAACACCAATAATCATTAAAGCAAATCCGGCAAAATACACTTTCATATCTTTAGTTTTGAAATAAAAATAGAAAAGAACGCTTGATTCAAAAAGCCAAATCGCCGATACAACTTCAGAATACCTAGAAAGAACATAGGCTACCGCCAAAGAAAACAAAGAAATTGAAATTCCAATCAAGGCATAAACAACATTAAGATGCGCAATTCTATTTTCATTTTGTTCATTATTGTCTTTATATAAAGAAAGCTTAAGACTCATTAAATAGGAAATAGAAAAATATAAAATAGCCAAAAGTAAAAACGAAGCTCCTAATGTCATTTTCGATTGATCAGCATCTCCAAACCAAAAATAAAACAATTCCCCTACTGCGAAAATTGCTCCGGAAATCATACCCAATACTAAATTATAAATTCTATTTTGAACTAAAGTTTTATTTAGAAATGGCAAAGAAATATTTGAAATAACTAATAAAACCGCACTAATAATACTAAAAGTTTTTAAATCTCCTGCTCTCTGAATTACGGATACTAAAATAAAAATACTAAAAATGGTGGCCATGGCATAGAGATACTCAAGTCCTTTCTTTTTGGAAAGATAATAGGCTGAGAAAAGAAAAATAAAAGCGCCAATTACAATTCCGTAAATCTGAATATTAACTAAATTTCCATCTACGGCAGATCTCACAAAACTCCCCCTTGCCATATCTCCCAAAAATCCAGAAATCAAGAAAACAAAAACACCCATAGCAAGAAAAAAAGAATAAACCATTTTAGCATTCATCTTAGGCATGAGCTTAAAAAGAATTAAGATATAAAAAATGACAGAACCCATCAAAACATAAGCGATATCTCCAAAATAAAATATATCTGAAACAAAAAGACCTAAAATAATAAATAAAGGAGTTAAAAGAATATAAAAAATAGAAGTAAGGGATATAAATGAATAAACTAAAACTCCTCCTAAAACCATTAAAGCCATAAATAAAAGACAAGCGCTCGTAAGTAAAGGACCTGAAAATAACGCCAAGCTAGAACTGCCATAAATAATCAAAGCAATAAAGAAAATATAAGTACCAATAAAATAAGCTCCGAGAGAATCATTATATTTATTTTTGAAAGCCACAAAAAGACAAAGAAGAGAAAGAAAGGTAAACGTAGCAAGCTTTAAAGACCATTCAGAAACGCTATCAAAGGGAGCTAAAAGAATTAAAATATTTCCTCCCAAAAAAGCTGCATTTAATAAATTTTGGGAATAAACTTTCGCATGATTTTTATAATAATAACTTATGAATAATGCCCCTAAAGAAACGCTTAGGCTATAAGCTAAAAAAGTATAAACCGAAAGAGATATTTTTTCCCCAATTAAAAAAGGATTTGCATAAGCTGCCACAAAAGAGAATAACAATAAAGCATGGGATTCAAAAGCTACAGCCACACTAACTGCAAAAATAGTATTAATAATCAGAAGAAAAAAAGTAATACTCTCATTAAATAAAGTTTGATCAACAAACATCTCTTCTCCAATAAAGTATCTTCCGGATAAAATAACTAAATAATTAATTAGAATAGCAGTCCCCAAGAGAATCCTTGATTCTTTATGATGGCCTTTCTTTTCCAGAAAAAGACCGATTCCAAAAATTGTAAAACCAAAAAGAAAACCGACCATAACTTTTCCAATCGGACCAATAATCGTATAAATTAATTGAAGAAAAAATAGAACCGCTAAAAAAAGCAAAATGCCCCCAATCTTTGCCAAAGCATTTTCTTTAAAAAAGTTTTGGATGAAACTTGGCTTGCTTGATATTTTAATTTGCTCTTTAACAACTTGTTGTGTTGCAAGTTTCGAAACGGACAGTTTCCCTTCCGAAGAAAGTTTAATAGAATCATGACTCACATCAGGAGGCATATCTACAGCAGATTCGTCATAATCATCAAGACTTATTTTATTCACTGCCTTTAGGTCTTCTTTCACTTCAGACTTTGTTTCAACTTCTAATTTTTCTCTCTGTGCTTCTGGAGATTCAATACTATGACTTATGAATCCGCTTTTTTCAAGCTTTCTCTCTTTTTTAGTTTCTAGTTTAAGATCCAAATTTAAAGCAATAAAACTTTTTGATAAAAATAATTTCTTAAAAATACTTCCAAACAATATTACACCAATTAACCAAATAAGAATTGTATCAGCGTCAAAAGCATATCTATTATTAAGAGACCCGCTTAAAATACCAATAAGCATTGATATTAGAAAACCCATAGCTAAACTAGCTATCCAGGCTAAACGATTAAAAATTTTTAACATACAGTTTTATATTAAAATAAATTATTATTTTAAATCTTTCTGATTTTCTTTATTATTATTGACAGATTGATTAACAGTTTTAATTTTTTTCATCATTAGAATTATTAAAGCAGCAAATATTATCGTTATAAAAATTATAAAACCAATAAATAAACCTTTATTTGATTCTAAAAAACGATTATCATGATCATCACATTTATCTCCAATTCCGTCCTTATCAATATCAGACTGGTCCTTATTAAAATCAAATGGACAATTATCATCAATAGCAACAAAACCATCTCGATCATCATCTTCACATACATCTCCCACTCCATCATTATCCTGATCAGCCTGATCAGCATTAGCATAAAATTGACAATTATCTAAATAACCCACAATTCCATCTTGATCAGCGTCCTCACACATATCTCCAATTCTATTATTGTTTTTATCTTCTTGCTTCGGATTTTTAAGACCCAAACAATTATCACATTTATCTCCGACACCATCCCCATCCTCATCTTCCTGATTAAAATTCATAATTTCGGGACAATTATCCTTATAGTTTAAAATAGTATCCCCGTCTTTATCATTCTCTAAAATTTTCTGAGCATTTTCTTCACACTTATCTCCAATATTATTGTTATTTTTATCAATCTGACGAGGATTATATATATCACAATTATCACATTTGTCTCCAATATCATCATTATCCTGATCAAGCTGATTAGGATTATAAATACTAATACAATTATCAAGACTATCAAAAATACCGTCATTATCTTTGTCAAACTCACAAGCGTCTCCAACTTTATTTACATTTACATCTTCTTGTTTCGGATTATATACATAAACACAATTATCAAGATATCCAACAACACCATCTTTATCATTATCACTACATAAATCTCCATACTTGCTGGCATTACTATCTAGTTGTTTAGGGTTATATATATAGACACAATTATCAAGAGAATCAGCAACCCCATCAGAATCAGAATCTTTATCATTAAAGTTCTTAACCTCATTGTCAAAATCACAGACATCTCCCATCAAATCCCCATCCACGTCTCCTTGATTAGGATTAAAGTCAAAAGGACAATTATCTTCATCATTTAAAATATTATCATTATCAAAGTCAGAATCATAAAAAATATTATCTTTAAGATTAATATCAATTAAAGAAGTATAAATATCCGTGCTAAAATTAGCTTGTCTTGATTTAATATTTATTTCGTTGAAAACTTCTCGCAACTTATCCTTATCTTCACACTTATAATCTACATAAATATTTAATAAACCTTTTGATTCGGGATTAAGTAAAAAAACGGAATTACCTTTTTTGATTAAATTTAATTCCTTTATAGATAAATTATAATTTTCATTTACTCTTTTATTTAAATCTTCAAATTCTATTTTTAAAAATCTAAAATTAAAATCTTCTGGATGCTTAACATTAATATAATCTTCTCCATTTTCAGAAATATAAAAGCGAATTAAATGATGGGCTTTATATTCAAAATTAAATTTAAATGATCCTACTTCTAATATCTCTCCAGCGTCAATAATGATTTGTCTGGTACCAGTAAAATAGGGATCAAAATTAATACTAGTATTCAAATTCCCATCATTTAAATATTTTTGAGCATCTTCTAAACCACCGGCTTTTAAGCCCTGCTCATTTAAAACACTATAATCTACATATTCTTCTTTTGTTTTTTCATAAATTTTATTTGCCAAAAATTTATTTCCCTGTACAAATAAAGGATTAACATCATCATCTATCTCCACTTTAAAAGTTTCCAAATTTAAAATATTTATTTCTGCCATTTTTGTAAAACAGGACCTATCAAAATCCGACCAAGAATAATCTTCTTTGGCATTTACGCTTACGCTCACTAAAAATAAAAATAAAAATATTATGATTTTTTTCATATTGATATATTAATTAATTCTAAGTATATTATAACAAAAATCACTACTTTTGTCATTCTGGTAGATTTAATCAATTCGTTGACA
>CAZDHZ010000015.1:0-17533 GCA_964505405.1 uncultured Gammaproteobacteria bacterium | reverse complement strand
TGTCATTTTGATATTTGATTTTTGTATTTTGATTTATAATTTAGTTACAAAATCTTATCCTGTCCTTTTCGTTTGCGTCCTAAGTGTTTATAAGCTAAATCCGTAGCGACTCGTCCTCTGGGAGAGCGGTCAATAAATCCTAATTGCATTAAAAAAGGCTCATAAACATCTTCAATTGTGGAAGTGTCTTCTCCGGTAGTAGCCGCTATTGTGCTTAGGCCAACGGGTCCTCCGTTAAATTTATCAATAATAATTTCTAAAATTTTGCGATCAATAAAATCAAGTCCTAAAGGGTCTACTTCTAACATGGAAAAAGCATGATCACAAATTTCATTTTCAATATTCCCGTTTCCTTTAACTTCGCAGAAATCTCGGACGCGCTTTAAAAGTCTGTTTGCCACGCGCGGAGTTCGCCTGGAACGACTGGCAATTTTTTCAGCTGCTTCTTTTTCTAAGCCAATATCTAAAATATTAGCAGATCTTTTAATTATTTTTTCTATATCTTCGGGTTCATAAAAATTAAGATGATAAATTAAACCGAATCTGTCACGCAGGGGTGCGGATAAAAGACTGACTTTTGTAGTTGCTCCGATAATTGTAATTCGTGGAAGATCAATCCGCAGAGTTCGCGCAGTTGGTCCTTTCCCAATAATAATGTCTAGAGCGTAATCTTCCATAGCTGGATATAAAATTTCTTCAATGGTTTTATTTAATCTATGAATTTCATCAATAAATAAAATATCTCCTTCTTGTAAATTAGTAAGAATTGCCGCCAAATCTCCGGTTTTTTCTATGGCTGGACCGGAAGTTATTTTAATATTTGCTCCCATTTCATTAGCAATAATATGAGATAAAGTTGTTTTTCCTAAACCTGGAGCACCATAAAGCAAAGCATGCTCTATAACTTCTTCTCTTTTTTGAGCTGCCTCCATGGCAATCTTAAGATTATTTTTAACTTTCTCTTGCCCAACATATTCATCTAATGTTTTAGGGCGTAAAGTGTTTTCAATAGCTCCATCTTCTTCTTTCTCTTTCGGATTAATTATTCTATTGTCATCATCATTTTTCATGGTATTATTGTAGCTATTTAAGGCTATTTTGACAAGTTATGATTTGTAATTTGTAACTAGTAAAAATATAAATACAAAAATAAAAGTAAACTGTAGTTAAAAAGCATAAACCATTTATTGGACCATCTTATTCCAGAAAAATGAAATTTAGATAAGGGCCAGAGGATAGGAGTGGGAAAAAAATTACTAGAATGAGTAAAAATATCTAAAATAATATGTGAGCCCCAACCCATATAAATTAAGGCCCAATAATCTAGATTAAAAAGTTTTAAAATTAAGAAAATAAACAACCAAACAATTAAACTATGCGTTAGATTGTAAAGTCGAAATACTATTTGAGGAAAAACTTGTTTAGGTGGATTAGTATAATACATAACTTTTTTTAAAAATCCTCTGCCGATAATACTGAAAAAAGAAATTAAGTCAGGTAAGATACTAAAAAAACAAATAAGACCTCTTTCTTTAAGAGGCACTTCTCTAAAGATTAAATTAGCATAAAGCGCATGAGAAATTATGTCCATTTATTTTTTAATTGCATTTTTAATAATATTTTTAGTGTTTTTAGAAAAATCTGCTTGAAGCATCCATTCTAAAAATTTAGAATCTTTTTTAGCAACCCATGAAAGTGGTTTGTCTTTATATTTTGAAAAAGAAAAGTAAGCTTCTCCCTCTATCCAATAAAATTTTTGGGTACTGTCGGTGATAGCTTCATCATCTGCTGTATTATGCAGTTTATTAATAAATTCTTTATTGCGAATTTCTTTATATTCATCTAATTGTTTTAAGAGAATATCGGCCGCTGTTTCTGTATTAAACATAGCTGAATGATCTAGTTTTAAATATTTATGAAAATAATAATGATAAGCGCTTCTTAGAGTTCGGGGCGCTAAATGTTCATATATTTTTTTGGTATCAATAATATCATTAGCGCCATATTCAAAATCAAGACCTGTTCTGATAAATTCTCGTCTTAAAAGCATTAAATCAAAATCGGTCACATTAAAGCCGGAGTAATAGCAATTATTAAATACTTCCCAAATTTCTTGAGCTTTTTCTTTAAATTTTGGCTTATCTTGAACATCTTTGTTTCGAATGCCATGCACTGCTGTTGATTCTAGATTAATTTTTATTTCTGGATTAAAAAGATAATCTTCTTTTTTAATATGTCCGTCCGGAAAGATTTTAATGTAAGATAAATTAATTATTTTATCAGAGCTGATTGCCGTTCCAGTCGCTTCGCAATCAAAAATTATTAAAGGCTTATCTAAATCTAGATATTTTGAAATTTTTTCGTATTTATTGCTAATTAAAAGCATAATTTAGACAAAAAATACGGGATATACCCGCATTTTATAATAAATTAGCAGACTTCAAATCTTTAATTTTTCTCTGATTTATTATCATATTAACTATTTATATCATATCATATTTTTCTCTTTTTGTCACAAAAATAAAACCCCGAGATAATTTTTCCGGGGTGGGAGAGAAGATGAAAAAAATGTGCGTTTTATTCTGAATCCGGCCATTCTTTTTTCATAGTATTATCTCCTTTCTTTGTATTTTTAATTTTATATTATTTATATAATAGCATATTTTTTGTTCTTTGTCATGGATGTTTTGTTGGCGAGGGGGGGGTTCGTCTCGTCATCTGACGGGATGCTGTGCAAACATTTTATTATTGCGGAGAGGGGGAGATTCGAACTCCCGAAGGGCTTTCACCCTTATCGCTTTTCGAGAGCGACGCCTTCAACCACTCGAGCCACCTCTCCTTGTTGACAGTTAACTTTTAACAATATTTCTTTACTTGTCTTTTGTTTTTTATTTTGATGTTTTTATCACATAGGGGTCGGACCCCTAACTTTTCTGCGCCTTTGGCTTTGAAAAGTGTAAAGGGGTGCGACCCCTGGAGCAAGATTTTTTATTTTATCATATAAAATGGATTGAAATTTGTTTCTTTGTCGTAGTAATCTTCATTTTCTTTTTGTTTTAGGAATTTTACGGCTTTGTATGTTATGGGGGTGAAGAGGATTTCTACTCCACATTTAAAAATATAATTAGATATGAAAATTGTGATTACTAAGCTTAATGGTAATACCCCGAGGAATGCTATGAGAATAAAAAGGGAAGTGTCTAGGGCTTCACCCACTAGGGTTGAGAAAATTGTTCTTATCCAGAGCTGTTTTCCTTTAAATATTATTTTAAATTTACTCATGATGTATGAGTTTGAAAAATTTCCGGCGAAGTAGGCGATAAGGCTTGCGAGGACTATTCTTGGAGTGAGACCGATAATATTTTTGAAGGCATCATTTAATTCCCAGCCGTTTGCGGGTGGAAGATAGACGACAAGCATTAAGACTAGAGACATTAAAAAAGCACTTAAGAATCCGATCCAGATAACTCGTTTTGTTTTTGCGTATCCGTAGACTTCGGTTAGGATATCTCCAAAAATATAGCTTAGGGGGAAAATTAGAGTTCCTCCGTCAAAGCTAAACCAGGCTAGCTGGACTATTTTTGTTGAGGCTATGTTTGAGATTAAAAGAATGGCCACGAAGAGAGCCATTATTAAATCGTAGTAGTGGTAAGTTTTTGTCTGCATATGGGATTATAGTTAATCAGTTTATTTGTTAATTGGGGTTGGTGAATTAGAGTTTTATGTTTTAATTACATAGGGGCAGGAAGGGGTGCGACCCTTGGAGCAAGTTTAATTATTTATGTAAGTGGATTAGATGTTTAGAAAAATTAGTTTATTGTAATCTTTTTCCATTCTCCTTCTTTCAGGTCTTCTAGATTTATCTTTCCAATACTTATTCTTTGCAAATTCAAAACTTCTAGTCCTAAAACTTTAAACATTCTTCTAATTTGTCTTTTTTTTCCTTCACTTAAAATTATTTCAAACTCATTATCAGTTATAGTTTTTATGTTTTTTGCTTTTACTATTCCGTCGCCATCGCCTATATCGACACCTTTTCCAAAAGAATAAATCATTTCTTTTTTTAATTTCTCATCTATTTTGATTTTTGATTTTTGCATTTTGATTTTCACAAGATATTTTTTTTCATGTTCAAAACGAGGATGAGTGATTTCCTGAATATAATCTCCGTCGTTTGTTAAAAGAAGAAGCCCTCTACTATCTTTATCTAATCGCCCGGCTATTTTTAAATTATGATATTTTTTTGGCAAAAGTTCAAAAATATTTTTTTCATTTTTAAATTTGCGATTGGTGGAAATATATCCCTTTGGCTTATTTAGGATAATATATATTTTTTCTTGTCTAACTTTAATAATTTGTTTATTAATTTTAACTAAATCTTCTTCTGATGCTCTTTGCCCTAGTTCTGCTTTTTTTCCATTAACAAAAACTTGCCCCAAACGAATAAGTTCCTCAGCTTTGCGCCGGGAGCAACAACCACTTTCCGCGATATATTTTTGTAGAATTATTTTATTCATAATTATATTTAAGCAGAAAAATACAAAAAAAGCGAAATTATTATTGTGCTACAACAATAATATCTAATAATTTTAATGTGTTAAATTAATATTTATGATTATATTAAGAGAAGTTTTCGCTAAAATTTGGGAAAATATTGAAAATGATAAAATCTTATTACTTAATGGAGCTAGACAAGTAGAAAAATCTACTATTCTTAACTTAATTGAAGAAAAGCTTATTTCCGAAAAAGAAGTTAATTCCTCTCATATTCTTCGTTATGATTTGGAAAAAACATCAGACCTGGAAAAATAAAACATCTATTCCTTCCGGATTAAAATCTTTTATTAAAAAATATTCTCCTGATTTCGCTTATGTTTTAAATTGGACGGAAATCAAAGAAGAAAAATTATTTAATACCAAAATACTTTTTAGACCTCTTTAGCGGAAAATATAATATAAATATTTATAAAAAACAGCGGTTGGGTCGCTGTTTTTTTTCTTTGTTTGAGGGAGGAGCAGGGAAAATAAAACGAAAAAGCCAACAAAACTATACAGAGCGATAATTGAAAAGCAATTAAAGTTTAAGGAGAGAGATATTAAAAATTAATCACTTCTCTCGCCCTGTATGATTTTATTGGCTTTGTTCTTTTCCTAAATTAATAATTTATTTATTAACTTGGGAAAAGGGGGGAATTTTTTCTTCCCCCGTAAACTGCTAGAGCCACATGAAGTGTCTTCGCAGTTTTTTGGTTATGGTTTTTTTTGGAAATTTTTCCATCGCCCCTTCCAATTCTTGAAAGCAGGGACGTTCCGGAAAACTTTGTCCAGGAAGACATACCCAAATATCTCGAACATTTTTTCCGGAAATTTCCGGCAAAAGAATAGTTTTTTTAATCTTTTCTCTGCCGACTTTTTTCCCATCTTTAAAACGAATAAGAAAAATTCCACTACGAAACCAACGACCGTCAATTTCGTATTGATCTTTTTCTTCCGAATATTTCTTGTTAACCCGCAGGACAATCAGTATCTTTTGGGTCTTTGCCCACTTCCATAACTCATAAAATTTCATCTTTTCCTCCTTGTTTTTTAATTTATAATTAATTTTTTATTTCAATAATTTCATCAAACCCTTCGGAAAATTCCGGCCAATTGTTTTTCAATTGGTCATACATTCTCCGGATAACATTTTCCGGAACATATCGTCCGCCTTTTTCACCACGAGCTTTATTTCTCAAAACACAAAGATCCAAAGGAAGATCAAAAACGACACAGATTACTTTGTCCGCCCACTTTTTCCCGGACAAAATATTATCCTGACGCCATTTTCTAATTGTATTGGTGGCATCAAAAATAACATCTTTCCCGGATTTAAGGCCTTTTCCAATTTGCTCTCGAGCAATTATGAAAGCCTTATCCGAACGAACTCTGTGTCTTTCTCGAATATCATCCGGGCAAACAATCAAAGCATTGCTTTCTTCCGCTTTTTTACTTGCCCATGTTGATTTTCCCGATCCGGAAATACCAACCAAAAAATAAAAATTTGCCATTTTTACCCTCCTAATTTGTATATTTTCAATGGTTTTTATTTGTATAAATGTTAAATAACAATTTGTTAAATTAACACAAAAATACTAAAATGTCAAGTTTTTTGATTTGAAAAAGATAATAAAAATAAAAAAGTATCACCCCTCTTAATTAGCATATTCCCAATGATCTTGAGGAATATCTAATTTCACATTTACTTTACCCTTTGCCGTATTGACGGAAATATTAATTTCCAATACTTCGTCTTCTTTCAATACGGCAAAAGTAGACGGCTCTTCATTTTTTTTAATCATCTTAGAAAAAAGCCGTAAACGAGTAATAAGCTCATTAATAGCTCCCTCCGCTTCTGCGGAAAATATAAAACTATCTAATTTAAGCATTCTCTCCTCCTTTTTTTATTAAGTTGTTAAAAAACGATTCTCTCCTTTTCTTAAATTACAAATTTTACAAGAAAACCTTTTTAGATTTTCAGTAATTAGGAACATTAAAGTTCCTTGACTATAATTTAAGAAAAGGAGGGGAAATAGCTGAACGAAAACTATCTCCCTTCCTTGAACCTAAAGAAGTTGACCTCCACTTCTAAGGAGCGTTCTATTAAGGTTAAACGCACAAAACCTTTTTACCTCCTTTAGATAGTTGCTAGTTTAATGGAACATTCAAGTCGTTCTTTGAATGTTCCGTCAGGAAGGCGTACATTCATGCCCTCTCGTATCAGAGAGCATTTAAAGCCTTCCTCTCTCATTTTTTTAATCCGCCTTGTAAATGCGGACACCTCCTTTTCACTGAAAGGAGGATCCATCCAAATATTGGCATATACAGCCGCTATTTGGATGGAGATTCCAATTTTTACTGAAAAATCAACTTCTACCGTTAATTTTTCAGTAATTGGTTTAAGATTTTTTTCTGCAAGATCATAAGCCCTGATCTTATGATCTCTTTCTCTTCTTTCCTTTTCTTTCAATTTTCTAAAATTATTTTTTATTTTTTTCATTTTTTCCTCCTTCCCCGATATTTTTTCTATTGCCCTCGGGGTGGGATAAATTTTAAAGAATACGCTGTTTCGCCCTTTCGAGCTCATCAGTTCCGACACACATCGGAAGACAGCGGGGATTTTTTTCAAGAGAAATCCCGAAAACTCTTTGAACCGTAGGCGACAACAGTCGCCTCTTTAATCTCCCTTGACCTCCGGGGTGATTAGTAAAGGAGTACTCTGTTTAAGGCCAAGTACACGAAGCCTAATTTTTTAGTTTTTTGATAACCCGGAAACTTTTAACCGGGAACCCTGTGAACAACCCCTTCGACTGAAGTTATCGTCCGAGACTACGACAGCCAATGATCTGGCCGTTTTCGTCGCGAACAACCTCAGCCGGGACAAGGAGGTCACTACGGCCAGCCAGGGCGTTTTTCACCATCTGGCTAACAATGTAGCAAACCCCCTCTTGGAATTCAGGCAGGCCGGTGGCCTCCCCGAAGACCGTCCGCGAGGTCGCCACCCCGTCAATCGGCTCGTCCGGAACCGTGTTCGCCTTAAGACGAATCAGTTCCTCGCGAGGACAGGCAGGAAAAGTACGGATAACCGTATTTTCCTCCCCTACCAACGTGACGGGGTGAGGGGTTTTGTTGATGATAGTGACCATTGGTCACCTCCGTACTCATAACGGAGAGCCGAAAAGAGCTTATTCCCAGAACTTCATAATGGCAGGTTTGACCATTACTTATATCCGGTATTCACTCTTTTCATTAACCGCCGACACTCAAAGGTGTGCCGAAACCTGTCTTTTTTCCTTTTCCAAGGAAATTATTGTTTGCAAATCATTTTATAAACAATATATTTCCTTAAAATTACCTCTGTTTGAATTGATAAATCGCTTTATCAGCTCAAGAAAGGTGGGGAAAGTGCTAATCTTCCTGTTATTTGTAATTTTATATATTTTATTTAATGAATATCTCTCCATAAACCTTTTATTTCTTTTTAATCTTTATCTTTTTTTCTCCTGGATCCCGGGTTGCGCTTTACGCCCCCAGGATGACAGAGAAAAGATTTTGTCAGTAAATTACTGAACATTTACAGGATGACAAGTGATAGATTTTCAAAGACATTCCCAGGGGCGAGAGGGGTTCAGGCTCTCACCGCTAGTTGATGTCTTTAAAACATCAATTGATTGTGTTTGCTGTTTGGAAGATTATTTCGCTTTTTAAGCAAAATAGATCATTTCCTACTAAGGGCGATAGATATTATGGAATGGTTCGAAGCATTTCATAATATTATCTCAAACCAATCTATTCTATGAATTTATTTTTTTTCATAGAATCGAACTAAAATGATTATATCTGTCTGAGGTAAACTCTCTCTCCCTAGAGTTTTTGTTTTTTTCTCTAGAATAGAGCTCTCCAAGCATGGATGAGAGCTCTTTTAAGTTTGCCTTAAACTACAATACATTTTTTTTCTTTTTTAGAAAGAACGATTTCGGGCTTTAAAGCTCGAAAAGAGATGAAGAAGTTTTTTATTCTTTTTAGAATAATTATTGTTTTATCATTTGGGACTTGTTTTTTATTAATTTCCCTTGAAAAAACAATTTTGTTTTTTGCTTGTATTTTTTAACCTCTGAGTAGTTTTTAGGCTGGCTCTAAAGTTAAAAAATTGATAGGGATACTTATCTCTCTCCTTCATCTTTTTTCGGGTTTTAAAAAAACCGACTTAATTTATATTCTTTGTTCTTAATTTAGAAGAAAAGAGGATAAATTTAATCGGCTTTCATTTATTTATCAATAGCTCTCTCCTTCTATTAGATGTATTTATTTTATATGTAATGTACAAGTCTTGTTAAAGACTATTTTTCTCTCATCTTTCTTGAGATAAGAGAAATAACTCGTTAACAAGTTTGAGTATCCTTTTAGTATCCTTATAACAAGGCCTCGTTCATGCTCTCTCTCATGAACAAAGGCACTCTGTGTTAGTCTGGATGAGGATTATATGATTATTTAATGTTCTTTTTTTATCTTGCTTTTTTAGCTTGATAAATCAGTATATCATAGATTAAAGATATTGTCAAGTCTAAGACAAACAAAATATAGATAATATCAATAAAATACTTTACAGAACTGTATAAAATACAGGTAAAATAACAATAATTTTGTCTAATTTAAACTTGACAAAATATTTAAATATGATATACTAAAGATAGTTAGAAATTATTAAAGTAATAAAACTTAGGGATAGATAAGCTTAAAATATGAAGCAAGGAAAGCTTCTTAGTTATTTCCAGTAGTTAGAAATGTTAAAATTTCTTAATCATAAAAATATTATTAAAGTATTACTAAAAATCATACAGAAAAATATTTAATATTAGCGAAATCAGTTCTAAAATACATGTTTTTTATATAAATTGCTGTATTCTAATACAGAAATTTATATAAATTACTTGCATTATCTCTTTATATGTGCTATTTTATAGTCAAGGAATTTTAAATTCCTGACTACTGAAAACCCCGGATGGTTTTCTTATAATTATCTAATTATTAAAAAAATAAAATAATGCAAATACAAAGATGTATAAAAAATAATATTATTAAAAAATTACAAACAAAAAGGGCAGTAATACTTTATGGTCCGCGTCGAGTAGGAAAAACTACCCTCGTTAAAGAAATTATTAATGAAATAAATGGACAATATTTATTTTTAAACGGAGAAGTTAGAAGTAATCAAGAATGGCTCTCCAGCCAAGAAGTTGATATTTTTAAACGATACATCGGAAATAATAAATTTTTAATTATTGATGAAGCACAAAAAATAGACCAGATAGGACTAAATTTAAAATTAATTATTGATCATTTTGAAAATATAAAAATATTGGCGACAGGGTCGTCTTCTTTTGAATTGGCAAATCAAATTGGTGAACCTTTGGTTGGTCGTAAATGGCAATTTACTCTCTATCCCATTTCTCAGCTGGAATTGCAGAAATATGAAAATTTATCAGAAACAAAAAATAATTTAGATTTAAGGATTATTTATGGATCATATCCGGAAATAATTAATGCAAAAACAAACCAAGACAGAGAAGATATTTTAAATGAATTAATTGATAGCTATTTGTATCGTGATTTATTAGAATTTGATGAAATAAAAAAATCACAAAAAATTATTGATATTTTAAAAAATTTAGCATTTCAAATAGGGAGTGAAGTATCTTTACAAGAGTTATCAATATCAACAGGATTAAATCTTAGAACAGTAGAAAAATATCTTGACCTTCTTGAAAAAACTTTTGTTATTAAGCGAGTTTATGGTTTTTCCAGAAATTTGAGAAAAGAAATTGCTAAAATGTCCCGATTTTATTTCTATGATATAGGAATTAGAAATGCAATTATTCAAAATTTTAACAAATTAGATTTAAGAAATGATCTTGGACAGCTTTGGGAAAATTATCTTTTTATGGAAAGATTAAAAAGAAATAGTTATAAAAATATTCATTCTAATATTTATTTTTGGCGTACTTATGATCAAAAAGAAATTGATTTAATAGAGGAACGGGAAGGAAAACTTTTTGCTTATGAAATTAAATGGAATAAAAATAAAGCAAAAATTCCAAAAGAATTTTTAGAAACTTATAAAAACTCTGAGTTTAAAATAATTAATCAAGAAAATTATTTAGAATTTATAACTTAAAATATGTTTAAAAAAGCATTACTTCAAACCGATTTAACTCCGACTCAGGCTGAAATACTGGATTTTTTGTATCAAAACAAAGAAGCTAAAGCTTCTACCATAGCTAAAGAAATTAAAAGATCCCGCGCAATTGTCTATAAAGAATTAGAAGAATTAGCTAATCTTGGTATAATAGAGAAAGAAGATAAACCGAATCAGGTTAGTATTTTTCGCGCTAACCACCCAACTCAGCTGGAAAAACTAATGGAAATTCGTGAAAATAAGCTAAAAAAAGACAAGGAATTATTAAATAACTACTTGCCGGATATAATATCTTCTTTTAATTTAGTTCATAATAAACCGGGGATTTTATATTACGAGGGAAAAGAAGGAATAAAAAATGCTCTAAATCATATTATTAAAAATTTTAGGGTAGATAGAGAAATTATTTCTTTTGTAAAAGTTTTCCCGGAAAGATATGAAAAAATTATTAATGAATCTTTAAACTATTTTATAAAAAAAAGAATTAAAAAGAAAATTAAGACAAGAGTTTTAGCAGTAAATTCACCGGAAGGGAAAAAATTAATGGAGAATGATAAAAAATCTTTTAGAAAAACCAAATTAGTTGATAATAAAAAAATCCCCTTTGATTTTCAAGGAGGAGAATTATTTATTTACAGAAACGAGGTTTGTATAATTACGATGGAAAATAATGTTTATTTTGCTCTTATTATTCAAAACAAAAGTATAGCTCAATTACTTAGAGCCTTTTTTGAATCTGAATGGAAATTACTTTCTGATAATTTATCATCTATAACTTGATCTATTTCGTTTTTATCTTTTCTTTTAGCATTATCTTTTTCAAAAATAACATAAAATAATTGATTGTCTTTTGTATTATTGTTTGGAATAAAACGAGTTAAGACATATCCTTTTTCATATTGTTTTTTTATTTCCGCTAAAAGCCAGCCGTCTTTGTCTGTTTCTAAAATATCATCTTGGCTGGATTGTCCATGATAAGAAATTTTACAAACCTTTAATCTTTTACTTTTATATAAAAAAGATTCAGTAGTATTTTCTTTTAAACAGATAGCATCTATAGTATTTAAGAGAGAAAGTGATTCTGACTCGTTCATTTTTTTCGTTACAAAATTTTTCTCTGTTTCAAATTTTCTAACTCTGGCGTAGTGATCTTTATATTCTCCGTCAAAAGTAGATCCTTCAAAAGAAACAAACCCTAATTTTTCAACTAAAATATAAAAAGATTTTGCATGTGGTTTGGCAACAGCATAGTATGAATTTTTATTATTTTCATCAAACCCTAATCTTAATGTTGCTTCTCCAAGACCTTTAACCGGAGAATCGGGGTTAGATATGAACCAGTCTATATAGTTAATATGTTCAGAAACTTTTTCACTGGAAAAAAAAGAAAGAACTTCATCATTTGCTATGGTGATGGTTAATTTTAAATTTTTATTATTTTTATATTCTTCTTCAAAAAAATTATCATCTCCATCAGGGAATTGAGCTTTAATTATTTTTTTTATTTTCTCAAATAAATCTTTGTTTTCTAATAATTTATGTGCTGATATATTTTCCATTCTTTCAATACTTTTAATCTCGCGTAAATCAAGCTTAGCTATTTCTTCTCGAGGAACTTGTTGAATTATTTGATTTAATAAAATGATATTGGTATTTATTTTATCTAATTTTCCCATTGTTTCTTGTTCATCGATCTCACTATTTTCCGTAATACTGTTCACATAATCGTCCAAAAGCTTCTTTGCTTTTTCCATGAGCTGTCCGGAGATATTATCAATATCTTCATCCGACAAATCCACTTGATCTTTAAATATTTCTTTTAACTCTTTTTTACTCTTTTTAGCTTGATCAACTATTTCTTGATATTTTTGGAAGACTTTATCAATAGCTTTGTTTTCTGTTGTTTGATTATTCTCTCCATAAACCAGCCTTTGGTATTCCTCTTTTATTTTTCGTTTAATTTCATCAACCGTTTTATTTTTTCTTTCCCATTCTTGAACAACTTGTTTATCTTTTGGTAAGCGAGATTTTGTTTGTTCCCGATAAAAATCAATATATTTTTTAATTATTTTGTCCTTGGGAATATCATATTTTTCCCAAAGTTCTTCATAGCTAATATGATAGGCACTAAAATCTATCTCTTTTTTTTCTCCAGGCAAAGCAAAAAAATCGTTTTTCATTACTTCTTGAACCGATGAATGCATTGTACTAAATAAATCATGTGTAAAAGCAAGAAAAATCTTCTTACCCCTTGCTATTATATATTCATCATATAATTCTTCTTCGCCTATGGTTTCAAAATAAAATGTAGCAAATTTTTCCATAGCAAAATCAAAGAGTTCAAGTTGCTTATCATCAAGATCTTGTTTTAAATTGCGAAAAGTTGTTAAAGTTTCTTGCCAAATCAATAAATCTCTTTTTAAAAGACTGATTAATTCTTTAATAATTTCTTGCTTTTCTTCTGTTTTTGTTTTTGTGCTAAGTTTATGATTCGCATCAACTAAAAGTTGATTAGCTTTTTCTATAATAAGTTGGGAAATTTTATTTTTATCCAGCTTTTCTTCCGGAAACATTTCGTTATAGATATTTACCGCTTCTTCAGATATTTTTTCCGTTTCATCTACCACGCGTGCATACTCACCAAACAACTCATCCGCCACTTCCGGTTGATCTTCTAGCTGTTGTCCAATATTTAAAATACTTTCTCCGGATAATTCTCCTGATTCAAGAGATAAAAATGATTTTATACGATTTTTTCTATCTGCTTCGCTGTTGGTTTGGTTTAAAAATTGTTTTAATTCTTCAACCTGGTTTTCTGTTTTTGTATATAAAAATTGAAGAAAATTCGCTTGCTCAGGTAATGTTAATAAAGATAAATTTACACCTATTTCTTTTTTAATTATCTCTCTTACACTAGGGCTGTTTAAAAAAATAAAATCATTTAAAAAAATATTATTATTTCGTTTATCATTTTTTATTAACTGTAAGTCCGATAAACTTACCGGCCTTAAGTCTTCATCTTTTTCATTCCCAATATATAAATTATCATCAGCATAATACCCTACGATACCTGGCGCAATACTAAAGGAATGCTGGTTATGCTTTTCAAATATTTTTAAATTCTTTTGACTCTCAGAAGAATCTTCCCACTCATTCATATTATCTAACATTTTCTTAGCATGTAAATTCAATATAAAACTTCCGGTTTTTTGATCTATTTTTGTTTGTATAATTTTTTTTACCTCTTTTGCCACTTCTTCAGGTTGTGATATTTCACTTACAAAAACATGTGTATCATATTCTCGCATATGCCCAGGCATATATTCCGCTTGTTGAAAAAAATTATCTAAAAATTGAATTACTTTGAGTGTTTTTTTATAATTTTGATGATTTTCAAAATCTAATGTAGTATTTATCCCACTATTAATTTTTTGCCTACGAACCGGACGGGAATATATTTCTCCAAACTCTTGTAAAATTTCTCCCTTTATAAAAATATTTATATCATCACTATCAACAATTTCTGTCATTCCACTAATTAAAATATCTGGACGAACATCATCAGACGAATGCTTAAAAACACTCCAATAATCTAAACCGGCTGATGGATGTTTTTCCAAATTTACAACAAAAGACTTAAAAAATTTATCCAAAGTTGTCTCCTGTTCGTTTTTTGAAGGTTTGTAATTATGTAAATTATTAGCAGCAGTAACTGCAAAAGTTATAATATCATCAGCATCACCATACCCTTCTTTTCTCTCTGGAAAATCTTCCCAACCAACAAAAAACTTCTCAAGCAAAACATCAAATATCCATTGAGGGAGAGAATGTTTATTCGGATAATCTTCTAGCGTTTGTAAAAATACTATTATTTCCTCAAACTTGGCTTTGTTTATTATTTCTGTATATTTTTTTTTATTTTCTTCAACACTTAAATCAGAATTTAATATTTGCTTAAAATTATTTGCAGCAATCTCCTTAACAGATTCTAATTTATCCCAAATTGATTCATTGTAATTATCATCAATTTTTTCCATCTTTCCAACATTAATTTGTTCTAGATTTTTTGTCATAAAATTATTTTATATCTATATTTTAATTTTAACTTATTTTGTTTACTTTTCCAAATAAAAAACCTCCAAAGTTAATTGGGGTTTTTGTTTTTAAGATGAAAATTAAAATTATTTTTTTTCTTTTAAACTAAAATCTTTTTTGACCCACTCTATCGCCATAAAAGACACAAAAATCCAAAAAAGAAAAGAGAGGTCGTTTTTGAAATAGGGGACGTCTACTGTGCCGTGGATAATTATTTCTAGCATTATGGCCATGAGTCCTAGGGCAAAAACTTTATTTTTTTTAATGAATTTAAATCCAAAATAAAAATATTGGGTTATAAGAGCTAAAAAACTAATTAATCCAAGAAGTCCGAGTTCGGTCCAGAAATTTAATAAGATATTATGGGGGTACATGTATATTTCTACTGGACGCCAATGTTCGGCTTTATATTTTTCATCAAAGATAACTATTTTTCGGCGGAAGTCAGGATCACGGTCTTTATTAAAAAATATTCCGTCTTGATGAAAGGGTTTTATTTCCTTTTGATAATTGGAAAGTCCGGTGCCGAAGATAAATAGGTGAGGAGAAGAAGTCATCATTTTCCATGTTTCTTTCCATTGTTGTTTCCGAACTTCTCCAGAAAAATCTTTCAGTTGTATTTTGTCTAACACATAAGTGCGCAGAGTATTCTGGCTAAAAATTATAATAATTGCGAGTAGTCCCAAAACTAAAAAACCAATTAGAAAACGGCGACTGATAAACAATGAAAAGAAAAACAGAGAAGCGAGAACCGCAATTAAAGCTCCGTCTGATTTTGCAAAATAAATTGCTAGAAACGATGTGGTAAAAGTAATGACAAGAAAAATTATTTTTATCCATTCTTTTTTTTCTTTTTTTATATAATTAATAATTTGAAAATAAATTAAAATTATAATTGGACCTAAAAATAATCCGAGAGCGTTTGGATAAGGAAAAATGGAAGAAACTCTTTCTCCTCCTCCGAGCCAGAAGCTTTCATTAAATCTTTGCCAGAGAGCAAAAAGAGAAAGAAGAAGGGACGAGGAAGCTAAAGCAAAAATAATTTTTTCTTTCCCTTCTTTTTTTATGAAGTCAAAGCTTAGAATAAAAATAAAAACCGCTTCAATAAAATATGCCTTATAAATTCCCATGGCGGAGTTGGAAAAATCAGCAATAGCGACGGCGATGAAGCTGGATAAAACAAATAGGATAATAGCAAAAGAAAAAGGATAATTTAAAATAGGGGATTTTTCTTTTTTGCGAAATGCATTCAATTTTAATTTTATATTTTTAAATAATTTTTCATAATTTTCAAAAAACCAAAAATAAAAATATACAAAAAACATAATTTCTAAAAGAGTGAAGGGAATATGAAAAAGATTAAATCTTATCAAATAACTGGGGAGGGAAAAAACTAAAATTAAAAACGCCCAGTTTAGTTTTTGCCAGGAGAGGATAATATATAAAATTGTGATGATTAAGATGAAGACGGGCATAGACTTAAATAAGGAGTTCAGCTCCTTGTTTAAATTAAGAAATCAACATATAAAGTCCTAAGGAAACCATAAAGATTCCCATTATTTTTTGGAGCATTACTCCTCCGCCTAGTTCTTCTTTAATTATCTTAGGATATTTAGTGGATATAAAAACAATTAAGAGAATTAGAAAAATATATTGGACTCCCTGAAGAGAATTAATAAGAGCAACATTTCCGAGACTAATGGCCCAATTTAAAAGGATAAATGCAAGGGCTGCTGAAATTCGGACACCTAAAAAGAAAAACATGTTTTTTGGGCCAGTTTGTCCTTTACGATGTTCATTTATTTTTTTTCTCCAGTCTGGGACAAAAAGAATAAGTAATACTCCCATAAAAGATCCCATGCGAGACCAAACGAAAGCACCAATAAATGGTTGGGAACTATAAATATATTTTATTAATACATAATAAAGAGCAAAGAATAAGGCAGCGATTACTGAATTTTCAATTAATCTTCTGGTGGGATGATAGCGAGCATGAATTGGGCCTAAAATATTTCCAAAAACACCTCTAAATCTTTCACTAATTTTTTTTAAGTCATAAAAAGGAGTTTGTTTAACTGAAATTAAAACTCCTCCCATAACTAAAACCAAAAAAGCTAAAAATTGTCGCTCACTTAAAGTTTCTCCTAGAAAAATGAAAGAAAAAATGAAACTAAAAATTGGAACGAGAGCTCCGACGAGAGGGACAACGCGAGTGGCTTCACTTTGATGTAACGCTTTATACCATAAAACTAAAGTTATTAAAAACAAAAAGCCGGCAGATAAATCTAATAATAATTCTTGAAAACTAGGAATCCATGGGCCAAAAACAAGTAAGACCATATTAAAAACACTCCAGATTCCAACATAGAAAGCGTAGGTTATAGAAGAGTGGATTTTTTTTGATAATAAAAACTTATCGGCGACGTAAACTCCGGCGTTTATGAAGTATGATATTATGGCGATTAGGATATACATTTTATTTAGGGACTAGGTTTTAGAGAATTAGAGTGTTAGGGATTATTTTTTTCTCTTTTGTCATCCCTGCGAAGGCAGGGATCCATGGAAAAGCTATGCATACATTTAATCTTCTTAGGTTTAAAAATATTCAAAGCTTTTCCATGGATCCCTTTCCCTCGCTTTGCTCGCCAGGGATGACAAAAAGAAAGGAGCTAGCAAAGAGAATATCTTAAGAGTTTTAATAATCGA
>CAZDHZ010000014.1:0-19051 GCA_964505405.1 uncultured Gammaproteobacteria bacterium | reverse complement strand
TGTAAAGAATAAGCTCGTTTTGACGCCTCTCCTTCTGGATTCCTTTCCCTCGCTCCGCTCGCCAGGAATGACAAGAAAGAGGTTTATTCAAATTCCAAAAACACCTCCTTATTCAACTCAACTAACTTCTCCCGAGCTAAAAACCATTCTTCTCCTTCAGACATGTCCAGCTTAGCAATCACACTTTCTAGTTCAGCAATCTTATTTTTATATTCTTCTTCTTTTTTAAGCTCCTTAATCCCAGTAAAAATAAGTTTTAAATTTAAAAAGGCGTCTTCGGCGTCTTTTTTATTTTTTGCCAAACGAATAAGTTCTACATATTCTCCAAATTGAATTAAATCCGGAGAAATTGAAATAATATTATTTTGAGTGCTTATCGCGTTTAATTTTTGGCTTACAGCCTTAGTCTGCTCTACAACTCGCTTACATTCACCCAAAGAAGCAAACTCATAGCCTGCCTCAACGTGCTCTAAAATAGTTTTCATTTCATTCTCCCAGTTTCTGGTTTTTGTAAAATGAACTGGAATAGTATTAGAAAAATCTTTTACTATATCATTCCAAATACTTAAACTTTTGCTTAATTCTTGCTCGGCTTTTTCAGAATTCCCCTCCAAACAAAAAAGATATCCTGATTTATAGATTTTTTGAAATTCATTATAACGATATTCAAAACTATTTTTTATTTCCTCTTCTTTTAATGTTTTTTGTTTTTCTCCCTTATTCTTAACAAATCTTCCAGAAATAAAAAACACAAGTAATAACATGACTGATATTATAATTATATTTTTTTTATTTTTCATATATAATATTAGTCCCTAAATTAATTTTGAATGTTTAAAATATTAAAAATTAATCATTCAAAATTCATTCAAAATTTAAAATTCGAAATTCAAAATTAATTTAGGGCTTATCTCTTCAACAAATCCCTAATCTCGCACTTTGCCGTACAGATCACTGAGTCCCCAGCGCCATAATATATTCTTAAAATTCCATCACGCAAAACCGCTCCGTTGCAAAACACAACGCTTGGCATGCTATGATTATTTTTAGCTTTGTTAATATATTTTTTTAATTCTTTTTCTTCCATTTTTTCCATTGCAGAAAATCCACCTGGTAAAATATCAACTAAACCGCTAATTTCATAAGATTCAAGTGGCTCAAGAATTGCCCGATTACTTCTATAAATAATTTTTTTCGGATTTTTTAAATCCAATAAAAGATAGCCCAGGCGATACACCTTGTTTTCGTCAATCCCATGATACAAAACAAGCCATCCGCTTAGAGTTTTAATTGGTGGAGGACCCATTTCTATATGTACACTATCAAAATACCCTTTGCGTGGTCTTAAAAATGGTTTCAAGTTTGCTTTCCAATTTAAAATATTATCTGATTTTGCTAAATAAATATTTCTATCTCCAAAAAGCATATAATATTTTCCTCCTATTTTTTCCGAAAAAATCCCTCCAGCTTTATACCACTCTTTTTGAGCTACTTTATTCTTTTGAGCCTTATCCCAAGGTATTAAAAATTGCCCGGCCTTTCGCGCATCCCAGTTTTTAAGCATAGGTCCAAGCTTTTCCCAATTTAAAAGATCGTATGAGCTAGCTATATATAAACGAGCCGATTCTCCGTCATAAGCCGTATAAGTCATATAATATTTTCCTTCAATTTGAATAACCCGCGGATCTTCTACACCATTTTTATCTCTTTTATTAGAAGTATCTAAGACGACTTCATTAAACTTAACAAAACTCTCTCCATCCCTAGAATGAGCATAGGCTATTTTTGAAACCCAGTCGCCTCCCACAGCCCGATAGAATATATGATACTGCCCATTATCAAAAACTACTCCCGGATTATAAACCTTTAGGGACTCAAAAGAAATATTTTTATCTGGCCTTAAAATTGGATTTAGTTTTGAGCGAGTAAACATGTTTTTCTTTTTTTATTCCCTCCCCTTGAAAAGGGGAGGGAATAACAAGAATAAAAACCTAAACATATTATAGCAAAAAAACCGTTCTATAACTAGAACGGTTTTTATATATAAATTCTCCATAAATTAACACTCTAACAACCTAAGATCTACCACCTCTATTAAAATTCCCTGGTCTTTTATTATTAAAACGTCCATTACTATCACCTCTACCCTGCCCAAAGCCTCCGTTTTCTTTTCCTTTTTCGTCTTTCCACAAAGGTTCATTTTCCTTAAGCCCTAGCATACTTAAATTCACTCGACCCTGATCGTCAATTTCATCTACACGCACTGTCACCATGTCACCTACACTTATAAAATCACTTGGTTTTCCAATTCTATAAGGAGCTAGTTTTGAAACATGAACCATGCCGTCTTTCCCAGGTAAAATTTCTACAAAAACACCAAAGTCTAAAATTCTAACAACTTTAGCATAAAAAATTTCTCCCGCTTCCGGTTTACGAACAATATTTTTAATCCATTTTACAGCTTTCTCAGCTCCTTCAGCGTTCACCCCGCAAACCATAACCAAACCATCATCTTCTATATCAATTTGGACTTCATGAGTATCAATAATTTCATTGATAATTTTTCCGCCTGGTCCAATCACCTCTCTAATTTGTTCCGGATCAATATGAAAAGAAGTAATCCGAGGAGCATAAGGAGAAAGATCTTTATTCGGTTCAGGAATTGCTTTTTTCATGACTTCTAAAATTTTAAGCCGTCCCTCTCTTCCTTGTTCTAAGGCTTCTTTGATTATTTCCGGCACCAAACCATCAGTTTTAGTGTCTAATTGAATAGCTGTAATTCCATCTTCAGTTCCAGTAACTTTAAAATCCATACCACCATTACCATCCTCTAAATCCTGAATATCAGTTAACACTTTCCATTGGCTCATGTCATTATTAGAAGCAAGCCCAATAGCGAGACCTGCCACAGGTTTTTTAATCGGAACTCCAGCATGCATTAAAGCTAAGGTTGAAGCGCAAGTTGCCCCCATAGAAGATGAACCGTTTGAACCTAAGGTTTCTGAAACTACGCGAATAGTATAAGGAAAATCTTCCTTAGATGGAATCATATTTTGGATTGCTTTTTCCGCTAAAGCACCATGTCCAATATCTCTTCTTCCCGGACCTCTATTCGGTCTTGCTTCTCCTACGGAAAAGGCTGGAAAATTATAATGATGCATAAATCTTTTTTCACTGGTTCCTTCAATTCCTTCTAAAGTTTGAGCCAAACCAGCCGCACCTAAAGTTACGATAGACATAACTTGTGTTTCTCCTCTTGAGAAAAGCCCAACACCATGGTTTCGAGGTAAAATATTAACATCTGATTCTAAATTTCTAATTTCCTTTATTCCCCGACCATCTACTCTTTTATCATTTTCTAAAATCTCTCGAGTTACTTCTGCGTCTATCGCTACTTCTGCTCTTTTAGAAATAGCAAAATGACGCATATCTTTCCCGATTCCTTTTGCAAATAGAAATTGGTCTAGTTGATCTTTAATTTCAGCAACAGCTAATTTCCTCTCCCCTTTTGTATAATAAGATTTATCAAATAAAATTTTATTAACATTTTTTTCTAACCAAGCATCAGCCTCTTTTAAGATTTCTTCTTTTTCTAGTTCAGCTTTTTTTTCATCTTCATTTTTTCTTTCTTCTCTTAGGATTACTTGTTTAGGTTTTACCTTGGACACCATTTCTTTTATAAGAGTAATGGCTCCTTGCATTTCTTTTTGACCTACTCCAATTGCCTTAAACATTTCATCTTCTTTCATTTCTTTAGCACCCGCTTCAATCATAATTGTTTTCTTTTCAGTTCCAGCAACAATTAAATCTAAATCACTTTTCTCTCGTTCAACATAAGTTGGGTTCAAAACAAATTTTCCGTCAATTCGTCCAACTCTAATTCCGCCAATCGGTCCATTCCATTTAACTCCAGAAATAGACAAAGCGGCGGACGCAGCTATTATGGCTACAATATCATGATCATTCTCTTGATCTGCACTTAAAATTGTAAGCACAACCTGCACATCTTTTCTAGAACTATCATCGAATAATGGACGCAGAGATCTATCTATCATTCTTCCAGACAAAATCGATTCATCAGTTGGTCGCCCTTCTCTTTTAATCCAGCGAGACCCTTTAATAATTCCAGCAGCATATAATTTTTCCTCAAAATCGACCATTAAAGGGAAATAGTCAATGCCCGCTCTCTCATGTTTAGACTCAACTACGGTAGCTAAAACAACCGTATCTCCGTATTGTACGGTTACGGCTGAATCGGCCTGTTTGGCCAATCTTCCTGTTTTAAAAGTGAGTGTTCTACCAAGCCACTCAGTCGAAAAAACTTGTTCTTTGTTCATTGTTTTGTGTACCTGGCAGTGAAATTACAGAACTAATGAGTTTCCTCATAAGCACTATTTATCTCACAGACAGGTAATTATTAATTTTGAATTTTGAATTTTGATTGAATGGTTAATTTTGAATGTTTAAAACATTAAAAATTAAATAATTGACCGAAGGGAATGCCCTTGGGTGCAAAATTTAATCAAAATTCAAAATTCGAAACTCAGCTTTACTTTAGAAGAAATTTCTTATTCTCACTTAAATTCAAAAAATCATCCGACTCCTCTATTAACCTAGAAGATGTTGTTTGTCTAAAACCAACTACCTCCACTAAACAGCCGTTGGTATTTTGAATATAGTTCATTAAAGGTAAATAATCTCCGTCGCCAGAAACTAAAACAATCACATCAACTTTAGCAGATAATTTAATCGCATCCATAGCAATCCCAACATCCCAATCAGCCTTTTTAGCTCCTCCAGCAAAAATCTGTAAATCTTTCATTTTTACTTCAAACCCCTGTTGAGATAAAGCTTCAAAAAAAGAGCTTCCTTCATCAGTTTCTGTTTTAATTACATAGGCCACCGCTCTAATTAATTTTCTTCCCGCAACCGAATCTTTTAAAACCTCTTTAAAATTCACTCGAGCTTTATATAGATTTTTGGCAGAATGATACATGTTAGAAACATCCACCAAAACCGCCACTCTTTGTTCTTTATGTTTAATCATGGAATAAAATTTTGTAATTTTTAAAAATTAAAATTTAGAGTTTATTTATAAAATTTAAAAATTATAAATATACTTGAACCTGTTCTCAAAAAAAATCAAGAACAGGGAAAATATACCTATTCCTTTGTTCCAAAGGATTTTATGAGTTTTGCTCTTCCTCTTGTTTTTTAGCTTCTTTTTCCATACTAATTCTCATCAATTCTTCTTCTTGTCTTTTCTTTTCTTCTTCATCTTCAATTAATTTTTTAGCAATTTTTAATTTCAATTTTTTAGCTAAATCGTGAAAAAGTTCTTCATTTTCTTTTTGTAAATACTTTAAAAGCCGGCGTCTTTCCCCAACTTTCTTCAAAAGACCTCTTCGAGAAGAATGATCCTGTTTATGTAATTTTAAATGGTCCGCTAACTGCTTAATTTCTTCCGTAAGAATAGCGATCTGCACCGGAGTAGATCCAGTATCATTCTCATGCACCTTAAACCTCTGAATAATCCTCTGCTTAACTTTTTTGTTAATCATTTTGTTTGTTTCCTTGTCCGAGAAATGTTTAAAAAGCACAACCAAGACAAGGTAATTAATTATTAAATACTGAAGCTACAATAACATGATTGTTTTATTTTGGCAAGAGAGGAAGCCTTTAATTAAATAAATCAGTCATCTAAAAGCTATTTTTATTTTTTTATTGGAAAAATGGGTAAAATAGGGTAAAATGTAGATATAAAATAAATTTATTTATATAACATTACGACAAATACCGTAGTTTGGGATCGTAATTTCTATCTTCACTGCGGTTTCGCAGAAAAGATGGAAAAAACGATTCCGACCGGGCAAGGCGCCCGGTTTGAAAAAGAGCTTCGGGAAATTTTTTCCCAAAGCGAAGCCGTTGAAATCATGGCTGGTCCGACCTCCAATCATCTCCATGAATTGAAGATTGACTGGGAAAAGACAGGTCATAAGGCCAGAAGCAGACGTACCCAAGCAGCAATCGTCCGTAAAATACTTAATGAGCCGAAAGACTCTTGGGCATTTTATTCCAGCCTCTCCGGCTGGATTAAAACAGAGGAGGAAGCGACAAGCTTTCTCTTAAAAATGAGGAAAAAATGATTAAGATTTAAGCGCCATGGAAGAAATCGGCGCTATAACAAAAAATAGATTTCTCAAATCCCCTAGTAGTCAGGATCGTTAGGTTGCTCGGAGCAAGGCTATACTTCGTTAGGGAATGATTTCTAAATCTTCCCAAAATTAAGCCAAGTTCACTTGGGGAGGGACAGTTTAGTCCACTTATCTCTCCCCACTTTTCCCCAGCTGATAAAATATTTATCAGCTGAGTATGAGGAATATTATGAGTAACCCCCATAAAAACACAGGCTTAAGTTAGAAGAGACGATAAAAATTATCTAAACCTCTCTCCAAGAGAATATTATCAAGAGAAATTTTAATAATAATCTCTTTAGATATATTTATCATCTTAAATAGCTTGGCTTGTGTTTTTATGGGGTTTTTGTTTTATTCTGGGATATTTTCTTATTAGCACTTTTAAATACAGCTATTTATCTTTTGTTAAAAAATTTATTAATCTAAAGTGCTTTATACCTTGATAATTATTTTCCATAGCATCCATCGTTATAACTATTTTTTCAAAATTATCCTCTATTTTTAATAAATTCCCAAATTCCCTGTCTCTTGTTTTTTTATTCTGAACAGTTAAGGCGACTTGAATGTATTTTATTTTTTTATTTTTTATGGCGACAAAATCAATTTCCTTATCATCTAAAATACCAGTATATACTTCATATTCATTGCTGATTAAATGTATATACACTATATTTTCAATCAATTGATTTATAAAAGATTCGTCAAACCGCACTATGGCGTTTTTTATTCCCACATCATTAATATAATATTTTGAACTTTGCTTAAACACTCTTTTTCCTTTTAGATCATATTTTTTGACTTCATGAATAAAATAACTGGATCTAAGAGCATAAAGATAGCTAATTAATATACTGGGAGAAACTTTTAAGCCCTCGCTTTTTAAATATTTACTAATTGAATTTGCTGAAAATTCATAGCCCATATTGCCGCATAAAAATACAACCAATTTTTCCAATAACTGAACATTTCTTATTTCAAACTTTTTAATAACATCTTTAAGTAAAATGGTGTTATAAATATTTTTTGCATAAGTATATACTAAGTCATTATTAAGCTCGGCGTGATGAATAAAGGGCAATCCTCCATATTTAATAAATTTTTTTAAACTTTCATCATTCGCGCTTAAACCGGAAAATTGTAAAAATTCATTATAATCCAAAGGAGAAATATATATTTCTATATACCTTCCAGATAAAAATGTGCTTAATTCTGATGATATTATCTTGGAATTACTCCCAGTAATATAAATATCAAATTTATTATTTAAGGCATAGCTTCTAATTACTTTTTCAAATCCTTCAATTTCTTGAATTTCATCAATTAATAAATATAGTTTTTTCTTTTTATTCGATTTTTTATATTCCTCTTCAATATATTTATAAAGATCCTTATCCGTCGCAATATGGTCAAATTTTAAATCTTCTTTATTAATATAAATAATATTTTTGTTGCTAATATTATTTTTGCTTAAATCTGATATAATATTTTTTAATAAAAAACTTTTACCGACCCTCCTTTGTCCGACAATTACTTTAATGATATTTTTATCTTTAAAACGGTATATTTGATCAAGATATTTTTTTCTTTTTATAATTTTTTGTGTCATTTTATTAGAAATAAAATTATTAAATCTTGTTTACAGTATAAACTAAACTTTTTGAAAAGTCAAGAAAGTTTAGTTTATAAGCTAAACTATTCGGAATTATAATAACTGTAAAAAGGCTATAAAATATTTATTATCTGAACATGAAGCAAAACATTATAAGTAGCCGCTTTAATATCTGAAGCAGTTTTTATGCAAAATGGTTTTAAGTTAAAAATACTATTATTCTTAATTAAGAATTTAGTCCGACAAAATCTTGATAATTTTGAGGATTTATAAGCAAGAAAGATGCATCTTTGTAATTATCGCTAAAGGCTTTTGGAACCCGTGTCTTTTTTTTCGGGTTCCATTTAAATTCATAAGCGCTTAATTTTAAATTTTTTTCTTCTAGATAATCAATTTCTTCCTGTCGCCAAGTGCGCCAAAAATATGTATTAGGAAAATTCATATTATTATGCAGATGTTTTATCCTTTCCGCAATTAAGAAATTTTCCCATAAAGATCCGACATCATTTCTGATGTCAATTGGTCCAAAAGCGTTAATCAGGGCATTCCGGATTCCGACATCATAAAAATATATTTTTCTCATTTTTTTAAGCTCGGTTCGTAAATTGCGGCTAAAAGGAGGAAGCTCAAAAATTATGAAGGATTGTTCAAGAAGACGAACATAGCGTTTAATGGTTTCTTTAGTACTCCTAAGCTTAAGCGCTAACTCATCGTAAGAAACTTCATTGCCGATTTGGAAGGCTAGAGCCTTAAGCAACTTTTCCAAAAGCTCAGCATGTCGCAACTGTTGATATTTTAAAACATCCTTATAAAGAGTTCCACGAACCAATCCGGAAACTATTTGCTCCGCTTTTTGTGATTGACCGATAACGTCAGGGAAAAGCCCAAAGCTGAGATATTTATCTAAAAGACGCCTATGTTCAAGAAGAGAATAATGATTTTTTAGCTCTTCTAAAGAAAAGGGATAAAGATAAAATTCATATTTGCGTCCGGTTAAGGGTTCGTTGATCTTATTGGCTAAATCAAAAGAAGAAGAGCCGGTAACTATAAATTGTTTTCCCGGCATGGAATCAATGGCCAGCTTTAAGCTGAGCCCGATATTCTTTACTCTTTGCGCTTCGTCAATATAGACGATTTGAGCATTTCCAATTTGAGCTTTAAGTTCCGTAGAACTTGTGTCTATAAGAGATTCCCGAATATCAGGTTCGTCACAATTAAGATAAATTTGTTCTTTATTTTTATATTTTTCTTGTAAGGTTTTCAAAAGGGTAGTTTTACCAACCTGTCTGGCACCATAAATAACAATAATTTTTCCTTCAAAAAAGTTTTTTTCTATATGTTTTTGAATTGTTCTTTGTATACGCATATTAGTATGATTTAGGATAATTATATATCTTATATATATATTATTTGCGAGAGTTTGTCAATAGATTTAAATAAAATACTTTAATATTGGTTAAATTTTTGCAAAATTAAAAGAAATAATAAGAATTATCCAAACCTCTCTCCAAGAGAATATTATCAAGAGAAATTTTAATAATAATCTCTTTAGATATATTTATCATCTTAAATAGCTTGGCTTGTGTTTTTATGGGGTTTTTGCTTAAATTTAGCTAAGAATGGCTTAATTCTAGTATTTTATCAGTCTATTGATAAAATACTCTTGATTTTTTATCAATGGTATGATAAAATACTTATATAAATTTAATTTATGTTTTTATGATTAAAAGAGAAATAATAGAGAAAATAAGACCATGGCTTAAAAAAGAGAAAATATTAATATTAAACGGAGCTAGACAAGTTGGAAAAACCACTATTCTTAAAATGTTAAAAAAAGAGCTAGAAAAGGATAGTCAATTTCAAGTCGTTTATTTATTAGCTGATGATTTATGGAATAAAGAAATTTTCAATTCCGTATCTAGTTTAGAGTTATATTTAAAACAATTTCATGGATTCGGTAAAAAGAAAATTTATTTAATAATTGATGAATTTCAAGTAATTAATAATGCAGGTCTTTTTTTAAAAAATATTTTTGATAAACATAAAGATAAAATTCAATTAATTGTCAGCGGATCAAGCTCTTTGGAAATTAATAAAAACAGTGAGTTTTTGACAGGAAGAGCAATACATTTTAATATTGAGAGAATTAATTTCAAAGAATATTTTGATTATATAAGTAAGAGCGATATAAAAAGAATATCTTTAAATTCTTTTTCTGATTTGGAAAATTTTTATAATATTTTTAAATTAAAATTAGATATTGCCATGAGCGAGTATTTGGTTTTTGGCGCCTACCCAGAAGTTATTACAACAAATACAATTGGTGATAAAAAAACAATCTTGAAATCTATTGTTAAAACTTATATTGAAAAAGATATTATTAATCATTTAAATGTTGAGAATATAAATGGTTTTAATAATTTAATAAAAATATTATCATCCCAGATTGGACAAATGATTAATTCTCATGAAATATCAAACACTATTTCTCTGCCAGCTAATACTTTGAAAAAATATTTAGATATATTAATTGGAACTTATATATATAGTCTGCTTACACCTTTTTATAAAAATGTTCGCAGTGAAATAAGTAAAATGCCCAAAGGATATATTATGGATCTTGGGATTAGAAATTATTTATTGAGAGATTTTGTTTTTGATAATAACACGGCGAATGGAGCAGTAATTGAAAACTTTGTGTATTTATCATTAGCCTCTCAATTTGATAAAGAATATCTGCATTATTATCGAACTATTTCCGGGTCAGAAATAGATTTCATTATTGAAAAAGATAATGCTAAAAAAATTCTGTGCGAAGTAAAATATCGTTCCAAAATAAATATACCACTTGCTTTTAAAAACTTTGAAAATAAATATGGCGGAGAGATTGATAAAAAAATAATTATAAGCAAAGATTTAATTAAAAAAGAAAGAGATGTCTATTTTTTACCTGCCTCTTTAATAAATTTTATTAATTTTTAAAACAATATACCAAAATAGAATTTTCAGATAAACTTTATTTATTTGTCTTTATACATCCCCTATCATTTGCTATAATATATTTGTTCGCATAACTAACATTATATCCCATGAAAAAAACAAGCCCCGCCAAAACAACAAATAAATCCGAGCTAAGAAAGGCTTATTTTTTGAATAAATATGTTTTAATTACTCCGGAAAGAGCAGGCCGCCCGCGAGATACAAAAGAAGAAACTATTATCAAAAGATCTCCTTCTTGTCCATTTTGTCCGGAAAATGTTAATAAAAACAATATTCAAGATGAAATAAAGAAAGATAATAAATGGCAAGTAATTAGCTTAAAAAATATTTTTCCAGCAGTAAGCTTAGATAATAAAAAAGCCTATGGGACTCAAGAAGTTATTATTGAAACTAGAGACCACTCTAAAGATTTAGCCGAACTAAGTCATGAGCAAATCGAAAATGTTTTAAAAATGTATATGCAAAGAACCCGGGCTATAAGTAAAATAAAAAATATTGATTATATTTTATGTTTTAAAAATCAAGGCTCAAAAGCGGGGGCGAGTATAGCCCACGCTCATTCTCAGATTTTTGCTACTAATATTATTCCTCCGGACATTTCTGAGGAATTAAAATTGGCTCAGGATTATAAAGTTGAACATCAACATTGCCCTTATTGTGATATTATTGAACAGGAAAAAAAATCCAAAAGAAAAATATATGAAGATGATTATGTTTTAGCTTTTACTCCTTACGCCAGTGAATATCATTATGAAATCTGGATTATGACCAAGAGACATATAGATAATATTACCAAACTAAACAAACAAGAATTAAAATCATTTACAAAAATTTATAAACATATTTTACAAAAACTGCAAAGTATTAATTTATCATTTAATGCTTTTATGCATCAGGTAATTTCTAATACCGATCAGCATTTTTACATGAAAATTCAACCTCGAGACAGCGTCTGGGCGGGAGTTGAATTAGGAAGTGGTTTAGTTATTAATTCGATATCTCCAGAAGAAGCAGCTAAGTTTTATCGAACTAAAATATAAAACTCTTGTTGTTTCTTTATAAATTAAATAATTTAATAACGATATATTTTTTTCCTTTTTACTTTAACCTTTCTACTTTAAACTAATTCTATCTATGTCCAATTATAAACAAACTAAAAAACCAACTCAGAGCTGGAGGAATAATAATAAAAAATACTATGTTTCTCGCTCTAAAAAATATTCTCCTAAAAAAAGCTCTCAAAGAAAAACTAAGAGGGGTAATTTTTTTATTTCTAATTTTTTCCATAATTATAAAAAACAAATATTTTTAATAATTGCTTTATTTGTTTTGGTTTGCTTTTTAATTGGTTTTGCTTTTTTAATATGGATTTCTCGTAGTCTTCCAAGTCCGAATCAATTAATGGACAGAGAAATTGCTCAAAGTACAAAAATTTATGACCGAAGTGGTGAAACAATTCTTTATGAAATTCATGGAAATGAACAAAGAACCATGGTAAAACTTGAAGAGATTCCTGAAAGTTTAAAAAATGCAACTATTGCGATTGAAGATAAAAATTTTTATCATCACAGAGGAATTAGTTTATTGGCAATTTTAAGAACAGCTATTACTAATGTTCTCTATAATAAAAAAGCTGGGGCCAGCACCTTAACTCAGCAATTTGTAAAAAATAGTATTTTAAGCAATGAAAAAAAATATACCCGTAAAATTAAAGAAGCTTTGCTCGCTTACAAAATAGAAAAACGCTTTTCTAAAGAAGAGATTTTACAAATGTATTTTAATGAAATTCCTTATGGTTCAACCGCTTATGGAGTAGAGGCTGC
The DNA here is from genome assembly GCA_964505405.1 of uncultured Gammaproteobacteria bacterium. Taxonomy (GTDB): domain Bacteria; phylum Patescibacteriota; class Patescibacteriia; order Patescibacteriales; family UBA12075; genus CAZDHZ01. The sequence goes on along the minus strand of CAZDHZ010000014.1, from coordinate 6,422 downwards.
TAGTCAAAGATATTTTGGGAAACATATTAGTGATATTAATTTAGCAGAGTCAGCAATTTTAGCCGCCCTTCCTCAAGGACCAAGTCGTTATTCCCCTTATGGACCTAATTATGATTTATTAATTGGCAGACAACATTATATTCTAGATTTAATGAGAGAACAAGACTATGCTAGCGAAGAAGATGTAGATATTGCTAAAGCCTATGAGCTTGAATTTAAAAAACAAAGTGCTAACATCAAAGCCCCTCATTTTGTTATGTATATTAAAGAACAGCTTTCAGAAAAATACGGTGAAAAAATGGTAGAACAAGGAGGATTAAAAATTATTACTACATTAGACACATACAAACAAGAAATTGCAGAAGAAGTTGTCCAAGAAAGAGCAGAAAAAAATCTAGAAAATTACCAAGCAAATAATGCGGCGCTAGTATCAATAGACCCTAAAAATGGACAAATTTTAGCCATGGTGGGTTCTAAAGATTATTTCAATGACGAGATAGATGGACAAGTTAATATTGCCACCAGTAAAAGACAGCCCGGTTCATCTTTAAAACCTTTAATTTATGCCGCTACCTTTATTAAAGGCTATACCCCAGACACAATTCTTTATGATGTCGTAACAAACTTTTCCAATGACAAAGCAGAACCTTATGAACCCCATAATTATGACAACAAAGAACACGGTCCAGTTACGATTAGAAAAGCTTTGGCTGGCTCTTTAAACATCCCAGCAGTCAAGGCAATTTATTTAGCGGGAGTACAAAATGTTTTAGATATTGCCAACGCCCTAGGTTATTCAACACTAAAAGATCGTAATCGCTTTGGATTATCTTTGGTTTTAGGGGGAGGGGAAGTAAAACTTTTAGAACATGTAAACGCCTACGGCGCCTTTGCTCGAGAAGGAATCTTTCATCCAGTTGTAAGTATTCTAAAAGTAGAAGATAAAAACGGAAAAATTTTAGAAGAGTTTAAAGAAAAAGAAGGAGAAAAAGTTTTAGATGGAGAAGTCGCTAAAATGATTAATGATATTCTTTCAGACAACGCGTCCCGGGCTTACGCTTTTGGAGAAAGTAACTGGCTTACTTTAGGTTCAAGACCTGTTGCAGCTAAAACCGGAACTACAAACGATTACCGAGACGCTTGGACCTTAGGCTATACGCCCTCTTTAGTCACCGGCGTTTGGGTCGGAAATAATGATAATAGTGAAATGAAAAGAGGAGCAGCTGGAGGAACTGTAGCCGCTCCAATTTGGCATGATTATATGAAAAAAATATTAGGAGATACACCAATAGAAGAATTTAAAAAACCAAAAATTGAAAAAACTGGGAAAGCAGTACTAGATGGGAAGGCTGGGGCTGAAACAATTATTAAAATTGATAAAGCATCTGGACTCTTAGCTACAGACATGACTCCTCCAAGTATGATTGAAGAACAAATTTACACGGAACCACACAATATTCTATATTATGTTTCTAAAGATAATCCTTTAGGAGATATTCCAAAAAACCCAGAAAAAGATCCTCAATTTAATCTTTGGGAAGAAGCAGTTTTAGCTTGGGCTGAAGCACAAAGAGCAACTTCTACTCTTATAATTACAAATGAGGTTCCGCCTACAGAATATGATAATCTTCATATTCAGGAAAATATCCCCGAACTGGAAATCTTAAGTCCAACTAACAACCAACCAATCATAGAACCTATTCTTTTTTCCAGAGTAAAAACAAGCGCGAAAAGAGGCATCAGTAGAGTAGAATATTATATTGATAATAATTTATTTTTTATAAATTCATCTTATCCTTATAATCTAGCTAAACAAATTAATTTTCTTAAAAACGGCTTTCATAATTTAACAATCCGCGCTTGCGATGATATTGATAATTGCATGACCCAAAAAGTTGAATTTAATCTTATTTTAGAAAACGAAATTAGCGCACCCGAAGTAAAAATTTCCCTAGAAGAACCTACGAGTGGACTAGCTTTAAATAATATTGATTTCCCTTTAAGTATTAAATTTAAAATAGAAAATCCAGAACAAGCTGCTAAATTAAAAATTTATCAACAAAAAGAAAATAATGAAAAAGTTTTAATTGATACACTTGAACCAATTGATTTTGATCTTGTAGTTTTCTCTTGGTCTAAGGTTCCACCTAGTGGTACTTATAAACTCTCTGGAGAGATTACTAGCTGGCAGGGAGACATTTTAACTAGTAATGAGTCTGTGGTGATTGTTAATAATAGCGAGACTGTGATTGAAGATGAAGAAGATAAATAAAATATAAAAATACTTAACATTCAAAAAATAAAAAACCTCACTGTCTTAGTGAGGTTTTTTAATATAAATATATTATTCTATAAATTCTTAATTTTTAATTCTTAATTAATAATTGAATAAATTACTGCTTAATAGGCATTATAATATAAGAATAAGATCCGTTATTTTCACCTTTTAATAAACAAGGGGTTTCTCCATCTACAACCTGAATAAAAATATTTTCTCCTTCAATATTATTAATTCCATCCAAAAGATATTTAAAATTCACAACTATACCATTATCCTCGCCCTTAACAGAAGAATCCAACTCACTAATATTGTCGCCACTTTGACCAGAAGTAGAACTAACTACAGTTTTATTTTTTCCTAAAGGAAAATCAAGATTAACATCATTCACTCCGCTTTTAGAAAATAAAGAGGCCGCTTTGACCGCTCTTAATAACTCTCCTTTATTAATAATCGCTTTGGTTTTTGATGTGCTTGGCATTATTTGCTTATAGTCTGGATATTGTCCTTCAATTAAACGCGAGACTAGTTCAGTATTCCCGAGAACAAATAAAATTTGGTTATCAGAAATATAAAAAGTTATTTCTTGTGCCTCTGAATTTAAATCTTCATTTTTTAAAGAAGATAAAATTCTTAAAACTTCTTGGAGAGTTTTAGCTGGAACAATAATATTTCTTTCTTCTTTGGTGTTAGTTTGAATCTCTATTTTTTTCTCAGCCAAGCGAAAACTATCTGTCGCGGCCAAAGTTAAGTTTTTAGAATTAAAATCAAACAAAACTCCGCTGAGTTCTGCTCTAGTTTCGCTAGTTGACACCGCAAAAATAACCTGGCTTAAAGCTTGTTTAAAATCATCACTCTTTACTTTATAATATTCATTTTTTTCAACCTGAGGAATTAAAGGATATTCTTCCGATTCTTGACCGTTAATACTCGTTTTATAATTATCACACTCTATTTTTATTTTGTTTTCTTTTTTAATAATATCAACTTTTTTATTAGGTAAAAGCGAAATATAGTCACTTAAAATTTTTGCTTCCACCGTAAAAGTTCCCTCTTCTTCAATTTTTCCTCGAACCACACTCACAATTCCTATTTCCAAATCAGTGCTTACCAACTTTATCTTACCATTAAGAGCTTCAATTAAAACATTATTCAAAATAGGTAAATTAATATTTTTCCCGGCAATATGACTAACTATAAAAAGGCTTGTTTTTAAATTTTCTTGTAAACTAGAAATTTTCATAAATCAAAATTTAAGCTCCATGATAAATTAATTGTTTAATAGAATCTAGGTCTTGTTTTAGTTTTTCATTATCATTTATTTCTCTAGCAATTTTATTAAAAGCATGAATAGCAGTAGTGTGGTCTCTTCCTCCTAACTCGTTCCCAATTGTAGGGTAAGAAGAATTAACTTCTTTACGCATTAAATACATGGTTAGTTGTCGAGGATAAACCAATTCTTTTTTTCTTGATTTTCCGACAATATCTTTAATATTAACATCAAAAAAAGAAGAAACAGAATCTATAATATTTTTAGTAGTAATAGATTTGCTTTTGATGGTAGAAATTAAACTACTTAAGATTTTTTTAGTAGATTCTACACTTGGTTTAGAATTATTAAATTCATGAAAAGCTATAATTTTATTAAGCGCCCCTTCTAATTCCCTAATATTGTTTTGGACATTGTTAGCAATAAAATACATAATTTCTTTCTCTAGAGTATAATTTTTTTCTTTACATTTTGATTCTAAAATTGCTACCCTGGTTTCAATATCAGGTTGAGAAACATCTACAATCATCCCCCACTCAAAACGAGAAATGAGTCTTTTTTCTAAAGCAGGGATTGATTTTGGTTGTCTGTCTGAGGTAATAATAATTTGTTTATTATTTTGATGTAATTCATTAAAAGTATGAAAAAATTCCTCTTGCGTTCCGTCTTTTCCGGCCATAAACTGAATATCATCAATTAAAAGCAAGTCTACGTTTCTATATTTTTCTTTAAAATCTTTAGCTTGCCCGCTTTTAACTGAATTAATATAGTTGTTTGTAAATTTTTCAGAAGTGGTATATAAAACTTTGTCTGAATTTTTCATTATTTCGTGCCCCACGGCTTGTAATAAATGGGTTTTACCCAAACCAACTCCACCGTAAATAAATAAAGGATTATAAGCATTCCCTGGATTAGCGGCCACAGCCTGACAAGCGGCATGTGCTAATTCATTTCCTTTCCCAACAATATAATTTTCAAAAATATATTTACCATTCAAACCAAATCTGTTAATTTTAAATTTTTCATCTTCTTTAAAGGTGTCATCGTCTTTTTTTATTTTAATCTTTTTTAAAAGATCTCCAACTGGATTATTTTTTCTAGTTTCAATTTTATAAAAAATTTTACTAACTTTCTTTCCAACAATCCCCTCTAGTGCTTTTAGTATTTGTTCATGATATTTTTTTTCCAACCAAACTTTAGTAAAAGTGTTTGGCACACAAACAATAACTTTTTCATCATCAAATTCTGAAATAAAAGTATTTTTAAACCAGGTAGTAAAATTTGCTCTTGATAAATTAAGCTCTATTTCACCTAAAACTGATTGCCAAACTTGATCATTGTTCATAAATTATTTTTTAATTTATTATTTTTTGTTTGATAAAAAAATTATATCAGATTTATTCTTTTTTAAAAACCCTTTATTTGTTTATAAACTGTTAATAAAAAGTGTAAAGCTAAAATTACGAATTTCTTGCATTTTTTTTCTATATTTTTTCTTTCTTTGTTTATATATTATATATAAAAGAAATAATAATATATAATAAGGGAGTTGATAAAAAAATAAGTCATTAAAAAAATCTTTAATATTAGTTTTAAATTTGTGTTTTTTGGGGTGTTTTTATTTGTGTAAAAAATGTATATATAATTTAATAATTTATTAATAAGTATTTTATTTTTAATTTTATTCACTTTTTAAGAAATTAAATTAACTTGTTTTTCATAACTAATAAACAAAAAATCCACAGTAATAAATTTAATAAAACATTAATGATTTAATTTACTATATTTACATATAGATTGACTTTTATTGTTAAAGGTGTTATGTTGAACTAGTTATTAATAAAAAAACTATAAAAATATATGCCAAAAAGAACTTTTCAACCAAACACAAGAAAAGCGAAAAAGAAACACGGATTTCGAGAAAGAATGTCTACCCAAAGTGGAAGAAATATTCTTAAAAGAAGAAGAGATAAGGGGAGGGAAATTTTAAGTAAATAAATGTTTTTGAAATTAAATAGAATAGTAAAGCAAAAAGAGTTTGAAAAAATATTTAAAAAAGGAAAAGGAAAATATAGTAAAAGTCTTGGAATTAAATATTTGAAGAATGATTTTGGTTTTAATCGCTTCGCTGTAATAGTAAGCACTAAAATAAGCAAAAAAGCTACAGAAAGAAATAAAATTAAACGCCGAATTAGATCAATCTTAAAAAAACAAAAATATCAAAAAACCCCAAACTACGACATAATAATATTAACACTTCCTTCAATTAAATTAAAAACATTTATAGAAATTGAAAAAGATATTATTTATTTACTCCAAAACCAGCGTTTATTAGAAAAACAATAAAATGATTACGAGTATTTCTAGATTAATAGTAATTAAAATAATTAAAATATATCAAAAAACCTTATCATTTGATCATGGTTTTTTTAAATTTTTATATCCATATGGATATTGTCGTTTTACCCCGACTTGCTCTGATTATGCTATTCAAGCCATAGAAAAATATGGTATATTTAAGGGAGGAGCTAAAGCTTTTTATAGAGTGATGCGCTGTAATCCTTTTAATAAAGGAGGACACGATCCACTTAAGTAAAAAAATAATTTTTACAATTTTTAATTTTATAATTTTTAAATAAATCAAAATTTTTAATTTCTAAAACAATAAATTAAGTGCTTTGTTTAAAAATTAGAATTTAAAAATTATTTAAAAATTATAAAATTAAAAATTTTATTATATTAGCCCATAATTAAGATTAAAATACAAGTTCTCATCACGAGTTATGCGTTATGTATTCCACGTTATGCGTTCCACGACCTTATGTTTCAAACTTTTTTTTATCAACCAATTTTAAATTTATTAATTTTTTTATA
>CAZDHZ010000013.1:0-19786 GCA_964505405.1 uncultured Gammaproteobacteria bacterium | reverse complement strand
CTTGAGCAATTTGAAAACAAAAAAATCCTGAAAATAAAAAAATCAGAATTAAAATCCCTCCTCCTTGTTTCATAGATTATTTTAAATTTATTAATTTATTTTGCTTTTTATAAGCTTATTATACCACAAATCAAGTTTCATAAAAAACAAAAAAAAGGTATCTTAAAAGGTACCTTTTAAGATACCTTTTTTGGTAATTTTTAAAACAAAAAAACTCCACCAAAGAAGCTCATTAAGAATTGGCGTATTCTAATGGAAACTATAAATTAATATAGCTATGCTTTTTTAGTTTAGAAGTAGAATAATCCGCTCATAATCATAAAAAGCATTTTTAATCCTTGAATCTCTTTCTGGCTCCCGCGAGAGTCAAAAAAGAAGAAAGCCAATTTTATAATTTGATCCAAATCTTAACAGCTCATTCTGTTTTTCAACAGATTGGTGAAGCTTTTTTATAAATTAAGTTTTAATTTATATTTTTAGTATAGCATATATTGAGTTAAAGGTTAATTAACTCTCGCATATGCTAAAGAGACTAAGTCACTACGATTTTAAAACGAACAAATATAACAACATAGTTTTAAGCTGCTAAATCGTAGTGACTTAGTCTCTTTTAATTATAATTACAAAAATCACACAAAAATAAACAAATAAAAATACTGGTGAAACATAATAAATTTCTTTATAAAATAAAGAGAAGCTGGAAAAAAAATTAGCAATAAAAACTATATAACTTAGTATTATTTTAGGAAAAACAAAAAAACTTAAAGAAAATCCATGAAAAATAAAAGATAGAATTAAAGCGCCAATAATAGAAATGATTAAAAAAGGCAAAGTCCAGAGAACAAATAAATTACTAATCGGTGCTATTAAAGAAATTTGAGAAAAATTTTTAATAAGTAAGGGCCAGATAAAAATTTGAGCAGAAATTGATATGGAAACAATAGAAATAAAAGCATTTAAAAAAATACTATTCTGAAACTTATTAGGAAATAATTCTAAAAAAAACTTATTAATTATTGGGAAAAATAAAACAATTCCTAAAACAGATAAAAAAGAAAGTTGGAAACCTAAATCGTCCCTTAATAATCTTGGATTAAAAATAAGCATCACAACAGCCGCTAAAACTAAAATTCTTAAAAAATTTTTTGACCTGCCGGAATTTAAAGCAAAAAGAGCGATAAGCCCCATAATACTCGCGCGAATTGCACTAGCCGGAAAAGCAATTAAAACTAGATAGAAAATTAAAAATAAAACGGTTAAAACAAGAGCTCTTTGTCTTTTTATTCCTAGACTCAAACTCAAATTCATGAAAATTAAAATTATGATACTGATATGCAAACCGGAAATTGCCATGATATGGCTTAAACCAGACTTAGAAAAACTATCCCGTAAATTATTAGGAATGTCTTTTTTATCTCCCAAAAAACAAGCTTTAGCTAAAACTGAAGATTGCATATCTAAATTCTGATCGAAGACAAGCCTAATTTTATTTTTAAAACTATAAAGATTACTTTTTATTTTACTGCCCCGGTCTCTATCTAAAATATTTATTTTTGGATAAAAAAATAAAGAATAAATTCCGGAGTGTTCTAAATATCTTTTAAAATCAAAACCATTAAATTCTTCCGGCATATTTAATAATCCAGAAATTTCCAAATAATCTCCATATTTATATTCTGGATAAACATCCACGTAAATCATAATTTTATGATTTTGCCCCTGATAAATAGAATCAAAAATAAAGCTTTGATTTTTATTGGTGCGCATTGGATCACTCATCACCTTGCCTTGGACAGAAATATTTTGATCATGATATGTTTCTATAAAATTAATTTCAGATACATTGATTGATAAACTATATCGCCAGAAAGCCAAACTAAAAAACATTAAGAACATAAAAAAATGCCAAAGCTTTAGTTTGTTGCCCTTTTTATAAAACAAGATACTTAATACTAAAAATAAACAAGATATTCCAAAAATATAAATATTTTTTATAACAAGTTTTTCTACTAAAAAGCTAGCGAGAAAAATTCCTAAAAGAAAGCTGAGACAAGAGTAGAATAATAATTTTGATTTTGTTATTTGGGGCATTTTTTTAGATTAGAGATTAAGACCTCTTTCTTTGTCATTCCTGTAGATTTAACTAATTCGTTGACAAAAAACTCACACCCTTTTGTCATCCTGGGGGGCGCAAAGCGCAACCCGGGATCCAGGAGAAAGAGATATAAATATTTTTAAACCTTAGAAAATTTAAATAGCATATAACTTTTCCTCCTGGATCCCGGATACCCGCCAAAAGGGCGGGTTCCAGGATGACAAAAAGTGGATAATTTATTCTTATGAGTTTTGAATAAAATTCTGTCAGTGAATTTTTAACTTCTACAGGAATGAAAAAAAATAATCTCAACAAAAAACAAAGACCGGAGAAATTCCGGCCTTTAATATTATTTACAATAAATCTACAATCAAAAATCTAAAATCTAAAATTTAAGATTCTCCTTCAACATCTTATAAGCTTTTTCCGCTACTACCTTATAATGAAAATTCTTCAAAGCATATGCGTGCGCCTTTCTACCCATATCTTCTCGCAATTTATCATCAGTTAATAAACGTAAAGTATATTTTGCTAAATCAGAAATATCAGCTCGATAAGCAAAAATTTTAGGTTCATCAAAAACTATTTTATGATCCGCCTCAAAACCCATGTGTTCATAAGCCCACTCTTCTTTTAATTTCACCGTCTCTCCAACTTCCGCTAAAAATCCGGTTTCATTATGAACTATAGTATCAGCCGGACCACCTACATTAATAGAAACTACCGGCTTTCCACAAGCTTCCGCTTCCATCTGAATCATACCAAATCCTTCTAATCTAGAGGGAGCCGCATAAATATCACAGGCCGAAATTAAATAAGACATAAAATCATGAGAAAAAGCTCCAGATAAATATCTAATCTTATCACGATTTAAATCAAGCTTATCTATTAAAGCGTCTTCTTCCTGACCATGTACTTCGGCAGATTCACAATCCCAATGTTTTAAAACATATTTCCAATCTTTAAAATCTTTATCTACTTCTTTTAGAGCCTTAAACATTTCCTGTGCCCCTTTGCTCGTTACATCTCCGCCAATAGTTAAAATCATTTTTTCATGAGGCTGAACTCCAAGCATTCTTCTTAGCTCTTGAATTTTTGGATCATCTTTTGGGATTGGCTTAATCTCGTCCGGATCAAACCCAATCGGCAAAGTTTTAAAATTTTTAACATCAACTCCATCACGCTTATAAGTATCAGTTACCCAATTACTAGTCGTAAAAACTAAAGGTAAATTAGAAATAGCATCATGATAATTAGCTACCCAGCCGTTCGCTACAAACCAAGGTACTGGAATTACTCCATTATTCTGCGGACTCATTATTATATCCGGAGCATAGGTCCAGCAACCAACTCCAATAGCCACATCCGGCTTAAAAGCATTATAAACCCATTGCTTTTGAAAGCTGGGCTGATAATGAGAGGGCATAACATCCACACCCATTTCACGCAAACCTTTATAAAGTAAATTTCCTTGAATACTTAAACCATCTGGCTCAACAGGATAAGCATGTAAAACTGCAATTTTCATATTAGATTAAATTAATTAAAAGTTTATAAAACTCTCGAAATAATAAAAAGTTGTTATGTGCTATATAATACAAAATATTAATTTTGAGTTTCGAATTTCAAATTTCGAATAAATTTTGAATGATTAATTTTTAATATTTTAAACATTCAAAATTAATCATTCATTCAAAATTTAAAATTTAAAATTCAAAATTAATAACTTGTTCAGTATTTAATAAAAGCCTCTTCTTTTGAGCATAAACTCACATCAATTCCTTCATAAGGATAACCATACATTTCAGCTACTATCCGTTTTTTTTCTAAATATTCTTCTTCATTTAATTTTAAGAAATATTCACTATTTTTTCCTGGAATTATGGGATTTTTCTTATTGTCTTGTTTTTGATAATTAAAAAAATATACATCCTGAAATGATATTTTTTTTGTTTTTAATAAACTTTTTATAGCTAAATGCGTTCCAATATGTCTATCATGCCCATACTCTCCATTTAGGCCATGCGTAAAAAGATAGTCAAATTTTTTAGTTTTTAAAAATTCTAAAACTAATTTTTCAATCTTAGGAACACTCTCTTGAACGCTCATCACATCATCATCTTCCAAATCTTCAATAAACCCTTTTACACCAAGATGTTCCATCACTCGCCTAAACTTTGGTTCACGATCAGCATCACTCGCGCGACATAAAGAAAGAACAGTCCAATCAACATTCTTAAATCGCATCATCACTCCCCCCATCCAAATTACTTCGTCATCCGGATGCGCAACTACAACGAGCGCTCTCAATTTTTCTTTAAGCTCTAAACTTTTCGGCATAAAAATATTTTTGTCAACTAAGCTTAATTATATCAAAGAGAAACGAAAAATACAAGAAAAAAATAAGAATCTCCTTCTTTGTCATCCTCGAAGCCGCAGGCTATCGGGGATCTCAGGAAAAGCTATGTGCTATATAATACTTCTTAGGTTTAAAAAGCATATACATCTTTTCCAGAGATTCCCGCCTACGCGGGAATGACAAAGGTGATGATTCTTATTTCTCTTTTTATTCTTATCTTTTTTTATTTAATCTTATTCCTTCACCTTCTTCTTAGAAATCTTAATTTCCTTTTCAACGTCATCAACTTCTTTGGAGATAAACTCTTCGGAAATATCTAAGGACTCTTGCAATTTTTCTTTAACTCTTCGCTCCGATTCAGAAAGTCCCGGTTTTTTGTCTGCTAATTGAATTAACTCATCAACTTCATCTCTAAGAGCCGCAAATATTTTAGATAACTTATTTTTAACTTCTTCGGTCTCTCTTTTAATTCTTGTTTTCTCTTCATTAAAAGTATTTCGGAGATAAACAATATAAAGAATTAATAAAATTATTATAATCAACAAGAAAATAATAATGAAAATTCCATATTCGCAAACAATAGAAGGAGAAACAACAGACATTAAATATCTAGTACTATCTAAACTTTCCGCTCCTCTTTCATCTATAATTTTAGCCCAAACTTCATAATTTCCTTTATCAATATCCCCTTTATGAAAATAAGACCAATTTCCAGCATCATCGGTTTGAACGCTTGACTCTATCGGATCTTTACCTTTCGTCTCTATATAAACCTTAACAGTTACGTTTGGATAAAAACTAGTTCCTTGAATAATTAATTCATCTTTTTTATTAAGAATTTTAGGAATAGATGTGATAATCGGCGCCTTTAAAGGATTAATCACAAAACTTATAGTAGAAGATGCTTTATTTTCCGCTCTATCTACAGCTATAATTTGTACATTGTATTCTCCCGGTCTTAAAGGCTCGGGCTGATAATATCCTTTAGAAACTTCGTTTGGATCAACCTTAATAACTTGATCATTAATTTCTACAGAAAAATATTCAATTCCAGAAGTCTCATCTTTCGTCTCAAACATAAAGTGAGGTGTTGGATTTGTAGCATCTCCCAAAGTATCTAAGGAAATAGAAAACTTTCTAGGAGGAGTAATATCTACTAAGAATTTTTTATGTCCTATCGGACCCCAGCCGGAATTATTTCCATATTTAATGTGAAAATAATTTTCTCCATCGGGAATGTCCTCAAAAATCTTAGATTCAATAATACCATCAGCAGTATTTCCCGGATCACTTATATTTTCTTGATCAATTAAAAAACTCACTCCTGTTAAATCCGCCAAAAGCTTCCATTTAAATTCCGGAGCATTATTAGAATACCAAGTATTTTCTTCCGGATGAGTTAAAGATTCTATTTCCGGCAAAGGGGGTCTAATACCCGTGTTTTTAGGTTTATCACCAACATCCGATTTTGATTCTTCTTTTGGTTCTTTAACTTCCGCTTCTTTTATTATATATGAACCATTTCCAAACCCGCCAAAAACATTAGTCCCTTTCCCATCAGCCGCTAAAATAATTCCAGATGTAAATTTAGCTTCAGCAGTTCCTATCGCCTTTGTTTTAAAGATAATTGAAAAAATCTCTCCAGCACCTCCCTTATAAGCTCCGGGTGAACCTCCTCCAAAAGAAATTGTACCAGCTCCATTAGAAAAAGTCGGATCCGTAGTCCATAGTTTAAAAATAGAATTAGAATCATCAACTCTTGAAACTGATAACAAAGAATTATCAAACTTAATATTTCCCTCAGCCGCATTAACACCAACTCCTCCTCCACTATTCACCATAACTTTAACCGAAAAAGTCTTGTTAAGACTATAAGATCCTGTGCTCGGAGACAAAAATAAAGTGGCATTGCCAGCTTGCGCTCTCAAACCACTTAATGGAAATAAAAAAACACTTAATAAAAAAATGCTTAAAAATATTTTAGAAACCCTCCTAATCATAATTTTTAAATTTTTAAATTTTTAAATTTTTAAAATTTTAAAATAAATTCTAAATCTAAATTTTTAAAAATTATTATTTAAGATTTATTTAAAAAATTAAAAATTAAAAATTAAAAAATTATATTTATTATTCTTTCTCAATCTCGATTCTTTTCTTCCCACTAGTTTGCAATCTAAGTAAAGGTAAAGTTAAAATTAAAACTCCTTTTTTAAACCTAGCTTCAACTTCAGCTACATTTACTTCTTGAGGAAGTATAATCTGACGAAAAAATTGACCCCATTGGCATTCCTGACGAAGATATTTTCTTTCTTCTAAATCTTCATCACTTTCCTCTCCAACTTTAGGTATATTCCTTTTTCCCTGGATAGTAACTACATCATTTTCATTCTCAATGCTTATATCTAAATCCTCTACTTCCACTCCCGGAATAGGAGCAATAATTATAATCTCTAAATCTGTCTGAAAAATATCAACATCCAACTGAAGAAATCCAGAATTTTTATCAATCTCAACATCTTTTATTCCTTGAACAGAAGGCTGACTTTCTTCTACTTTAACTTTTAATTTGTCTAAAAAACTCATAAATTTTAATATAAAACTTAGCACTATTAATTAAGTATATTATAACATAATATTTTAAATTCACAAAATAATTTATCATATAACACAACAGATTAAAGCCCTTCGGACTTTTTACGTTCCACATTCCACGTTATGCGTTACGCGTTCCACGTTACGCGATAAAATCATCCCGTCCAATAATACATCATGATAGAAAAATCAGTTAAATCTACATTGCCATTATGATTCTGATCGGCACAAGCATCGTCTGTATTCCAATGATAAAGTAAAATTGAAAAATCGGTTAAATTTACTCGGCCGTCATGATTTAAATCTGCTCCAGAGCATATTCCTTCATCCTCTACAATTCCAGCTCCCACAGAAACTTCCAAACTCCTAGAAAATCCACTTTCCCCCACATCCATAATAGTATGAGCTTTAAGTACATAAATTCCATTATTCAAAGAACCAGTATTAATAAATAAAGACCATCTTCCCGTATCGCTAATAACACCTTCACTTTTTAAAACTTTTGTTTCATCTAAATCTCCATCAGTTTTTAAATACATCCAAGTTTCTATTTTTGCCCCAGGAATACTATAGCCATACGATTCTAGGGTGTTACCAGACGTCACTGAATTATTTTTTAAATTAATAGTCGGAGATAAAATAATATCCGAAACGGTAGTCTGGGTTCCATTATCAATCCAAAAAGTAGTAGAAAAAGTATTTGATCTTAAACCGTCCGCGTCATCCGCCCAAAGACTAAAAGTATAAACCCCTCTTGTTAAATCAGCTAAAAATCCTCCAAAATCCGCATTAGCTCCAGCCAAAGCGCGTCCAGCTTCAATCCCATCTTTTAAAAAAACAACATCAGTATTAGGATAAGCATAACCCTCTAAAATTACTCCTGGGTCTCCCGGTAAAGGAGGATAAGGAAGATATAAGCCCCTTCCATCTCCACTCCCCGGAGCTCCTCCGCCTCCGCCCGAACCAGAACCTGTTCCTCCACCACCAGCAGAATTAGACTCATCATCATCACCAGATCCTCCGGTTCCTTCCTCGTCATCCTCTCCACCCACGATGCTGGAGATAGTAAAACTAACATAATAATCAACACATTCCATTTCTAAAATAGGAGTTCCCGATGCTGTAAAATAAGGAGTAGTAGAGGCATTTTCATAAGAACATAAAGTTACATCATCACTCACTCCATCATTATCCATACATCGAATATAATAATCATATGTTTCAGCACTTTCTAGCCCACTAATAATAACATTATGATATAAAACCCCAGAAGTCGTAGCATAAGAAAAATCATTAGACATAGAAGCATAAGGAGTCCCGGAAGCAGTATCATAACGACAACGACTCTCAAAATTAGTATACAAAGACATAATCGTCTGAGTAGTCCCATTAGTCAAATATCCAATCGGAGCCGCATGACTTCTATTTTTAGGAGGAATAGCACTCATAGTAACCGGCTCAATAATATAAACTTTAAGATTAGATCGCTCTATAAAAGTATCCACTGCATCATAAGTATAAATACCAATATTATAATCGTTTACTACGCTCGGATTAATAATCTGTTTATCTCCCTGTTCTCCCTGAACAGCATTAGTCCCTAACAAAACTCGCACGTAAGTCCCAGCGCTCATTCCGGAAGATGAATTTAAAGTTATGGTAATACTACCATCACTTGTACTAGCCACGGTCATCACTCCATCATTAATAGCGCTAGAAGTAGCTGACAATCCTTTTTCGATATAAGGCCCATTTAAACTTCCGGAAACCGCTAAATCTACATCCGTATAATCAAACCCAGATTCAACAAAAAATCCGCTTTCCGGCGTAATAATAATTTTACCAGAAGCAGGAATATTCTCGGATAACTTAAAATTAATAGTATGATTAGCTGTAATCCCCGGGCCAGAAAGAGAAATACGGTCAGAAGCGGAGATTAGGGCATAAGAATTATCTGTATTTATAAAAATAAATATAAATATAAATAATGAAATTATGAAAAAATTTTTAATAAAATTAAGAAACATGAGATAGGGTGATTTAAATTTCTAAATTATAATATCTAATTTCTAACAAAAACCTCGAATTAAAATATTAGATATTATAATTTATAATTTAGAAATTTATAGAATTGCTAAATATTAAAATATTCTATAAGACTATATAAGAAAACCAAAATATAAGTAATTATTCCTTTTTTTTCTTCCATCTATTATAAAAATCCAAATAAAAATTTGTAATAATTAGAAAAAATAAAATAATAATTCCGATTCCCATTCCCCACAAAGGCCAACTAAAAGCTTCTTTTCTTTCTACTAAAAGAGCCTGTTCTCGCGTATTAAGCGCTTCTTCACGTGCATCAAGCCCAGCTTCTTTTTCCTTTAATTGCAAAGCCAGTTTGTTAAAAGGGTTTTCCGGAACTGAAACTGCCATACCAATAGCTTTTCCAAACTTAGCTCCCATAAAAACACCGGTATCAATAGGGTTAAGACCCACCTGAATCATAAACATTAGAGAAATAAATAATAAAAAATATATTCTTAGTTTATGAATTATTTTTATTATTTCAAGATATTTTTTCTTTTCTTGAAATTTATTTTGTGCTTTGTTTAACATAAGAATAATTTTATAATTTTTAATTTTTGAATTTTTAAAATAAATCTAAAATATTAATTTTTAAAAATTTAAGTTTAAAAATTATTTTAAAAATTCAAAAATTACAAAATTAAAAATTTTATTTCACACATCTAAAACCAACCCCGGCCCCAACATAAGTAGGTTCAAAAGAAGCATAAAGAGAGTATATACCGGCATCACTCTTATTATCCCAATATCCCCCTCTAATTAAAGCTCTAATCCCTTTTTCTTTGGACCATAAAAAATCCTTATTAAAATTTTCATCAGCTTCGTCTTTATTTGTCTCCAATATTTCTCCATTAGTACTTACAGAAGAGATAAAACCTTGTTCCGGAATTTCTTTGTTATTTAAAAATCCATTATCGACTTCTCCCGAAACCCACTCCCAAACATTCCCAATCATATCATAAACCCCGAATGAAGAAACACAATTTTTAGCACTACCGGTCTTTCCGGGTTGTTTTTCCCAATTATTATCGACCTGACAGTCATCTTCGTTCCAGTCCTCGTTTTTGTCCGGTGTACCCAAGGAAGCTAAATACCACTCTTTATTAGTTGGAAGTCTTTTGCCAGCCTTAGCACAAGCTAATTGTGCTTGAGTTTGAGAAATAAAACGCCAAGGAGTTTTCTCTTTTAAAGCAACTGGTCGACAAGTTTTTAAATCTAGATTAGAACGAGTTTCTTTTTGATTTGCTGGATTTATAAAAGGACAATCTTTAGAAGGAGAAACTTCATACTCATCTATGCAAAAACCATCTTGATCATCCATAATAAAAACCATATTAGCGGGGCAAGGACCATCATTTTTAAAAAATAAATGACCAATAATAGATTCGGACATATTATCAAAATGGTCCGTTGCATCTGCACCAATCGTCACTAGAGTAATCGCTATCATACCGATACCTAAAGCTTTAGATATTTTAATTAAAAATTTCTTCATTAAATTATGATAAATTCATTTTATTTAACACAACGAAATCCAATTCCCGATCCTGAAAAAGCAGGACCAAATACTGCATATAGAGAATATATTCCTGCTTCATCTTCATTATCCCAATACCCTCCTCTGGCTATGCCTTTTATTCCTTTAGTCTTTAACCATAAATAATCATTATAATAATTTTCATTGGCTTGATTTAAATCCGTCTCAATAGCTACCCCTTTAGTATCAGCAGATTGAACAAATCCTTGCTGAGGCATTTCTTCTCCATTATATTTTCCATTATTAATTTCTTCATCAACCCACTCCCAAACATTTCCCACCATATCATAAGCACCGGCAGAAGAAATACAATTTTCAGCACTCCCTGTTTTCCCAGGTTGTTCTCCCCAATTATTATTAACCTGACAATCATTTTCTTCCCAATTTTCATTTTTATCTGGTGTCCCTAAAGATGCTAAATACCATTCTTTATTAGTTGGAAGTCTTTTTCCGGCCCGAGCACAAGCCATCATGGCCTGATTTTGAGAAACAAAACGCCAAGGAGTTTTATCTTTTAAAGAAACTGGTTGACAATCTTTTAAGTCTAAATTGGAACGAGTCTCTCCTTGATTTTTTGGATTAATAAAAGGACAATCCTTAGAAGGAGAAACTTCATATTTATCTATACAAAAATCTCCCTCTGAAGACATAATATAAACCATGTCTTTTGGACACAAAGATTTATTATCTTCTAAATTTTTATTAAATTTGTCAGCTGCTTTAATTCCTAAAGTGCTTAAAATAATAGCTGATAATATTACAACAAAACTTTTCAACGCAAAATTTTTTTTCTTTCTTAGATGGCGCATAATAAAATTTAAGAATTATTTTTTAAAATTTTGTTTTAAATCAATAATCTTCCCTTTCTTTTTTTCTGATTTTGATTTTTTCTTACTTTCTTGTTTTTGAATAATATTATTTTTTTGCTGAAAATATGGATTCATTTTTTCTAGATTTTTCTGAGTTCTAATAATAGATCTTTTAATATAAAATTTAATAGATAAAAACAATAATAATAAAATAAAAAATATCGTTCCTAAAACAGAAAATAAAATTTTAAAATCAATAATCCAAAAATATAAAGATTTATTAATGGTTGTTTTTTCAGTATCTCCATAAGAAAGAATTAAATCTGCCCGATAACGACCCATATCTAAAATATTTTTTTCTTTTTTCCAATTATAAGTCCATTTTCTAGTGTCCCCCGGGAGAGTATTCCCAAATTCAGTTTTATGATTAATTGGGAGTTTTGCTACTTTCTTCCCATACATATTAATAACATCAACTTCTCCCTGAGGTTGGATATGAACATTTCCAGTATTCTGGAAACGAAGATTAAAATCAATATTTGCTTCTGAAAAAACTATTTTCTCTGTAGAAAAATCTCTAATTTTTCCTTCTTCCTTAATATCTCCCTGAACTTTTAACAAAACTAAAGATGCTAAAAGACTAGATACTTGAATGGCCGATCCTCCTTTTTCATTATCCGAAGGATTTACTCCTGCTAAAATAGCAGCATAATGCCCTCCCGGTTCAGCATCTTCCGGAACTTCAATAATAAAAGGAATTTCTTTACTTTTAAAAGCTGGAATTACAATCGGCTCCTTATCCATAATAATCCATTCACTCAAAAGATGAGTACTAATTTTATCTTCTTCTTTTTTCTCTTTTTTTTCTAAAAATTCTACAGTTCCATTGTCTTTTCCTCCCTTAAAATCAAGAACCTGTGTATAAATCGTTAATTCCTGAGAATTATTATTTACAATTTTAATAGCACTCTTCCAAAGTTGCCCCGGATTCATATTATTTTTAATTAGAGGAGGCGTAATCGTCATTTTCATTCCATCACTATCAGCTAAACTCAAAAATGGAGAAAAGAAAAAAGTAAATAGTATTATTATATATATTAATTTTCTAGACATATTTAACTCATTACAAATTGTGAATTTGTGATTAAATTTGTGAATTTGTAATATATTTATTTCTTCAAATTTAAAACTCCATTGTTGTTTTCAGTATGATTATTCGGATGAATATGATGCCCACGATGTTTATACGTTTTTTTAAATAAAATTATACTAAAAATCAAAATAATAAAAAATAAAAATCCAAAAAATATTATTAAAAAATATAAAGGAATAACCCAAAAATATATTGTATCAGAAATATCTCGTTTACTTATATTTCCATATTCCAATTCAATCCTCGCTTTAAATTTTCCAAAAGCCTTTGGCGGAGACCATATAATTTCATATTCCTCATTTTCCCCAGCTTCAATTTTTTTATTTTCTTCATTAACTTTAAGCTCGGCGACTTCTTTATCTCTTCTATTATAAATATAAATTGATCCTTGAGGCGCCATGTCTCTATTCCCAAAATTATCAATATTAAAACTAAGCTGAACCGGAAATTTTAAATAAAGATTAGTTAAACTTTTATACTTTGATAATTGTAATTTTTCTACTATCTTTTCTTCTACTTTAATATTAATTAAAACTTGAGTAGAATCTTTTTTAAATTTATTATCTTTGGCAATGTCAATATTAGTCCCTGGAGAAAAAATTATACTAGCATGATAATCGCCCGGCTTAGCCATCATATTAATATCTATTTCTAAATCCTCAGTCTTAGTTTCGCCAGGCATAAGTTCTAAAGATCCTCTTCTTATTCTTATCCAACGAGCTAAAGAAGTCGCTTTATCTAAATTAGAAGGACCCTTATATTCTTCTCTTCCATTATCTTTAGTTAAATCATTTAAAAGAGGATAAAGAACCTGTTTATGATCCGTATTATTAGTAAAGATTAATTCATACTTTAAAATATCTCGAGCCTCTGCTTTAGCATCAATAATATGAGGAGATATTTCTACTACTCCTGAATTCTGAGTATTAATAATTTCCGCGTCTTCCGCTTTAACTATATTCCCAAAACTTAAAATTAAAATAATAATTAATAATATTTTTTTCATATAATAATTAAGCTAAAAACATAAAATATAAAATAAACATCAACACAAAAATTATACCCAAAACTATTAATAAAATCATAGCAAAATGCAAAGTAGGTGAAGGCCCATCATATTGTTTCACATATTTTATATGCCCTAAGCCCGCTCTTTGCATTGCTTTTTTAATCGCTTTATTCCTATATAATCTTAATAATAAAATAAATAAAGCTGTAAAAAATACGAAACCAATAATTATGGGATTAACAATTTTCCAAGGAATAATCCAAAAATATTTTTCCGTATAAAGGCTTTGTTTTCCTTGTCCTCCCATATCTACCGCTGTTCCATAGCTTAATCCAATAGAAGCTTTGTAACGACCAAAACCAAAATCATCTTTCCAGTGTTCATTAAAACGACGGATAGAATTAGGAAGAACATTCCCACCTTTGGTATTAACACGCACTACAGAAACTTCTTTTCCAAACATATTAGAAACAGAAATTTGTCCTAATGGTTTTACATGAACATTTCCCTTATTTTCTATTCTAATTAAAAAATCAACATCAAAAGGAGTAGGATAAACGTCTTTATCTGTGTTAAACTCACGAATCACAGCTTCCTCTAAAGCATCTCCTTTAATTTGCAAAAGGACTAAAGAACCAGTCTGCTGAGCTACAGACATCCCTGCTCCCTTGTCTTCACTATTTAAATCAAGTCGTGGTGGCTTTGTTCCCCAATAAACTCCTCCATAATATCCCCCCGGACCGGTTTCTTCCGGAATATTTACATAAAAAGGAATTATTTTTTCTTCGTGAGGAGCAAAGTCTACCCCATCTTTTACAATATCAATCCAAGAAGCTAAAAAATATCCTTTTTCAGATCCCGGAGCAATTAAAATCGGTAAACCCTCTTCACCTCCAGCTTTAAAATCCTTTAAATAAGCATAAAATGTAACAGCTGAAGGAGACTCATTCGTCACTTTTAATTCATACTTATAGGTTTTTCCGGGTTCAACAATATCTTCAATTTTAGTTGGGCTAATCTTTACCCCGATTCCATTTCCTTGCGCTAAAGTTTTATGCACAAACAGAAAAGAAAAAATAAACAAAAAAATACTAAAAAAATAAAGACTTTTTCTAATTTTAAACATGGGGATTTTAAAATAAATCTTTTTCAATGAAGACTTAAAAATTAATTATTAAAATACTAATATTAAATTAAAAAAATAAACTAAAGAAAAAATTTATCAGATAAATAAAACTGACAACTTAAACTTATTTTAACATTTTTTATAACTATTTACAAATAAAAAATCTCTCTAAAAATAGAGAGATTTTTTATTTATGACTTGCTAGTAAGTTGGCGTACAAATATAGGTTAAAGTATTTGAATAATCACCAGCTTCTTGAACGTTGGTAATTTCAATTGAATAACCTACACGAGTAGTTCCAAGTCCGGTTCCGGTTCCTCCGGCAGGACCATCATGAGTCATAACTGAAATTGGAGTAGTTCCATTAAACCCTTCATAGCCGTCTCCAAACATATAGTCTGAATCATCAGTAGTTATAGCCATATAGCCATAAGTTGCTTCATTAGCAATGTCTAGACTAGTGGTTACATCAGCCGGCCAAGTAGTTGTTGCTGATGTGACTAAAGGATCGATATCCGCTCCAGCAGCATTTTTCATGTTATCACTTTGCTGTACTGTTACTACATAACCACTATCAGCATTAGTGGACACAGTCAAAACCTGTGCCATCATATACTGAGTTTCTGGATTAATAGTTCCAAAAGGAATAGTGGTTGGAGTTGAAGTTCCGGTAAGAGTAACACCATTAATAGCGCTATCACTTGGAGTAGAAGTTCCTACAGCAAACGATAAAGTTGAATCAACATGAGCTGTTACGGAAACAGTCTCAATGATATAAACTTTTATTTGAGTAGCTTCAATCTCCGCATCTCCAGAGTCATAAGTTCCAACAGTTACATCATAATCTCCGTTAGTCCCGGGATTAGTAACAGTAGTAACTTCAATAGTTTGAGTACTGGTAGCTGCTAAAAATCCTCCAGCGTCAACAGTACAAGTTATATCTTGACCACTCCCTCCAGCAGTAGTTCCAGCCGGACAAGTAGCATTAGTATTACTTACACCGGTAAAATCAGCTGCAAAACTAATTTTAACATATTCATTTTCGCTTAAAGGATTAGCATCCGTCATATCTATAACTATAGTATGTGTTGCGGTCACTCCCGGCTCGGAAGTGCTTAAAGTATCTTTAGCGCTTTCCAAAGAAGCCGCATTAGCAACTGGACCATAACCATACATAAGAGCCATAGAAAAAATAATCAAGGCAGATAGAGCCACCTTAAATTTTTTTGTTTTGAACATGGGGATAAAATTCAATTAACTATATTCAAGATATAGATAACTCAATTTTGTTATGAATTAAAACAAAATTATTCTTTTAGATTAAATCTAAAAAAATAATAAAAATAAGCTTACTTTTTAATGTTCATTAATTTGGTCCTCGACCTTTGAGCCCCTTCTTTTTAAAAAAAGGATATGACCATATTAATTGCTATTATTATAACATATTTTTGCTTGTTTTGATAATAGTTTTTTAAATATTATTATTTTGGCTAAAATTAAAATAAAAATTGTTTAATTAAAATAATTTTATAAAATTATTATAAAATTATTTTTTTTTATCCACAAATAAAAACGCTCTTCCTAAATAACGGAAGAGCGTTTTAAAAATCCAAACTAGATTAAAAAGTAGGAGTACAAATATAAGTTAGAGTACTTTCGTAATCGCCCGCTTCTTGTAATGAAGCAATCTGAGCTGAATAAGCTACATTAGCTTCACCAATACTGGCAGTAGTCCCGTCAGAAGGACCGGTGTGATGCATAATCGGCATTGGATCGGTTCCGTTCAAACCAGCATAAAGAGCATCACCACTATTATAAAAATCATTATATCCTGTCCCTGTACTTAAATCTTGATCGTCTGAAGTTAGGCCCATGTGTCCATAAGTATTTTCTACATCAATAATGTTTGTAGGCGGTTGCCATTGACCTGCTGTAGTTGATCCAGTTCCATCCTGAGAATTATTAAAACTATTAATAGTTGAGCCCATATCATTTTGTAATTCATGATCTTGCTCTACAGTAACCGTATAACCAGCGTCAGCATTAGTTGTCACATTTAACTTTTGGCAAACTGTAGTTGTGGCATTAACTACTAAAGTTCCAAAAGGAGTAGAAGTAGAAGTTGTCGTCTGATCACAGTTAATTCCATTAACTGACTCAGTATTTGCTACTCCTGAAATAGTAAAGTTTAAAGTAGAATCAACAGTAGCAGTCATAAGTACATCATCAATAATCATAACCATAACCTGAATTCTCTCTAAAAGAACATCGTTATTATCATAATTTCTAATATTGATTGTGTAATAATTAGCAGTGGCTGGGTTAGTCACATCAGTAATCACCATCTGGGATGTAGTAGAAACTTGATCTGCTCCCCAAGTACAACGAATAATATTTCCCGCTTCTAAACTTTCCGTAGCGTTAGCATTTCCATAAGCACAATCTGCATTAGCAAATGCTACTCCAGTAAAATCTGCTGGAAAATCAAAATCCCAATACCCGCCAGACGGAGTTGTTGTCCCAGTATGGAAAGTAAAAGTGTGACTAGAAACCATACCAAGATCCGAATCACTTAAAAGATCTTGAGCATTGGTAATAGAGTCAACCGCTCCTGCTATTCTTGGCAAAGGAATAAAGCCATAAATCATTATCATCATTGAGATAATGGTAAAAAGCGATAAAGCTTTTTGATAAGTTTTTGTTTTCATATTTTTTTGTTTTTAATGTTAAGCTCCTCGCGGAGTTTTTTTGAAATATTGAGAAGATAATACCATGTTAACGATATTATTAACATCTTCTTTAGAATAATATCGCCATCCCCGAGAATCTCTTTTAGCTCTCGGTATAAGACCATCTTTTTCCCATCTAATTAAAGTAGTCTTATCACGATCAACCATCTCCTGAATATCTCCGATTCGATACGATTTTGTTTTCATATTTTTATTTTAATTTTTTGAGATCGACCTTTTTTGTGTTATTGTCATTTAAAAACAATAACTGAGAAGTATATAGTTTCTACGAAGTACGAATATTACAAATATATGAATACTGAATAAAATTATTTTTCTAATATTCGTATATTCGTAATATTCGTACTTCGTAGAAATATTTAATTGTGAAGAACATCACATTTATTATCCAAAATTTATAATTCAAACTCTTTAAATTATAAATTTTAAACAACAAAAAAACCTTTCCAAACAGAAAAGTTTACAAATATATGATTTTGCTGATAAATCGCCTTATTTAACTGGTTTTCACCCTCGGGGCACTTTGTGTTTTTTTTCATTTTGTTTTTGTTTTGTTTTATATTAGCAAATTTATTTTTTCCCTTTTTTGAATTCACTAACACCTATACATCTATTATACACTATTTTTAGTTAATGGTCAATGTGGATTAAGAGAACATTAAATAGGCTAATCTTAGATAGTTGAGTATAGCACCATAGCAATATAGTACTACTAATATTATTAAAAAGTATAATATTATTTTTATTGGGGGCGATATTGTGGATAACTTTGTTTAATTTTTAATTTTTAAATTTTGTAATTTTTAAAATAAATCTAAAACTCAAATTTTTAAACATACAAAATAAAGCATATTGTTTAAAAATTCAAAAATTTAAATTTATTTAAAAATTAAAAATTACAAAATTTAAAAATTATTTAGAATGTCGGCACTAAAATATAAACTATCCCCGTTTCATAATCCCCCGCTTCCTGCATATTTCCAGACTCGACTCTATAAACTACATCAACTATTTCATTTTGAACTGGAATTGGACTAAAAGATACTTCTTTAGGGCTAGTACTAAATTGAGCATAGGTATCATCAGGAGAAAAACGCGATGGAGAAGAACCGGAAAGAGTATCATCTCCGGTATGATAACCAAAAGCACTCGGGTAAGGACTTTCTGGCCATGAAGCCGGAACTTCGTTAGTAGAAGAAACCGGATCAATGTCCGCACCAGCATTAGATACAAAACCATTCTTTCCCATGACAAAAAGCTGATATCCATATCCAGCATTAGTTGTAATAGTAAGTCTTTGCGCTCCAATAACCTCATTATTCAAACTTAAATTTCCAAAGTCTATACTATTAATAGAAGAATTAATATTAGTTATCACTCCTTCTGTACTTGATCCGCTACCTATCCCTTGAATTTCATAACTTAATGCACTCTCTCCGGTTATCACACTCGGGTAAGAAAAGCCGGTATTATTCAAAATAGCTCCTCCGTTAGTATTATCATAAGCTCTGAAATAATATGTCGTAGCATTTATAGCTCCACTATTTCTAATAGTAAACTCCCACTCCGCCGCCGTCCCGGCCAAATGGTCATAAGAACTGGTAGAAATACCGAATTCATTATGCGTAGCTCCATTACTTATTCCAGAAAGCAAAGCGTTTAATATCGGGTCATTATCATCTCCACTTCCGTCCGCATAAGTCCAAAGTGCCGTAGTGCTTCCCAGCTCTCCCACAAAATGAACATCAGCCGAAAAATCAGAATAAGTGGAATATTCTAATCTTATTTTTACATTTTCACCAGTAATATCTTCGATTTCCCTTAAAGCAAAACGAAGTCTTAAGGGGATATTTTTAGCAACCCCGCTCGGAGCATTGTTTTCCAGAGCCAAAGCATTTGTGCTGGACGGAGTTTCATTTAGATCATCATAATACCAACGCCAAGATTCACTTCGAGAAACATATCTAATAGTAACACTTATTTCATTAGAAGAACTTTTTTTATTATTATAAATATCATAAGCCCAAATTTTAAAAACATACTGTTTATTAGTAACAAGTCCCGTAATCTCAGTTGTAGTTGCACCATTATAATCACTAAAAGCTAAATTAGGATCTGAGCTCGTCCCCCATAAAGTATCTGATTCTGTTACGCCAGAACTTCCTTCTTTATAATATATTCTATATTCCTTAAAATGCGTATCCACGGAGCTTGTTCCCAGTCCCAAAGTTACACTATTACTACTTACGTCTACTTGGCTTAAATTTCCCG
>CAZDHZ010000012.1:18785-20104 GCA_964505405.1 uncultured Gammaproteobacteria bacterium | reverse complement strand
TATCCAATTGAGCCACAGGTGCAATTTTTATGTTTAAATTCAAAAAGATTATAAAAAACTCCGTTGAGGAGTTCTTAAAATATATTAACACATACTTTTTAATAAATCAAGACCTTGTTTTATCTAATATTAGACGCTTTTCTAGCTCCCTCCTCATCCGAACCAAAATGATGAGCTATTTCATGTCTTAAAGTATTTTCTATTCTTTGTTTGCATATTTTTATATCAGAACAACTTTTTGCAATTGGTATATAAAAAAGGGTTATTTTGTCTGGCAAAACCACTCCTACATTTATTCGACGGGATTGGATACGACCTTCATATAAGCCAAGTAAACCATACTCAGAACTAACTCCAACTTTTTTCATTTGTTCTTTGCTAGGAAAATCTTCAACTAAAATTACTAGATTATTAATTCTAGATTTATATTTTTCCTGAAGATGATCATAAGCTTCTCCTGTTAATTGTTCAAATTCTTCTTTTGAGATCATATAGTTAGTAAAAAGGTGAAAGTATAAAGTATAAAAGTATAAGATGAAAATAAATTATCATAATAGACCCTTTCTACTTTTACCTTTTTACTTTATACTTTTTTACTTCTTCAAAATAGCATAATAATTATATTTGTCTTTATAAATCTTCTCAATTTGCAAACCAGCTTTTTTTATTATTTTTTTCAGCTCTCTTTTTCTAAAGGCATGATAATAGCGACGGCTTACTTTTTCTCCTTCAGGGTTTTTCCAATCAAAAACAATATCCCCAAAATCCATCTTATTTTTTCCAATTAAACCTAAAAAGTAACATCGCCAGATTTGTTTTCGGAAGCTTTTGCCTCGTGTCTCCCATTCTGAACTCCACATATTCCAAACACTTAAAATAATTTTTCCATTCTTTTTAACTTTATTTTTTAATTGGCGTAATGCTTGAATTTGTAAACTTCTACCTGGAATGTGTTGCAAAACTGCGATACTAAAAACATAATCAAAATCAAAACTTTTCACAGCTCCTAAATCTAAAATATCGGCTATTTTGAAATCTATATCAGCACTTTTAATTTTTAATTTTGTTTTATTGTCTTCTGAAATATTTTCGGAAACATATTTGAGTTTTGCTTGTTCAATTAATTCCCTACTATTATCCACTCCTAAATAATTTATTTCTTTATCTAAAAAAGCTTTTACTAGTCTTCCATTCCCACATCCAGCATCTAAAATCTTAGATTTAGCTGGGATGTCTTTAGTTAATTCTAAAAGAGCTGGCCAAAGATGCTTCTCTCGCGTTTCCGAAAAATGCTTAGCAATTTCTTGATAATTCTTTTT
>CAZDHZ010000012.1:14469-18685 GCA_964505405.1 uncultured Gammaproteobacteria bacterium | reverse complement strand
GATGCTTCTCTCGCGTTTCCGAAAAATGCTTAGCAATTTCTTGATAATTCTTTTTAACAATATCTAATAATTCTTTTTGAGTTTGTTTGTTCACACAAGTAGTTTAATTACTTTTTTAAAATTCCTTTGTCTCTCAAAAATTCAACATGCGCCTCAACTTCTTTTAAAGTTAAGCCCCTCTCCTCAGCTATTTTCTCAAGAGAAAATCCTTTATTATATAATTCTAAAGTTTCTAATTGAGTTAGTTTTGTACTTAGATTTGATTTTTTATCTGGTTCGGGAATCTCTAGTTCGTCTCCGGCTTTTTTTATTTCTTCTCTCTTCTTAAAATTATTTTTTCTATAATAACTTGGTTTCTTATCATAATCATAAACTCTTTCTACTCCTTTTCCATTTAAACATAAATCACATTTACCACAAAGTCGAGCATTTGCATCTTTAAAATAATCTAAAATGAATTTCTGCCGACATTCTCTGCTAAAAATATATTCTTCCATTTTATCAAGCTTATCGTAAGATTGGTCTAGCTTAGATTTTAAAGCAGATGTATCTAAACCAATTTCCTCCCCTTCTATCCGCTTTAGTATTTTTATTTCCGTTCCCTTAAATGGTGGAGTATATTCAGCTAAACCTAGGTCACTTAACTTTTTTACTAAACGTGTAATAGTGTCTTTTTTCATGTCCAAAATTCCAGCCATTTCCTCAAAATTAAATTCAGATCCTTGTATTAATTCTTTTGAAAATTTTTCTTCCCATCCCCTTAAAAGCTCTAACTGCTTTTTAGCACGCGTTCCAATTATGTCTCTAATATAGTTAAAATCCTTAAGAAGTTTTAAATAGGCGCTCCCCTGTTTTTCATGTGAACGAGCTACTAGTCCTAGTTTTTCCAAAATTTTTAAACTAGTACCAATCGCCATGTCTGGCACATCTACACTTAATATAGACGATATTTCTGCATAAGTAAGTAAAACCAAGTCTGATTCATAAGAAAGCAAGATATCATAAATTTCTTTAATTGCTTCTGGTGGAGGATTGTCTCCTTTGATAAAAAATTCATGCAAAGCTCTGTCTCTTGAATTATATAAGAGCAAACAAAAACTTTCCTTCCCATCTCTTCCGGCTCGACCGGCCTCCTGATAATAAGCTTCCAGTGTTCCAGGCATATCATAATGAATCAAATATCTAATATTCGGCTTATCAATTCCAAGACCAAAAGCGTTCGTCGCTACTATTACTTTTATTTTATCATTAATAAAATTATTTTGCACCCATTTTCGATCTTCTGCATCCATACCAGCATGATAAGCAGCCGCTTCAACATTATTATCTAAAAGAATTTGAAGAATACCATCTACTCGTGCTCTAGTGCTCGCATAAATTATTCCTGATTCTTGCGGATCATTTAAAACCGCCTCTAAAACTAAATTAGTTTTTTCCGCTTCTTTCGCAGCTCTAGCTGAAAAGCGTAGATTCGGTCGAGCAAAACCAGTTACAACAATTTCCGGATTTTCTAGACCTAATTGTTTAACAATATCCTTTCTAACTTCCGGAGTAGCAGTAGCGGTTAAGGCAAGTACCGTCGGATTTCCAACTAATTCCACAGCTTTTTTTAAGCGCGTATAGCTCGGACGAAAATCATGACCCCATTGGCTAATACAATGAGCTTCATCTACTGCAAAAAGGCTTACACTTATATCTTTTAATGCTCGGCTAAAGTCTTCATTATAAAATCTTTCCGGAGCTAAGTATAAAAGCTTAATCGCTCCGGACTTAGCATCATTCAAACGCTTTAAAGATTCTATCCGAGAGATTGAAGAATTAATAAAAGTCGCCGGGATACCCTGCCGTTCTAAAGAATCTACTTGATCCTTCATTAAAGATATAAGAGGAGAAATAATAATAGTCACTCCTTCTAAAATTAAAGCCGGCAACTGATAGCAGAGCGACTTTCCTCCCCCAGTAGGCATAATCACCACGCTAGATTTTCCTTTTAAAACATTTTCTAGCACTTTGGCTTGCCCGGAACGAAAAGAATCAAAGCCCCAATGAATCTTTAAAAGCTCTTTTAAATCCTGTTTTTGTTTTTCTATATTCATATTTTATTCTAGATTACAACATACCCCCATCTTAGCAAAGCATTCAATCATGTGCAATCTTCTTGATTTTATCTTATTTTTCAACTAAAATAAAGGAATAATTACCTAAAAACAATAAAAACATGCTTTCTGATATTGAAATAGCACAAAAAGTAAAAAAAGAACATATTAAAGATATTGCTGAAAAGATAGGAATAGAAGAGGATGATTTAGAATTTTATGGAAAATATAAAGCAAAATTATCTAATTCTCTTATTAAAAAATTAGAAAATAATCCAAACGGAAAGCTAGTTTTAATAACTGCAATTAATCCAACTCCCCTAGGCGAGGGTAAAACTACAACTATGGTCGGGCTAGGACAGGCCATGTGGAAAATTAATCAAAAAGCAATTATCGCAATTCGTGAACCTAGTCTAGGTCCAGTTTTTGGAATTAAAGGAGGCGCTGCTGGCGGAGGGTATGCGCAAGTTGTTCCGATGGAAGATATTAATCTTCATTTTACTGGAGATATGCATGCCGTAACAAGTGCTAATAATTTACTTTCGGCTTTAATTGATAATCATATTAAGCAAGGAAATGATTTAGGAATTAATCCTGAAAATATTTCATGGAAAAGATGCTTAGATTTAAACGACCGCTCTTTAAGAGAAGTACAGGTTGGATTAGGGGGAAAAATTAACGGAATTCCGCGCTTAGACGGATTTAATATTTCTGTAGCCTCAGAAGTTATGGCCATTCTTTGTCTCGCGAAAGATTTAAAGGATCTTAAAAAACGCTTAGGTGAGATTATTATTGGATATTCTTTTGACAAAAAAAATATTACAGCACATGACTTAAAAGCAGAAGGAGCTATGACTGCACTCTTAAAAGACGCTTTTAAACCAAACTTAGTCCAAACTCTTGAAAATACTCCCGCTATTATGCACGGTGGACCTTTTGCCAATATTGCCCATGGATGCAATAGTATTAGGGCGACAAAGATAGCTTTGAAGCTCGGGGATATAGTTTTAACCGAAGCCGGATTTGGAGCAGACCTCGGAGCAGAAAAATTTATGAATATAAAATGCCCCATAGCGAAAATTAAACCAGACGCCATAGTTTTAGTCGCGACCACAAGAGCACTTAAATACAATGGTGGAGTAAAAAAGGAAGAAACTGATCAACATAATTTAGAAGCTCTGAAAAAAGGAATTGTTAATCTGGAAAAGCATATTGAAAACATGCAAAAATTTAAAGTTCCAATTATAGTTAGTTTAAATTATTTTTCCGGTGAATCAGAAAACGAAATAGATTTTATTAAAAAGACTTGCCAAAAACATAATGTCGAGTTTGCAATTTCAAAAGTTTGGGAGAAAGGCGGAGAAGGTGGAGTTGATTTAGCTAAAAAAGTTATAGAAACTTTAGAAACAAAAGAGTCAAATTATAAGCATCTCTATAAAATAGAAGACAGTATTAAAAATAAAATAAATATTATTGCCAAAGAAATTTACGGAGCTGAAAAAGTAATATTTAGTGAAGAAACTCTAAAACAAATTCAAGATTTAGAAAAATTAAATCAAGATAAATTTCCAATTTGTATGGCAAAAACCCAATACTCTTTGTCTGATGACCCAAAAAAACTTGGACGACCGAAAAATTTTACAATTACCATTAAAGAACTACAATTGTCAGCTGGAGCCGGATTCATCGTAGCTCTAGCTGGTAACATAATGACCATGCCCGGACTTCCAAAGAAACCAGCTGCGAAAAATATTGATATTGATGATAATGGGGAGATTGTTGGGTTGTTTTAAAAAGGCAAAAAAACAAGAAAACTAAAAAACAAGAAAACAAATATCATCCTCATTTATCATCTTTAACAAGCAAAACACTCCTCCTTTTGTCATCTCGACCGGAGCGAAGCGTAGTGGAGAGATCTATAATACATGATTAGTGTAAGAGTGATATATTATAGATCTCTCCGCTTCGTTTCGCTATCGCTCAACTTCGGTCGAGATGACAAAAAAATAATAATAAAGTACTCTTTACTTTTAAATTAAGAAAATATATGTCTAATATTATTGACGGCAAAAAAATTGCCGAAGAAATTAAAAATGAAATTAAATTAGAAGTTGATAAAT
>CAZDHZ010000012.1:5602-14369 GCA_964505405.1 uncultured Gammaproteobacteria bacterium | reverse complement strand
GGCAAAAAAATTGCCGAAGAAATTAAAAATGAAATTAAATTAGAAGTTGATAAATTGAAAATTAAACCCTGTCTTGCTGTTGTGGTGGTCGGTGAAAATCCAGCTAGCCAAATTTATGTTCAAAATAAAAAATTGGCTTGCGAAAAAGTTGGTATTAAATCTGTATCACATGAGCTTAAAGAAGATGTTCAAGAACAAGAATTAATTCAATTAATTAACAAACTAAATTCAGATAAAGAGATTCATGGCATTTTAGTCCAGCTTCCTCTCCCTGCGCATATTGATGAAAATAAAATAATTAATGCAATCAATCCGGAAAAAGATGTAGATGGATTTCATCCTTTGAATATTGGAAAGATGATGCTCGGACTCAAAACTCTTTTACCTTGTACTCCCTCCGGAATTATTGAAATACTAAAACGATCTAGTATTCAAATAGAAGGAAAACATGTCGTTATGGTTGGTAGAAGTAATATTGTTGGTAAACCAGTTGCCCAGCTCCTCTTAAATAAAAATGCAACTATTACTATCTGCCACTCTAAAACAAAAAATTTAAAAGAAATAACTAGGCAGGCTGACATTTTAGTTGTAGCACTTGGAAAAGCTAAATTTATTAAAAAAGATATGATTAAAGACAAAGTTATTATAATTGACGTAGGAATTAATAGACTGGAAAATAATAAAATTTGTGGAGATGTTGATTTTGAGAATGTAAAAAATAAAGCTTCACTTATTACGCCTGTACCAGGAGGAGTCGGACCGATGACTATTGCTATGTTGCTTAAAAATACTTTGGAGGCATACTTAAAATTTTTAAATTTTTAAATTTTGTAATTTTTAAATAAATTTTAAATTCTAAATTTTTAAACAAAATATTTAAACTATTATTTTAGAAATTAAAAATTTTGATTTATTTAAAAATTACAAAATTTAAAAATTTAAAAATTATTTACAAAATTTCCCCAAGCATTTTATCAACAAAATTATCCCAGCTATGTTTTTTTAAAATTTCCTTCCCAGCTAAAATTAAGCTCTTGCGCCGACCGGGGTCTTCTTCTAAAAATTTAAAACAAGCCAATAAATCTTCGCTATTTCCTTTTTTAAAATATTGTACAGCCTCGCCTCCGACCTCCTCTAAAACTTCAGCGTTACTAGCAATAACTGGAACTCCCGCATCAAAAGCCTCTAGAATAGGAAGAGACGATCCCTCATGCGAACTCGGATGCACTAACATAAAAGAACTTCTAAGCAACTCCCATTTTTTCTTTTCAGAAACATGCCCCAAAAATCTAATTTTATTTCTCGCCTCACTGTTTTGTGCAAGGTTTTTAATTTCAGAAGATCCATCACCGTCTCCTCCCGCTAGAATTAGCTCCCAATCAGAATTAATTTTAAAAAATTCAATAAAAGCTCTAATTAAAACATCAACCGACTTCTTCTTCTCTATCCTCCCAATATACAAAATAAAATTATTTAATTTTTGTATTTTAATTTTTGATTTTTGCAAGCGATACCCCATCGGCAGAGCAATAATTTGATCTTCTTTTAAGCCATATTCTCTCATAATTTCTTTTTTAGAAAATTCTGAAACCGTAAAGATTTTTTTTGAACGCTTAATATTTATTCTGGTAATAATCTTTTGTCTTAATCTGTTTTGAAATGAATAAAGATGCGGATTAGTTTTAAAAATTACATCATGAATCAAAGCATAACTTTTAGAAGGGGCACAACAGGGAATATAATAAGCTGGAGTAAAAAAATAATCTACAGGAGAAGTCTTTAATTCATAGCTTAAACATTTCCTCGTCCACTGTTTTTTGCATCTTAAAACTTTTTGATATTTTAAAGGTAATTCCTGAATTGTTCGAGAAGTATACACTCGCGGAATAATATTATTTTTAATTAATTCTGGAATTAAGTTTTTAATCACATTATAAGAAACAACCTCAACTCCAGTCCTCTTTTTCTCTCCTGGGAAAGAAGGGTCCTCCCAACGAGACGCATCAATACCAAATATTTTTAAATTCGGATTATAATCGTTTAAAAGCTTATCAATTTTTTCAAAAAATATTTGAGCATCATATTTTCGAGCATGTTTAATACAAACCTCCTTCTTACTTAAACACCATTCCTCATCCATCACACTAATACCTTTGATTACATCTTCAAGCTGAGGATTTTCTGATATTAAAATTCCAGTTTCATTTTCAATTGTTGATTCAATTAAGCCCCCCTCTCGCGTCCCCAAATAAGGCTTTCCCGCAGAATTAAGTTCTAGATGAGTCATACCAGCGTCTTCATCAATCGGAATATAAATCCCAGCTCGACACCGACCGACTAAATCAATAAGTTCTTGGTCACTTACCCATCCCAATATTTTTATATTACTACATCCCTCTGCTAATTTTTTAATCATATCCAGCCTAGGCCCACCAGAGCAAACTACTAATTTTTTATCTGGCATTTTCTGAAAAGCTTTTACAATTAAATCAATCCGTTTAGCCTCGTCCACTCTTCCAAAAGATAAATAAAAATCTCCTGATTCAATAAATTTAAATTTATCAGTCTCAATCGGAGGCCAAATAACTTTAGTCGCATCACTCTCAGTATGCTCTTTAATTCTTCGCCTCACATTTTCCGAATTCGCAATATTAATATTATATTTTCTAATGGCTCGCAAATACAAATGTTTCCAAAATCTAGCAAAAACCGCATAAGCCGAACGCAAAAAATAAGGATACATATCTTTACTCATCTCATACATGTCAAAAATTCTTCGCGGAGTTGAATGAGTATAAACTATTCTTAAAGCATCACGCCGACTATAATGAGCAACAACTTCAGTCGCAGTTTGAGATGAAGCAATTAAAATATCATAGTTTTTAAACATTCTTCTATTAAAAAAGAAAAGTCCCCTTAACCAAAAAAAACGAACTACGCGAGTTCGAATTATGTTTTTTGTTAAAACTTTTAATTTTCCTTCTAAATCTTTCTGTAACTCTGGAAAAACTTGAGACTGTGCATAAGCTGTAATAAAATCAGCCCCTAAATACTTCGCCAACATCAAAACAGTCCTTTCCCCACCTCCACTAAACCCAAGATGATCATGGACAACGGCTATTTTAAGTTTTTTGTTTTTAGCCATTTTGATATTTAAATCTTAGTCTATATAGTCATATAAACTAAATGATTCATTAACAAAATCTTATAAAATATGTAAATACGAATCACCACTTTTGTCATTCCCGCGAAAGAGGGAATCTCTGGAAAAGATACATATGCTTTTTAAATCTAAGAAGTGTTAAGTAGCACATAGCTTTTACCGAGATTCCCGATAGCCTTCGGCTTCGGGAATGACAAGATGAAAGAGTACTCTGAAATACAAAAGTTTTAATTCTTAATTAACAAGTTTCTCTCCTTATAATTCTCCAAAACATTCTTAAAAAAATTAGCTTCAAAAATTTCTAAATCTTGTTCGCTCAAATCACTTTCAGAATCAATCTGTTTTTCAAATTTGATTAAATTAAATAAATCATCAGAATTAAAAACAGAAGATAAGGGTTTTTGGATATAAATCGCGTCTATTAAGTCATCTTCATTAAAAAGATTTATAATTTTATTCAAATCCTCCTCAGAGATGTCTTCATCGCAAACATAAAGATGTGTGTCTACTCCAACCTCTTTTGCTTCTTTTTCAAGTTTTTTTACATTTTTTAAATATTTATGATTTTCTCCAACAATAACAATGGCGACATTAGGCCGTTCTCCATTTAAGGCAAAAATTTCCTTGGCAACTTGTGTTTTTATTGTTGTGGGACTAATTTTATTATTTGGCATATGAATATATGAATTAATTTTGAATTTTGAATTATGAATTTTGATTGAATGATTAATTTTGAATTATTAAACATTAAATAATTCAAAATTCAATCAAAATTTTAAATTAAAAATTAAAAATTAAAAAAACATTATAAACTAGGAACAGGAAATTCTAAACAAAGCTTTTTCACTTCTTCCTTAATTCTGTCTAATGCTTGAACATTATTTTTTTCTTCAATAGCTGAATTAATCCAAACAGCTACTCTCTTCATTTCATCCTCACCCATACCCCTTGTTGTTAAAGCTGCTGTTCCATAACGCACACCGGAAGGATTCATCGGCGGATTAGGATCGTTCGGAATTGTAGACCTACTTACTGAAATACCAATTCTATCTAAAAGTGTTTCTGTTTCTTTCCCGCTAATACCACGACTGGTCATATCAACTACCATAAGATGATTATCTGTTCCGTCAGAAATTACTTTAAATCCGTAAGTCTTAAATTCTTGAGCTAAAACTTTCGCATTAATAATGACTTGTTTTGCATATACTTTAAAATCATCATTAAGAGCCTCACCGAAAGCCACGGCTTTAGCCGCAGTAATATGATCATGTGGACCTCCTTGCATTCCAGGAAAAACAGCTCTGTCAATCTGCTTCGCAAATTCTTCTTTACACATTATCATCGCCCCTCTCGGTCCTCTCAAGGTTTTATGAGTCGTTGTAGAAACTACATCAAAAATAGAAACAGGATTCTTCATTTCTCCTCCAGCAATTAATCCAGCGGTATGCGCAATATCCGCAAAAGTAAAAGCTCCAACTTTATCGGCAATCTCTTTAAATCTTTCCCACTCAATTTCGCGGGAATAAGCACTATAGCCGGCAACAATCATTTTAGGCTTTTCTTTTAAAGCAATTTTTTCTACTTCGTCCATGTCGATATAACCCGTTTCCGGATTAACTTCATATTGCACAAAATTATAAAGCATACCGGAAAAATTTACCGGATGTCCGTGGGATAAATGTCCACCATGATCTAATTTTAAACCTAAAACTTTATCTCCTGGTTTTAGAAAAGCCATATAAACCGCAGCGTTAGCCGGAGAACCAGAAAGAGGTTGAACATTTACATGCTCAGCTGAAAAAAGTTTTTTTGCTCTTTCAATAGCAATATTTTCAACTTCATCAATAAATCCATTCCCCCCATAATATCTTTTCCCCGGATAACCTTCACTATATTTATTAGTCAAAACCGTAGCCATCGCCTCTAAAACCGCCTTAGAAACATAATTTTCCGAAGCAATCATCTCCATTTCTTCTGACTGTCTTTTTTCTTCCTGTAAAATAGCTTCTATAATCTCGCTATCTTGAGCTTTCAAATTTTGATAAGTCATAGTTTTTATCTTGATTATTCTAAATAATTTATGTTCTTATTTTACTTTATTTTAGATGTTTTTGTCAAAAGTTTTCACCATATAAGTTTTCTTAAGTCTATAACCAAATTTTCGATAATACCCTCGAACTCCCACTCCTGAAATAATCGTCATTTTTTCAACACCATTCTCTTTAGCAATTTTCTCCGCCTTCTGCAAAAGCAATTTCCCCAATCCGGCATGCTGAACTTTTTTCTTGTTGCCAATTGAAACTAACTGTCCATAAACATGTAACTCTCTAATAATCGCTGTATTGTTTACCAACCTTAATCTACAAAAGCCATAAAGAATTTCCCTATTTTTAGATTCATGGAAAATAAAATATTCTTGACCGTCAGATGCATTATATTCTAGAACTTTTAACTTTTTACTTTTTACTTTAAACTCGCGCTCGCGCGCTTCCCGACATCTAATGCACCGACATTGAACTCCCTCATCTTTTATAATCTGTCTTAAATTAGTTATTTTATTTCCCGCAATAATAGACTCACCCGGAATATCTCGAATTAAACGAATAATCCGAACGTATTCCGGAGTTGCTAATTTACATTTTATAATTAAATTTTTTAAAACCTTATCACTATAAGGTTTATACTTCCCATCCTTCCACCATCTATATAATAAGCTTCCCTTCGTTACAACTGTTGGATAAAATTTTATCTGATCTGGCTGAAACCTAGCATCCGTAAATAATTGCTGATACATCTTATAATCTTTAGCGGACGTCGCACCGGGAAGCCCAGGCATAATATGATAAGTAACTTTAAAACCATAATCTTTAAGAAGTTTAGTAGCGTCAACAATATCTTTCACATCAGACCC
Organism: uncultured Gammaproteobacteria bacterium; assembly: GCA_964505405.1. Taxonomy (GTDB): domain Bacteria; phylum Patescibacteriota; class Patescibacteriia; order Patescibacteriales; family UBA12075; genus CAZDHZ01. The sequence continues at coordinate 8,295 of CAZDHZ010000012.1, read as the reverse complement.
CCGCTTATTTAATTTTAAAATCTGATCATCAATCGCCTGCACTCCAATCTCAACTCGAGTAGCCCCCAATTCACGCATCTCTAATAATTCTTTATCATTAATATAATCCGGCCGAGTTTCCAGAGTAAGTCCGATTATTTTATATTTCACTTTTTCATTTTTTTTCTGCTCAAGCAATAAAAATTCCTTCAACTTTTTCAAACTTAAATTTAATCCATACTTTTTACTTTTTACTTTCAACTTTTTACTAGTAAACTCATTTGCGCCAGCAAATAAGTTTACAATATACCAATACTTATATTTTTCCGGAAAATAACCCCAAGTCCCTCCAATTACAATTAATTCAATTTTAGTAGGTTCATGCCCATTAGCAATTAAAGCTCTAATTCTATCTTGCACTTGAATATATGGATCATAATTACATCTAATCGCTCGCATCACCGCCGGCTCGTTAGAAAGATAACTCTGCGGAACATTCTCCTCAGTCGGACAATAAGCACATTTTCCTGGGCATGAATAAGGCTTAGTTAAAACCGCAACCGGAGCTACTCCGGACATAGTCCTCACCGCTCTTTTTCTAAGTACATTTCTAGTGCTGTCATCAACTTTAATTTTTGCCTCATTAATATATTTAAAAACTTCGGCATTGGATAAAATGTGTATTTTAAATTTTTTAGCAGTTAAACGCTTCGCCCGAGTTAAAGTCTTTTCATCTTTAATTTCATGCCCTAACAAATATTCAATTATTTCTTTTTCTTTGTTCATAATATCACTACTAAAACATGAAATTAGAGAAAATGCAAGAAGATAAAAATAAGAATAAAAAGACAAATAAGAAAAATAAGAAAATAGTTTATTCTTATTTGTCTTTTTATTCTTATTTTTCTTATTTTAAAAATCTATGATACAATAAATATATAATTTACTAATACTTAATCCATATGAAAACAAATCCAGAAATTTTTAAAGCTTATGATATTCGAGGAATTTATAATAAAGATTTAGATGAAGAAACAGCCTATCTGCTAGGACATGCCTATGTTGCCATGAGAAGAGAAAAGGATAATGTCACAAAACCATTGCACATTGCTGTGGGGAGAGATATGCGTCTTTCCTCTCCCAATTTACATAGATCATTAATTAAGGGATTAGTAGAAGCTGGCGTTGACGTTATTGATATAGGACTAGCTTCAACTCCTAGTTTTTATTTTGCTGTTGCTAATTATAATTATGACGGTGGAATTATTGTTTCCGCTTCTCATAATCCTGGAGAATATAACGGTTTTAAAATGACCCGAGAAAAAGCAATCCCTGTTAGCGGAGAAACTGGTATAGATTATTTAAAAGACAAAGTTATTTCTGGAAAATTTACACTCGCCAAAAAAACAGGATCCATAACTTTAAATAAAGATGTTTTAAAAGATCAGATAGAACATGACCTAAAATTTGGAAATATAAATAAAATAAAAGAATTAAAAGTTGTAGTTGATGTCGCCAACAGTATGGGAAAACAATATATTGAGAATCTTTTTGAAAAAATTCCCGCGAAGCTTATTAAAATAAATTTTGAACTGGATGGAACTTTTCCATCCCATGAAGCCGACCCTTTAAAAGAAGAAAATATGCGCGACTTACAAAAACGAGTCTTGGAGGAAAAAGCCGATTTGGGAATAGCAACGGACGGAGATGGAGACCGAATATTTTTTGTTGATAACAAAGGAAAGACCATAGAGCAATCCATAATCCGCGGGATTCTAGCTAAAATATTTTTGCGAGATAAACCGGGTTCCAAAATATGCTACGACATTCGTCCTGGAAAAATTACTCGTGATTTAATAGAAGAAAATGGTGGAATTCCAATAGTCACTCGCGTCGGGCATTCTTTAATTAAAGAACAGACTCTAAAAGAAAACGCTTATTTCGCCGGAGAATCTTCCGGACACTTCTTCTTAAATCTTCCCATGGGCTGTTTTGAAATGCCGGTTATCATGATTTTAAAATTATTAGAAGAATTTTCAGCAGCAAATAAATCCGTTTCAGAATATATAAAACCATACCAAAAATATTTTCATTCCGGAGAAATTAATTCTAGTGTTGAAAAAAAATATGAAGAGATTTTTAAATCAATTGAAGAAAAATATCCTGATGCTAAAATTTCTCACCTGGACGGGATTACAGTTGAGTATTCTGATTTTTGGTTTAACGTTCGAGGCTCTAATACAGAACCAACTTTGCGTCTCAATCTTGAAGCTATTAATCGAGAAATAATGGAAGAGAAAAGGGATGAAGTTTTGAAATTTATCCGGAGATAATAGACATTACACAATACATATCACACAATATTTTATATCAAAAAAATACCATCAAAAAATCAATGGTATTTTTTTATTTTAAATCCCAAATTAACTAATCAACAAATAAGTCAGCTACCCCCTAAGCCCCCTTAAAAACTCCTTAATATCTTTTAAGTCCTCTTCTGTTAATCCAAGTTTTAATTTATTTTGCCAAAGCCGATAACTTTCATCCCTAATAGTTCTCTCAGAAATTTTGATTCCTTTCCTTAAATAAGGCTTGAATTTTTTAACTAAATCCAAAACAACTTTTTTATTAGACTCATCCCAGTTCTGATAACGATAATTATCTCGCACTAATTTATTTAAGCGCCTTTTAATATTATAATCCGTAGTATGCCC
>CAZDHZ010000012.1:0-5502 GCA_964505405.1 uncultured Gammaproteobacteria bacterium | reverse complement strand
ACCCCAATAGCTTCCTTAACCTTTCTTAAAGTTTCCTCCGCAATTAAGTCCGCTCTCTTGGCTCCATCTATTAAAATTTCTCGCACTTCCGACTCTTGAATAGAATTATATTTTTCTTGAAATGAAATTAAAAATTCTTTTACTATTTCCGATAAACCTTTCTTAAAATCTCCATACATTTTATTCTTATATTCTTTCTCTAAATCTTTAATACTTTTTCCAGACAACAAAGAATAAATAGTTAGAAGATTAGAAATTCCAGGCTTGTCCTTAAAATCATATTTTACTTCTGTACCAGTATCCGTCGTTGCTTTCATTATTTTCTTCACAGCTTTTTTCGGATCATCTAATAATCCAATCCAACTCGCCTCACTACTCGCACTTTTACTCATTTTTTTCAAAGGATCATCAAGGCTCATAATCCGCGCACCCTCTTCCATAACTTTTTCAAATGGTAATTTAAAAACGTCTTTATAATTATAATTAAATCTCTTTGCTAAATCACGAGCTAATTCAATATGCTGAACCTGGTCTTCACCTACCGGCACAACTTCGGTGTTATATAATAAAATATCAGCGGCCTGCAAAACTGGATAATCAAAAAGTCCGACTGAAACATTATTAACTTTTTTCCCAGATTTATCTTTAAACTGAGTCATTTTATTTAAATCACTGATCCGAGCGCTAACACAATTTAAAATCCAGGCTAATTCCGTATGCGCTCTCACATCAGACTGCTGGAAAATAATGGATTTTTTTGGATTAATGCCAGCCGCTAAATAAATCCGAGCAATTTCTATAATTTTTTCTCGCAAAATTTTTGGATCCTGTTTTACAGTAATAGCATGATAATCAACCACACAAAAAATAGAATCATATTCATTTTGTAAATCCACCCATTGCAAAATTGCCCCCAAATAATTACCTAAATGCAAATTCCCACTAGGTTGCACTCCCGAAAATATTCTTTTTTTAATCATATTTTTATTGTTATTTTATTGCATTTATTATAGCTTAATTTTTATATTTTGAAAAATAAGCCTATTCCCTTTTGTCATTCCGGAATTTTTATTGAAGCGGAGCGAAAATAAAAATATCCGGAATCCAGGAGGAAAAGCTATACACTGCTTAAACCTCTTTAGGTTTAAATATCTATATCTCTTTCTCCTGGATCCCTTTCCCTCGCTATCACTCGCCAAGGATGACAAGGTGAATGGTGAAGCAAGAAAGAGTGCCCTGGGGTACAAAGACGAGAATGCTCCAAAATTAAATAGTAAGAAAAAACTAAATATACTTCTCACCTTTCAAATACTCAACAACCTTCTCAACCCCTTCTTCAACACTCAATTCATCAGTCTTAATTTCAATCTCAGGATTAGTTGGTGCTTCGTAGGGATCGCTTACTCCAGTAAAATTTTTTATTTCTCCAGCCAAAGCTTTTTTGTATAAACCTTTTACATCTCGTGAAATACATGTATCCAAAGAAGCATTTATATAAATTTCTATAAAACTATTAACACGCCCTCTTATCTCATCCCGCTTAGAAATATATGGAGAAACAAAAGTAGCTAAGACCAAAACTCCATGTTTAGCTAAAAGCCCGGCAACATAAGAAACTCTATCTAAATTTTTATCCCGATCTTCTCGACTAAAACCTAACTCTAGAGTTAAATGTTTTCGCACTTCGTCACCATCTAATCGCTCCAGCATAAGACCCTCTTCAATTAATCTTTTTTCTAAAGCATCAGCAATTGTGCTTTTCCCCGATCCAGAAAGTCCAGTAAACCAAAGAACAGCACCTTTTTTTAATTTCTTTGGCGACACGCTTATTTTCTTTTTTGCCTTACCCTTAGAAATAATAATTCCCGCTCCAGCGGTTTCATTACTTAACTCATCTATAATAATAAAACTTCCGGTATTTTTGTTTTTAGCATAAACGTCATAAGTCAAAGAACTTGAAGCATTAATACTAACTCGACCAATTTCATTTAATTTTAAAATATCTACTTTTTGTTGCTGAAGATTTAAAACATCAAGCTTATATTTAATCTCATTAATTTTTATTCTGAGCGTTTTAGCTCCATGTTTAATTAAATATGTTTTATTCTTATTAAGGTCTTGCTCAGAAAACCACATTAAATTGGCTTCAAAATTATCCCCCTCTATCGGTAAATTTTTAGAGCGCACAATCATATCCCCTCGGCTAACATCTATTTCATCCTCTAAAGCAATTAAAACTGACTGCGGATTAAAAGCGTAATCAACTTTTTTATCACCCACATAAATTTCTTTCACTCGAGAAGTTTTTAAAGACGGTAGAACCGTTACTTCATCTCCAATTTTTATACTCCCACCTAAAACTCTCCCGGCAAATCCACGAAAATCCTGATTAGGTCGAACTACATATTGCACTGGAAAACGAAAATCAATTAAATTACGGTCAATCGCTACTGGAGTATTTTCTAAATAACTCAAGATTGTAGAGCCCTGATACCAATCCATATTTTTCCCACGCCTTACTACCATATCGCCTTTATGTGCCGAAGTCGGGATAAATTCAATATCACGAATATTCATCTTACTTGCATAAGACAAAAAATCTTCTTTTATTTTTTCAAAAACTTTTTGGTCATAATCCATTAAATCCATTTTATTGACCACAATCACAATATGAGAAATACCTAAGAGAGAAGCAATAAATAGATGACGCTTAGATTGTTCTAAGAGTCCTTTGCGCGCATCTGCTAAAATCATAGCGATATTAGCCTTAGAAGCGCCAGTTGCCATATTGCGAGTATATTGTTCATGCCCCGGAACATCGGCAATAATAAATTTTCTTTTGGGTCGAGAAAAATGCCGGTAAGCTACATCAATCGTAATACCCTGTTCCCGTTCGGCCGATAAACCATCAGTCAATAAAGCTAAGTCATCGCCAAGAACATTACCGTCCTCATCTTTACGCAAATTATCAAGCTGATCCTCATAAATTTCATCACAATCATAAAGAAGTCTCCCAATTAAGGTAGATTTCCCGTCATCAACACTTCCAGCGGTTGTAATTGTAATTAGTTCTTTGGACATATTCTATGTAGGTAAAAGTAGAAAGTAGAAAGTTAAAAGGATTAATAAAACTAAAGTGTTTTAATTAAACCATGTATCATTTTAGAAATTTCAATTGAATTATTTTTAATATAATTATATTGCTCTATGTTTATATATTTAAACTTAGTCGCCAAATATGACATTGACCTTACTTCGCCGCTTGATCCCTTTGATACATATAAAAAATAAATAAATTCCTTATTACTTTTTCTCTCAAAACCTTCTGCAATATTATTAGAAATACTAATACCTGCTCTCTGAATTTGATTTCTAAAACCAAAATCCCTACAATTTGAAAAAATTTTATAAATATAAAGAGATAAATTTATAGCTTTTTGCCAAACAATTAAATCTTCAAATTTTTCTACTGCCATTTTATTATAAAAATACTTTCTACTTTAAACTTTTTACTTTTGACTTAAGCCGAAGGCTTAGAAGTACCCCTCTTTCTTCTTATCCTCCATACTCCCCCCAGCGCCACTATCAATCGCCCTCGTATCTCTCTCCGAGCGCTTCGTCGCTATTATCTCCTCAATAATCTCATCAAGATTTTTAGCAGTAGAAAGAATCGCTCCGGTTGAAGGCGAGCATCCGAGTGTTCTATACCGGCTTACAGCTTCAATAATTTCCTCACCATCTTTCGGCTGATTAAATTCATCAATTCGAATTAATATTCCATGTCGCTTTACATGCTTTCTTTTTTTAGCAAAATACAAAGGCACAACTTCTATGTTTTCTTTTTTAATATAATTCCAAACATCAAGTTCGGTCCAATTTGAAAGAGGAAAAATTCGCATACTCTCCCCCTCCTTTAAACGAGTATTATATAAATTCCAAAGTTCTGGTCTTTGATTTTTCGGATCCCAAACGTTCTGCACATTTCTATGTGAAAAAACTCTTTCTTTGGCTCGAGATTTTTCCTCGTCTCTCCGAGCTCCGCCAAAAGCCGCATCAAACTCATATTTAGAAAGTGCATCTAGTAATGGTTTTGTTTTTTTATGATAAATATACTCTTCAGTATGCGCATGCTCCGCGCCAAAGCTCTTCGCCTCTTCACTCTCATTTTTGTAAACTCTTAAATCAGCTCCAATATTTTTTATAATCCGATCTCGGAATTCAATCATCTCTGAAAATTTATAGCCAGTATCAACATGCAAAAGAGGAAAAGGAATTTTCCCTGGATAAAAAGCCTTTCGCGCCAATTCCAAAAGTACACTAGAATCTTTTCCAACCGAATAAAGCATTACCGGATTTTTAAATTCAGAAGTAGCTTCCCGAAAAATATAGATACTTTCCGCCTCTAAAGCTTCCAAATGACTTAAATTGTACTTATTTTCACTCATATTATTAGCTTTACAAAGAAATTTTAACATAAAAATAAAAATAAAACAACTAAAAAAATATTAAACAAAAGTTTAATATTAGCCAAAAAACATGTTTTTAAGCTTAATCTTTCCATTATAAACCTTAATTATGTATTCTTGACTATTCTTAGTTATTAAGACAATATATAGATAGACAGCCAACATTAAACAATATGATTAATTTTCTTCACACAAATACTCCCGAAGCAATATTAATATCTTTTGGAAATCTCAAAATATATTGGTATGGTTTTTTTATTGTTTTAAGTATTTTACTTGCTTCGGTTATAATTTTAAAACTAGCAGAATATTATAAGCTAAAGAAAGAAACTATTATAGATATTTCATTTTGGCTCATCATTAACGGACTAATCGGTGGAAGAATTTACCATATTTTTTTAGAATTTAATTTCTATTTTCATCACCCTACTCAAATGATTAAAGTCTGGGAAGGCGGGCTAGCTATTCATGGGGCAATTTTTGCCAGCCTTCTGACTCTTTATTATTTTGCGCGTAAAAACAAAATTGATTTTTGGACATTAGCCTCACTCTTCGCACCAGGACTCGCCCTCGGTCAAACAATCGGACGCTGGGGGAATTATTTTAATCAAGAATTATATGGAAAACCAACTAACGTACCCTGGGGAATTCCGATAGAAATCGCACACCGACTCCCAGAATATTATAATTTTAAATTTTTCCACCCCACTTTTATCTATGAATCATTGGGAAACTTAATAATTTTTTCTTCATTAATTTTCGTTCATTTTCTAATCATCAAAAAAAATATTCTCAATCCAAAATATTTAGTATTCATATATTTAATTTCCTATTCTATTTTAAGATTTAGCCTAGAATTTATCCGCATAGACACAACTCCCTTTACACTTGGGCTTAGATTCCCACAGATTGTTAGTATTATTATTGTAATCACTATTATTATTTTATGGCAGAAGAAAACAAATAAAAAAATAAGTAAAACAAGATAAACAATCCCTTTCTACTTTCAACTTTTAACTAGCGCGCTAGCGCGCTC
>CAZDHZ010000011.1:17747-20733 GCA_964505405.1 uncultured Gammaproteobacteria bacterium | reverse complement strand
TTATTCTTTTTCTTTTTTAAAATTTATGTTATAATATAATCAAAATAATTAAAGTTATTCCCATGCCCGTTTTAAACAAAAAAAATAATTTCATTGCTTTTTTATTACAGAAATATAAGATTCAACAAGAACTTGAGAAGATAGAGGGAGCTTTATCTGGTTTTTCGGATAGTGATTTGGATGATAATGAAAATAAATTTTTGCTGAATGATAATTTTAAAGAAGTATTGTCAAAATTGGAAAATTTAAAAGAGAATTTGGAAGACTCTGATGATCGCTCTAGCCTAGAATGGTCTCAGGCTCTTAAGGGTCGTCATGAAGAAATTAATAATTTAATTAAGGATGCGAACTTAATTATTAATTCCCGAAAAGCTCCTAAGTATAAAAACTTGAAAGAAATTGAAGAAAGAAATAATAAGATTATAATTAATGTGAGTGTTTTAAGCACTACTTTTGTTCTTACTTTATTTCTCCTTGTTTTTCTTCCCAGCCTAACTTTTAAAACTTTAAATTTTTTAGACTCTGGCGTTTTATATCCTTTTAATAAACTAGAAGAGGCTTATAATTTTAATTACAATGAGGGAGTATTTCATGTTGCTAGAGTGGAAAGGGGGATTAGTAATGAAATGAAATCTCAGTATATTAAGAATATTGCTTTAAATTCTAATAATTCTCAAAAAGATGTTTTAAAAATTTCAAAAAGTTCTTTAGCGAATTCCCTTAAAGCTCCTCGAGATGTTTATGATAATAATCAAATTATAGTAATGGGCATGGATAATTCGGAATTAATTCAGAAAGAAAAAACAAATCGTTTTAAATTATTAATAGAAAAAATAGGTGAAAAGCAGATAGAAATTTCTAATAAAATTAGCGAGAAGTTATTGGATTTAATATATTAATTTTTCAGAGCTAAATATACATGTGAATATACATGTGAACATTCATGTGAACATATATATGAATAATATTAAAACAAAAACTTTGAGTAAAATAAATGCTTTGGCCTTAGTGAGATTTTTAGTTTTGGGTGGTGTTATGAGCATTGTTCCTTTTTATATTCATATCCAGTGGATTACGGGGCCTATGGTTAATGCTCTTCTTATTTTGGCTTTATTTATAATTGGTATTAGGGAAGCTTTTATACTTGCTCTTATTCCTAGTCTTATGGCTTTATCCGGAGGATTAATCCCGGCCATACTTGCTCCTGTCGTGCCCTTCATTATGCTTTCTAATCTTATTTTTATTTATTTAATAGATCGTTTTTCTTTGATTTTAAAAAATTCTGATAAATCTTATTGGCTAGGACTTTTTATAGCTTCTTTTACAAAATTTATTTTTTTATATTTGAGCGTAAATATAATTTCTAAAATTTTAATTAAGCAGGAACTTATAGTAAAAGTTGTTCAGATGATGAGTTGGCCCCAGTTTTTTACGGCTTTTAGCGGTGGAATGATTGCTTTTTTGTTTTTGAAATTTATAAAAAGAATTTAATTTGATTTTTATCTTTTTAATATGTTATAATAAAGATGTTATGAAAAAAATAGCATTTTTTTTTATTTTTAGCTTTTTAGCATTTTCATGTTTTTTAGCACCTAATGCAAAAGCTCAAAATATACCAAACTTTAAGGAAAAAGAAATTATTGTTAAGTATAAAAACTCAGATAATGAGGATTTATTATATTTAAAGCAAAAAGTAACTATTGAAGAAACTTTGTTGGAATATAAACATAGGGACGATGTTTTATATGCCGAGCCTAATTTTTTATATCATAGCGCCATGATTCCTTCTGATACTTATTTTGAGAATCAATGGTATTTAAAAAAAATTAAAGCTCCGTCCGCTTGGGATATCAAAAGAGAAAGCGAAGAAATTATTATTGCTATTATAGATTCCGGAGTTGATATAAATCACCCTGATTTAAAAGATAATATTTGGAAAAATCCAAAAGAGATAGCCGGGAATAATATAGATGATGATAGAAATGGTTATATAGATGATGTTTATGGATGGGATTTTGTAAATAATGTTTCCGATCCCAAACCTAAATTTAATGAAGGTTTTACTCGTGATGGTATTTTACATGGAACTATTATAGCTGGGATTGCCGCCGCTTCTGGAAATAATGCCAGCGGAATTAGTGGAATTACTTGGAGAGCTAAAATAATGTCTTTAAAGGTTTTGGATGATAAAGGAGAGGGTGATACTTTAAGCGTTATTAAGGCTATAGATTATGCTATTAGGAACGGAGCTCATATTATTAATTTTTCTTTTGTTGGATCTGGCTATAGTCATGCTTTGGAATTAGCTATAAAAAGAGCTTATGACGCTGGAATTATCATGGTAGCGGCTGCCGGGAATGAAGAAGGCGAAGGAGACGGTTATTTTTTAGATGAATCTCCTATATATCCTGCTTGTCATGATGGAAATAATGGAGAAAATATGGTGATTGGGGTAGTGGCTACGGATGCACTTGATCAAAAAGCTCCTTTTTCAAGTTATGGTTTTAAGTGTGTGGATATTTCCGCTCCAGGAATAAGTTTTTTTAGTACCAGCGTTTATAGCCCCGAAAATTCAGATGAAAATAATAATTTTAATTCTTATTATGACGGTTATTGGTCCGGGACTTCTATGGCTAGCCCGGTAATTAGCGGATCTTTGGCATTAATAGAAAGTGTTAATCCAAAATTTAATAGAAATGAAATTTTAAATAATTTATTTCAAAATTCCGATAATATTTCAAGATTAAATCCGGAATATATTGGACGACTTGGATGGGGAAGGGTTAACTTATCGAAATCTATTTCGGAAGCTAATAAAGCTTTGATTAAAAATAATTATAAATTATTAATATCACCTCAAACAAATTCAGAACCTTTAATAAAAATAACAGAAGTAGACGGTTCACAAATAAATAGTTTTAGAGTTTATAGTCAGAATTTTCATGGAGGAGTTAATGTCGCTTCCGGAGATATTGATGGAGACGGA
>CAZDHZ010000011.1:13685-17647 GCA_964505405.1 uncultured Gammaproteobacteria bacterium | reverse complement strand
TAACGGGAGCCGGAAATGGCGGGGGACCGCATGTTCGTATTTTTGATAAAGATGGTAATATTCAGAGCCAATTTTTCGCTTATGATCAGAATTTTCATGGAGGAGTTAATGTCGCTTCCGGAGATATTGATGGAGACGGAAGAGACGAAATAATAACGGGAGCCGGAAATGGCGGGGGACCGCATGTTCGTATTTTTGATAAAGATGGGAATGTTCAAAGTCAGTTTTTTGCTTATGATCGGAATTTTCGCGGAGGAGTTAATGTTGCAGTCGCTAATATTAGCGGGAATTTAAGAAGAAGAGGAATGGAAATAATTACTGCTCCTCATAGTGATGGAGGTCCGCATATTAAAATTTTTGACAATCAAGGAAACTTATTAAATCATTTTTTTGCTTATCATGAAAAATTTAGAGGAGGAGTTAATATTGCCTCTATTGATTTAGATAATGATGGAAGTGATGAAATAATAACGGGAGCTGGTCCCGGAGGAGCTCCTCATGTTAGAATATTTAGTCCCCTAGGATTATTAAAAAAATCTTTCTATGCCTTAGACGCAAGTTTTTCAGGCGGTGTTAAAATTAATAAAATAAATTATTAAATATGCCCAAAAAAGTAATTTTCGACAAAAAAAACATTTTAGTTACCGGTGGAGCTGGATTTATAGGGTCTCATTTATGTGATGAGTTAATTAAAGATTCTAAGGTAATTTGTGTTGATAATTTTTCAAGTGGTAGTGAAAAAAATATTGATCATTTACTTTCCGATCCTAATTTTGAATTTATTAAACATGACATAACCAAGCCTCTTGATTTAAGTAAATATCCGGAACTGCAAAAATTTAAGATTGAATTTCAAGGTATTCAGGAGATATATCATCTGGCTTGTCCTATGTCTCCTAAGAATTTTGAAAAGAATAAAATAGAGGTGGTTTTGGCTAATTCTTATGGTGTGAAAAACGCTTTGGATTTAGCTTGTAAGTATTCTGCTAAATTTGTTCATGCTTCTTCGTCGGTAATTTATGGAGATCAAATAAAAAAAGGTCATAAGATTAGAGAAAATGAATTAGGTGAAACGGATCCTATTTCCTCTAGAGCTTCTTATGATGAAGGAAAGCGCTTTGCTGAAACTATTGTGGAAAGTTATCGGGAAATTAAAAAAGTAGACGCTAAAATTCTTAGAATTTTTAGAACCTATGGACCAAGAATGAAGATAGGGGATGGGCAGATGATACCTGATTTTATTAATAATGCTTTAGATGGAAAAGATTTACTGATTCATGGGGATAATAGTTTTAGCTCATCTTTTTGCTATGTTTCTGATTCTGTTGATGCCTTAACTAAAGCTATGGATGTTGATTTTAAGGGTCCGATTAATATCGGATCTGATGTGGAAATAAAATTAGAGGATTTAGCTAATAGGGTTATTTCAATAATGGGTGCTAATGTAAAAATAGAATATGAAGATCATATTTTATTTATGAAATCCTTAAATGTTCCTGATATTTCTAAAGCGCGTAATGAGCTAGAATGGATGCCGGTTATTTCCCTTGATAAAGGATTAGAAATGACTATTTATGAATTACGAGCTAGCAAAGGGCTTAAAGGTTATGAATAAAAAAATATTTTGCATAATTCCGGCTTTTAACGAAGAAGGAAAAATAGCGAAAGTAATTAAAGATGTTTTTCCTTTTTTTGATAAAATAATTATTGTTGATGATGGTTCTTTTGATAATACTTATAAGGAGGCAAAAAAGAGCGGAGTTGTTGTCTTACGCCATCTTATTAATAGAGGCCAAGGCGCGGCTCTGGAAACCGGAAACCAATATGCTTTGAAAAACGGAGTGGATTTTGTTGTTCATTTTGATGCGGATGGACAATTTTTATCTGATGAAATTAATGATATTTTGGAGCCTCTTAAAGATGATAAATACGATATTGTTTTTGGTTCCAGATTTTTAGGAAAAAAGAATAATATGCCTTTTTTTAAAAAAAATATTTTGTTTCCTGTAGCGAGGCTTATAAATTTATTTTTAGGTGTAAAAACAACTGATCCTCAGAGTGGATTTAGGGCCATGAATCGAAAGGCTTTAGAAAAAATAAAAATAAAGAATGACGGATCAGCTCATTGCAGTGAAATTTTAAGCAAAGCTTTTAAATTTAAATTAAAAATAAAAGAAATTCCGATCACGGTGCTTTATGATGAATTCGGCCAGGGTATTTTCGGAGGAAAAGGAAAAGGATCAGGGGGAATAAAAATAATAAAAGATTTAATAATTCAAAAAATCATAGAATAAAATTTATGTTTCAACAGCTTCTAGCGATTATCATCATTCTCTTTTTTATTTTCAGGCTTTATTCCCAAAAAAGAAAAAAACAAATTAGCGGGAATGAATTTATTCTTTGGCTGGTTTTTTGGATTTCTTCGGGGGTGGCTATTATTTTTTTAAAAAAGATTGACTTATTAGTATCCTATCTTGGTTTTTCATCTTCCGGAATAAATTTTCTTTTATATATTGCTTTTTTAATAATTTTATATATGCTTTTTAAGATGCGGATAAAAATTGAGAAACAGGATAGAAATATTACTAAAATTATTAGGGAGATTGCTTTAAAAAATAAAGAGAAAAAACATGAATGAAACAAAACCCAAAGACATGATTTTTGATTTTTTACATACTGTTTTTTTGCTCGCCTTAATTGCTTTTTGCGTGTTTTATTTTATTGTCGGCAATCATTGGGGAGTAGCGGAAAAAATAGTAAAAATAGCCGTAAATTTGTCCATATTTGGAATTTTATTTTTAATAAAATTAAAAATAGTTCGACGCCAAATTAAACGGGAAGAAAAAAATAAATCTTTTGATGATATATCGGTTTATTTTAGTAGAGCGGATAGGATAAAAAATTTAATTGTAATTTTTGTAATTTTAGCTTTAATGTCTTTAAGCAATTTTTTTTGGGCATTAGACGCAAGAATAGCCCTTGTTCAAATCCTTGTAATTTTTATATTATTATATTTTTGGCATATTTATTTATTTAGAAAAAGAGATGCGCTTAATATGCGCATGTATGCAACTATTCTAGATGAACTTGTTGATTCAATTTTAATTTATTTTATGCCAGTAATAATTTTAAGCGTTTCCTTATTTTTTAATTATTATAGTGCGATTGATATTGTTAACGCTCTAGTTGTTATGGGTATTTTATATTTAAGGCATAAAATATTATTTGTATTAAATGAAAAAAAATGAAAATAGCTGAGATAGTATGTGTTTTTCCCCCTTATCGGGGCGGAATTGGAAAATCTGCTTATTATTTTTCAAAACTTTTGGCAGAAAAAGAAAATTTAGTAGATGTTTATTCTCCCTTGTATACGTTTAATAAAATATCAGAAGAAGAAAAAAATAAATTTAATTTAAAACTCATAAAAGCTCCCTTAAAATTTGGTAAAGGAGCTTTTTTGCCACAGATTTTTTTTAAATTAAAAAATTATGACATTGTTCATTTACATTATCCTTTTTTTGGAACAGCTGAAATAGTTTGGCTGGCCAAATTTTTTTTTAGATCAAAATTTAAATTAGTTATTCATTATCATATGGATACTATAAATTTATCAAAAATAGCAAGCCTTCTTTCTTTACCCGGAAGAATTATTGAAAAGAATTTATTTAAAAGAGCAGACGCTATTACTTATGCTAGTTTAGATTATATTAAAAATTCTAAAATAAAAAAAATATATTTTAAAAATCCTAATAAATTCCATGAAATACCTTTTGGTGTTGATATTGGGAGGAAAGAAAAAAATAAAATTAATAAAAATATTAGAGAAGTGCAAGGTGAAGGAGGTGAATTGCGAAGCAAGAGAGGCCACCCTGGGGTGTTGCGAAGCAAGAGAGAGTACCCTGGGGTAAAAAAAATACTTTTTGTAGGCGGGTTAGATAGCGCTCATTATTTTAAAGGATTAA
>CAZDHZ010000011.1:0-13585 GCA_964505405.1 uncultured Gammaproteobacteria bacterium | reverse complement strand
AAAAAAATACTTTTTGTAGGCGGGTTAGATAGCGCTCATTATTTTAAAGGATTAAATATTTTATTTAAAGCACTCCAGAATATAAATTTAAAATATTTTTTAAATATTGTGGGAAGTGGTAATCTAAAAAACGAATATATAAATTTAACAAAAAAATATAAGATAGATTCTTTTGTTGAATTTTTAGGTAATTTAGATGGTCGGGAATTAAAGAAAAATTATAGAGAAGCTGATTTGCTTGTTTTACCTTCTATAAATAGCCATGAAGCTTTCGGGATGGTTCTTGTTGAAGCTATGGCCGAAGGAACTCCGGTTGTGGCTAGCGATTTACCGGGAGTTAGGTCTGTTTTTGAAGATGGAGTTCAAGGCTATTTATCTAAGCCCCAGGATCCGGAAAGCCTTAGGGATGCTATTCAAAAAATTTTTAAAGATGAAGAAAAATATATGAAAATGTCTATGGCAGGGAGGGAATTGGTTTTAAAGAAATATAACTGGAAAATTATTGGAGATAATTTAAATAATTTATTTAAAAAAATTAAAAATGAAAATTTGTCTGATTAATAATATTTTAAGGCCCTTTGATCGCGGGGGAGGCGCGGAAAGAATATCTGAAATTATTAGAGATGGTTTTTCTGATGCCGGAGATGATGTTTTCACTCTTAGCTTAAGACCTGTTTTTAAAAATTCCCAAGGGAAAAAAGCCTATTATCTAAAATCATATTTTTATAATTTATATAAAATGCCTTTATTCCTAAAATTGTTTTGGCATTTTAATAATCTTTTTAATTTTAATAATTTTATTAAAATTTTTTTTATTTTTAAAAAAGAAAAACCGGATTTGATAATTACTAATAATTTAATGGGGGTTGGAATGCTTTTGCCTTTTTTAATTAAAATTTTAAAAATAAAGCACGTTCATATTTTACATGATATTCAATTAATCTATCCGAGCGGACTTATGTTTTATGGTCAAGAAGAAAAAATTGAGAAATGGCCTATAAAAATATATCTAAAAATTACCCGTTTTTTGTTTGCTTCGCCCGATTATATAATCTCTCCTTCAAAATGGCTTCTTGATATGCATGATAAAAATAATTTTTTCAAAAAATCAGAAAAAAAAGTAATTCAAAATCCAGCCATAATTTTTAATGCTAAAAAAGAAAAAAAAGAAAAAAATATTTTTAGGTTTTTATATGTTGGCCAAATAGAGGAGCATAAAGGAATAAATATTTTAATTAATGCCTTTAAAAAATTACAAAAAAATTATTTCTCAGATATTGAATTGGAAATAGCAGGGTCAGGTACTTTATTTAATAAATTTAAAAATGAAAATACAGAGTGCCCCGAGGGTAAAAACAATAATTCTATAAAATTTTTAGGTAAAATTAATAATAAGGAAGTTCGGGAAAGAATGGAAGAAGCGGATTGCCTTATCGTTCCTTCTTTATGCTATGAAAATTCCCCTACGGTTATTTATGAAGCTTTATCGTCTCAAGTTCCAGTAATCGCTTCTAATTTAGGAGGAATTCCTGAGTTGCTTGGAAGGAATAGGGGATTATTATTTATTCCCGGTTCGGAAGAAGACTTATTAGAAAAAATGATTTTTCTAAAAAAATATCCTTCTGAGGGAAAGGATATGGTTAATCAAGGATTTTCTTATATTCTAAATAAAAACAAAGAAAATTATATATCTGAGATGCGGGATATGATTAATTAAAAATATTTTTCATCTTATCCGGTATTTCTTTTTTTGAGGTTTTTTCTTCAATATTTTTTATAATTTCATTAAAGCCCCTTGTATTCAAAGTATTTGTTTTTTGATAGTCCTCTGAAACAAGATCCTCGGCTTGAGCATTAAAAGTTTTTGTAAGATAATAATTAATAAAATTATACATAAAATATAAAGAAATAATATTTATTATTATCAAAGAATATGTAAAATATTTTTTTAGACTTCTATTTTTGATTCTTGTTTTTTTAAACATAATATTAATTATTTTTCCAATAAATATCGGCGTTAATAATTGCTGAAACATTTTTTTCCGTATCAGTTTCTCCTATGATATTATAATCTTTTTGACTCCCATCTGAGCTTATACTAATGGATTTAACATTAAGATAATATTTAATACTTTCTATATCCTTTAAATATTTTATTATATTGGAATAATTTCCTTTTAGGCTAATGTTTATGGGGGAGGTTTTATATATTTCTTCGGGATTATCTTGGCCTGGATTTAAACTTATTTTTTGTTCTAGAGCATGTTTATCAGCGATTGATTCAATTAAAGTAATAAAATCAAGCTCTCTATTTTTATTGATAAAAATTTGATCCAGTTTTTCCATTTTCGGTTTAATGTTTTTTAATTCTTCATTTAATTTATTAATATTTTGACTTTGCTTAATATTATTTTTTAGCTCAATTTTTTGATTTAAAATTTCGCTGCGAATTTCTTTGATTTTTGCTATGGAAGGCAGAATTAAAAAATAAAATACCAAAAAAGAAGCGATTAGTAAAACGGAAGGTAAAACAAAAATCTTTTGTTTAGAGGGTAGTTTTATGGGTGTTTTAAAATTCATATGAATTTATTGTTGCTTTTATTTCAAAATTAATATCACTTTTTTCAAGTAAGACGCTGAAAGGTAATTCTGCTTCGGATAAAATATCTGATTCTTCAATTATTTTTTTTAAATTTAATAAATTGTCTCGTGTTTCGGCTATTCCGGAGATTAAAGCTAAATTCTCATTTTTGGATACTTTTATTTGTTTGTAAATTATTCCCTTAGGTTTTATCGTAGATAAAAATATAAAAAAATCAGACCAATTAACAAAATCTTTTTGAATGTTTTCAATATATTCAATTTGATTATTTATTTCTTTAGCTCCTTGAGTATAATCTTCAGTATCTTTATTAAAAATAAGAGTTTGGCTTTTAGTATCGCTGTAATATTTTTGCATGATTATCCTAACTGTTAAAAAAATAAAAGCATAAATAATAAAATTAATAACTAATATATTTAAAAATTTTAAATATATTTTTATTTTTTTATTAAGAGTAATTTCTCTTTTTTTATCTTGAGGGATAATATTAATTTTAATCATAGTATTATTAGACTCAAGTTTATTCTTCTAAATATATACCTTTTAAAGCTAGTCCCATAGCAGAGGTATATCCCGGCGCTAGATCTTTTTGTATTTTTTTATTTAGTTCATTGTTTTCTTTATCTTTTTCGGATTTTATAGTAGTAATAAAATATTTTTCCAGTTTTTCGCTTGTTTCATCTATTTTTTCTTTAAAATTTCCAAGACTTGTTTTAATTCCGATATTTTCTTCAATCTCTTTATCAAGATTTTTTATATTTGCGCCTCCACCGCATAAAATAAGAGAATTTAATAGTCCCAAGTTCGGGTAATTTGTTTCATAAAAATCAATAGATTCTTTAATCTTTTCTATTAATTCTTTAATCATATCCTTTAAAATATCATCAATAATACCTTTGGCCTTGTTTTTGTCTAAGCCACAGATAATCTTAGCTTTTTCTGCCTGTTCCATATTAATTTCTAAAGTCTTAGAAATTTTTTGGGTAATTTCATTCCCGGAAATAGGAAGACTGATAGAACTTACTATTGAGTTATTTGAGTAAAAAACTATATTTGTTCTTTTAGCACCAATATCAATAATCCCGTAATTTTTATTTTCAAGATTAACTTTGGAAGGACTCTCTTCTTTAAGTAATGCTCTTACTACCGCTACAGGTTCTGGCTCTAAGGAAACGACATTTAAACCGGCTTGACTTAAATTTTCAATATAAGAGTCTACTATGGATTTTTTTGCAGCACCAATAAGAATATTAAAATTATTTTTTTCTTCCGAAATTAATTGCCAATCATAATACATATCATTTTCTAAAAGAGGTATGTTTTTCTGGATCTCATTGGCTATGATATCACTAATAGGGTTAATACTTTTTTCAACTTTAATAAGCTTGATGTATGTTTTTGAATCAGGAAGACAAGCTGAAACATCATTAGATCCAATATTTCCAAATTCGGGTTTGCTAATGAGTTTTTTTAATTCTTGATTAAAATTTGTGCTATTAATTATTTCCCCGTCTTGAATAGTCCCTTCTAAAAGTTTTCGGCTACTAATAGCCTGAATTTTTATTTTTCCTCGTATTTTATTTAATTGAATTAATTTCAACGACAAATCAGATATGTCAATTCCTAGGGGATAATTTGATTTTTTAGATAAAGTAAACATTATATTGCAGAAGTTAAAGAATACATAGGCATAATAATAGCGACAGCTATTGCTCCTACCCCGACTCCCATAACTAAAATAAGTAAAGGTTCAATAATTGTAGGCAGGCTTTCCATAATTTGGTCTACCTCTCCTTCATAAAATTCTGCTAGCTCTTCTAAAATAGAGTCTAGCTCTCCGGTTTCTTCTCCCACAGCAACCATTTGAGCTACTACTGGATTAAAAAGTTTCGGATAATTTTCTATAACTTCGCTTAATTTCCCGCCTTTTTTAATTTGTTGGCTCATATCCATAAGAGCTTCCCGATAATGGAGGTTACCCATAACATTCGCGGTAATTTGAAAAGTTTTAACAATCATAATGTCGGTTTTTAAAAGAGAGCTGACATTCCGAGAGAATTTTGCTATATTTATTTTTTTAATAATAGAGGAGATAATGGGGGCTTTTAAAAGGAAAGACTGGAAAGCATATTTCCCTTTTTTAGTTTTAATTATTTTCAAGAAAGAAACCACTGTTATGATAAATATCGTTCCGGAAAGAATTCCGTTATTTACTAGAGCATCGGAAATTCCGATGAGAATTTTAGTTGGGAGAGGAAGCTCAGCCCCCATTTCATCAAACATTCCGGTTATTTTTGGGATAATAAAAATAAACATAAAAGTTCCAATTCCAAACATAGCCACAAGGATAACAACGGGATAGGTTAAGGCACCTTTTACTTTTGAATATAAAGCATGTTCTTTTTTCATTTGTAAGAATAAATTTCCCAAAACATCTTCTAATTTTCCGGATAATTCTCCAGCTTCAATCATATTAATAAATAATTCTCCAAATATTTTTTTATGAGGCATAAGACTTTCCGCGAAGCTGTTTCCTTTTTCAACTTTAGTTCCGATATCTACTAATATTTTTTGAAAATATTTATTTTGGGTTTGTTTTCCTAGGGTGTTGATAGCTCTAGAGAGCGATATCCCGGCTTTAAGCATGACTCCTAAGTGTTGTACGAAAAATAATCTTTCTTTAAGGGGAACTTTTGATAAAGTTAATAAAAAAGCATCAATTTTTTTAATAATTGATTGTTTATTATTTTGTTTATTATTTTTGTTTTCTTGGTCGGAATTTATATTTTTTAATTGTTCATCCGAGAAATTTACAGGCATAAGTATTTTTAAATTTGTTAGACTTGAATTGCAATTAGCATTTACTAAAATATGAAAATTCTATTAAAATGCTAATTGTGCACTCAAGTCTATTCTTTAGTAACACGCATTACTTCTTCTATAGTGGTAATTCCGTTTTTAGCTTTGATAAAACCGTCTTCAGCGATAGTAAGCATTCCTTCTTTTATGGCTTGAGCATTAATATCGTGAGTATCGGCATTTTTGAGCATTAATCTTGAAATTTCTTCTGAGTTTTCGAGGATTTCATAGATTCCAATTCGACCTTTGTATCCGGTATTATTGCATTTTTTACATCCTTTGCCTTTATAAAATAATATACTGGCAAGCCCTTTTTTGGCGTTTACTATAATTTTTGTTTTTTCCATAGTTTTTAGAATACTTTCTATGTTAAGCTGTTTCTCAAGTTCTTTAATCATTTCAGCATCTAAATTATAGCTTTGAATGCAGTGGGGACATATTTTTCTAACTAAGCGTTGAGCAATAATAATATTTATGGTTGTGGCTATTAAAAAAGTAGGAACGCCCATTTCAGAAAGACGGGGCATAGTAGTTGCGGCACTGTTAGTATGAATAGTGGAAAGCACTAGATGTCCGGTCATAGCAGCATGTATGGCTATTTCGGCGGTTTCTTCGTCTCTAATTTCTCCAACCATAATAATATCTGGATCTTGACGCAAAAAAGCTCTTAGTCCGGCGGCAAAAGTATATCCTATTTTAGCTTGGACTTGAGATTGATTAACATGAGGCATCCTATACTCAATCGGATCTTCTACGGTTGAAATATTTACTTCCGGAGTATTAAGCACATTAAGAATAGTGTAAAGCGTAGTAGTTTTTCCGGAGCCGGTCGGTCCCGTGACTAAAATAATTCCATGTGGTTTATCTACATTTCTTTTTAAAACTTCGAAAGGCTGTTTCTGCAAGCCTAGTTGTTCTAAGGATAGAACTTGAGCCTTTTCATTTAAAAGACGCAGGACTATTTTTTCTCCGTCAAAAGTGGGAATAATGGAAACGCGAAAGGCTACCTTATATTCGTTCGTGGCAATTTTAAAACGACCATCTTGAGGGAGGCGATGTTCATCAACCTTTAAATTCGCCAAAATCTTAATTCTGGCTATAATTCCGGATTGCACGGTTTTAGGCAAAATCATAACATTTCTTAAAATTCCATCAATTCTATACCTGACTGCTACATTTTTTTCTTCCGGTTCAATGTGAATATCACTAGCGCCTTCTATAATAGAATATTCTAAGAGAGTATCTACAATACGAACTACAGGTAAATCCGCTGCTAATTTTTTTAAATTAGCTTGGTTTTCATTTTTCCCCGTTTTTTTATCAGTATCTAAATAATTAAATTCGGCTTTTAGGCTTTTATGATATTGTTTTAAAGTATCTTTGATATTATCCGGAGAGCTTAAATAGATTTTTGGTTTTAGACCTGTCTTTTTTTTAATAAATTCAAAAATTTCAAGATCATGAGGATTAAGAACCGCTATTTTAATTTCCTTATCATCAGCGTCAAAAGAAATTATTTGGTGGCTTGTTGCTATCGGCTCCGGAATCATAAAAAGAATATCTTTACGGATAGTTTGATTTTTCAAGTCTATAAAAGGAATTTTAAAATAACTTGCTGCTGATTCATAAAGCACGACTGGAGAAATTATTTTTTTCTCTATTAGCAAGTCTTCTATTTTTTTTCCGGAACTTAAAGCTTCTTCAAATATTTTATTATATTTTTCCTCATTAAGAATGTCAGCTTTGAGCAAAATATTTTTAAGTATCTCAGTTTTAAACATAATTCTAAAGAAATTAACAGGATAAAATATTATCTTGATTATAACATAAATTTGCATAAAATAAAAATAAATGTCAAAATAAAAAACCAGATTGCTTATTTAATTTTTTAACAATATATGTTAAAGTTAAGAAGTAAATTAAGATATTTTTGAATATGTTTGATTTTTCTAAATTTGTTAATGATTTTTACTTTTTTAAAAGTAGGGCTAAATTTCAATTTTTAGAATTTTTAAAGGAATTGGCGATAAAGTTATATCTTTTTTTTATATCTTTCATTAACATTCTGGAGTGGTTTTTAGCCGGGTATATTTTAAAACAGGGAGAAGGGAAGAGAATTGCTCTTCATTATAATGTTGATTTTGGCATAGATTATTATGATTCCATAGAGAAAATTTATATATTGCCAATTTTGGGAATTTTAATTTTGATTATCAATTTTTTACTTTCTTTACTTCTTTTTCGGCATAAAGCAAAACGCTTTATTTTTCATGTTTTATTAAGCATCGCCTTGTTTTCAAATATAATATTATTCTCAGCTTTAATTTCTATATATTTAATAAATTTTGTTTAATAGACTAAGAAAATGGATAGTGATCAAATTATTAGAATTTTATTTTTAACTTTCTTAGCTTTCGTTTTTACGGTTTTATGGACGCCTCTTTTAACTCATTTTTTATATAAATATAAAATGGGGAAAACTATTCGGAGTAAGGGCAATACTCCGGTTTTTACTAAAATGCATAGCCATAAATCTGGAACTCCGACTATGGGAGGTATTCTTGTTTGGTTAACTACGCTTATTTTTAGCTTACTCTTTTTTTATTTAGCTAAATTTTTACCTTTTGAATTTATTAAAAATTTAAATTTTTTAAGTAGAAGTGAAACTTTATTGCCTTTGGGGGCTTTGGTGGCTACCGCCTTAGTTGGTTTATTTGATGACTGGCTTGATGTTCGAGGGAAGGGAGTGATGGGTGGAGGCGGTCTTACGGTTTCTCATCGTCTTTTAACTTATGCTTTTATCGCGTTTATCGGAGCGGGTTGGTTTTATTATAAATTGGACTGGACTGTTTTGCATGTGCCATTTTTTGGTAGTTTTGAAATCGGATGGTGGTATATTCCTTTTTTCATTTTTGTAATTATCGCTTCTGCTTTTTCAGTTAATGAATCTGACGGTTTGGATGGTTTAGCTGGCGGGCTTTTATTATTTGCTTTTGCCTCTTATAGCGTAATTTCTTTTTCTCTGGGACGTTATGATTTAGCGGCTTTTTGTGGAGTAATTATAGGATCTTTAATGGCTTTTTTATGGTTTAATATTAATCCAGCTCGTTTTTTTATGGGTGATACTGGGGCGATGAGTCT
This sequence comes from uncultured Gammaproteobacteria bacterium, assembly GCA_964505405.1. GTDB lineage: Bacteria > Patescibacteriota > Patescibacteriia > Patescibacteriales > UBA12075 > CAZDHZ01. The sequence goes on along the minus strand of CAZDHZ010000011.1, from coordinate 4,983 downwards.
AGGAGTAACGCTGGGAATAATAGCTATGCTTACTAATTATGCACTTTTACTTCCAATAATTGGTTTTTTATTTGTCTTAGAGTCGCTTTCTGTTATTTTGCAAGTTTTGTCAAAAAAATTAAGAAATGGTAAAAGGATATTTATTTCAGCGCCTCTGCACCATCATTTGCAAGGTAAAGGTTGGACAGAGCCAAAAATTGTAATGCGTTTTTGGATTATTGCTGGAGTTAGTTCTAGTATCGGTTTAATAATATTTCTTTTTGATAAAACATTATAAATGAGTTTAAAGAAAAAAATACAGGGAGCTCTAAGGGTAAAAAAAATATTTTATGCGCCCAAAAAAGGACAGGGTCCAGACAAAATTTTACAATATACCTTGGCCGTAGTTTTAGTTTTTGGTTTAATAAGTCTTTCCAGCGCTTCTTCGGTCGTGTCTTATGATAAATTTGATGGAGATGCTTATCGTTATTTTAAACGTCAATTATTTGGTTTAGCCGTAGGTTTGATTGCTTATTTTATCTTATCTAAAATTGATTATCATATTTGGCGTAAATATGCTCTTGGCTTTTTGGTTTTTTCTATTTTTTTATTAATTTTAGTTTTTATTCCCGGGCTTAGTACTCATTATGGAAAGGCTAGAAGTTGGATTAATATTTTTGGTTTTTCTCTGCAGCCTTCGGAATTTGTAAAATTGTCCTTTTTACTTTATTTAGCTGCTTGGCTGGAAACTAAAAAAAGAGATTTATCAGATATTCATGAAGGTATTGGGCCTTTTGTTATTGTTTTGGGAATAATAGGAGGATTAATGCTAATGCAACCTGATATAGGAACTTTATCAATCATTAGCTTGATTTCTTTGATTGTATATTTTGTTGGAGGAGGAAAAAAAACACATATTGCTGGGATTATATTGATTGGGATGGCTTTTTTTGTTTTAATGCTTCAATTTAAACCCTATCAGATGGATAGATTGAGATGTTATGCTGATCCTAGCTTTAGTCCTGATGATATTTGTTATCAGATTAATCAGTCTTTAATTGCAGTCGGTTCTGGTGGAATTTTTGGCAGGGGATTAGGGGAGAGTAGACAAAAATATATGTATTTACCGGAAGTGAGTGGAGATTCTATTTTTGCAATTATTGCAGAAGAGATGGGTTTAGTTGTAAGCACTTTGCTTATTATTTTATTTTTAACTATTTTTTATAGGGGTTATAGAATATCTTTGGCTGCTCCGGACGATTTTGGTAAAATATTAGCTATTGGTATATCTTCTTGGATTAGCATTCAGGCTTTTATTAATATTGGGGGGATTATTAATTTAATGCCCATGACCGGAGTACCCTTGCCTTTAATTTCTTATGGAGGTTCCGCTATTCTTTCAAGTTTAGCTGCCTTTGGGGTTTTGGTTAATATTAGTTCACAAGGAAAAAAATAAGAATAAAAATTAAAATAAGAAAAATAAGAAAATTTAAATTATTCTTATTTCTCTTATTTCTCTTATTTTTCTTATTATATTTATTTATGAAGAATTTGTGTAACAAAAAAATAATTTTAACGGGAGGAGGGACGGTCGGGTCGGTTAGTCCGCTTTTGGCTGTTTATGATGAATTAAGATTGAGAGGGGATTATGATTTTTTGTGGATTGGGTCTCGTGATGGTTTGGAAAAAGAAATAATAGCTAGAGAAAGTATTGATTTTGTGGGAATTTCAAGCGGAAAATTACGGCGTTATTTTTCTTTTCAAAATTTTATTGATATTTTTAAAATATTTTTTGGATTTTTAGAGTCTATTTTTATAATTATTAAGGGAAAGCCAGATTTGATTATGAGTGCTGGGTCTTTTGTGAGCGTGCCTTTGGTTTGGGCTGGCTGGATTTTAAGAGTTCCGGTTTTAATTCATCAGCTTGATGCACGCCCCGGTTTGGCTAATAAGTTGATGGCTAGAGTAGCTAAAAAAATAAGTCTTACTTTTGAAAAATCATTAAATGATTATGGGACGAAAGCTGTTTGGACAGGGAATCCGATTCGGAAAAGTTTTTTAGATAAAAATTTAAATGTTTTAGAAATTAAAAAAGAGCTTAAATTAAATTTAGATTTACCCTTGATTTTAGTTGTGGGTGGGGGAACGGGTTCAAAAAAAATAAATGAAATAATTATAAGTATTGTTCCGAATTTAATTGAGAGGGCTGAGATTGTGCATGTGACTGGAAAAAACAGGTTAGAAAAAAAGGTATCTTTTAAGGTACCTTTAAAGGTACCTTTTCAAAAATATCATCAATATGAATTTTTAGATGCAGACTTAATGGCTAAATACTTATTTGTAGCGGATCTAATTATATCTAGGGCTGGAATGGGTTTTTTAAGTGAACTTGCTTATCTAAAAAAAGCTTCTATTATAATTCCTATGCCTAACTCGCACCAGGAAGATAATGCCCAGATTTTATCAGACCATAAAGCTGCACTTGTTTTACATGAAAAAGAAATTGATAAAAATATTTTATATCAGGAAATTATTAAGATTTTGGAAAATGATGATCTAAGACATGATTTAGAAAAGAATATCGGTGGTGCAATTAAGTGTGGGGAAGAAGCGGTAAATAATATTATTAAAATTATTGAGGAAATAATTATATGACTAAAAAAATGGGAAGTGCCCCGAGGCTAAAAATTTATATGATTGGTATAAAAGGAGTTGGTATGACTATGCTGGCTGAATATTTATTTCAAAACGCTTATGAAGTTAGCGGATCAGATACGAACGAAAAATTTATGACTGATCAGATTTTGGATAAAAATAAAATTAAGTATTTTGAAGGTTTTGATGAAAATAATGTACCGAAAAACGCTGATTTAATAGTTTATTCTAGTTCTTATAACGAAAAGACAAATCCAGAATTAAAAAAAGCGCTAGAAGGAAAAGTAAAAGTTTTAAATTATGCACAGATGCTGGGGCGGGTTTTTAACGAAAAATATGGAATTTCCGTAGTTGGTTCTCATGGAAAAACGACTACTACGGCTTGGCTTGGATATGTTTTAAAAAAATCCGGATTAGATCCGAGCGTTATGGTTGGGGCTCGGGTTCCACAGTTTGACGGAGCTTCAATTTGTGGAAAATCAAATTATTTAATTATTGAAGCGGATGAATATCAAAATAAATTGCAATATTTTTCTCCCCAAGGAGTCCTATTAAATAATATAGACTATGATCACCCTGATTTTTTTCCGACCAAAGATGATTATACTCGGATTTTTATTGATTATATTAAAAGAATTCCTAAAAAAGGATTTTTAATTGCGAATTATGATGATTTGGAAATAAGGAGACATGCCCGAGTAAACTCCCGCGCAAAAATTATATCTTATGCTATTAATGAATCAGCAGATTACATTGCTTATGACATAAAAGAATATGGAAGCGGGAAAAATTATCATCAAATTTTTAAAATAAAATTGGGGTCGGATTTTTTAGATGAGCCTGACAGGGATGATGACTTATCTCAAAAAGATTTAGGAGAATTTAAAATTAAATTATTTGGTCGGCATAATATTTATAATGCTCTAGCTGTTGTAGTTACGGCTTTAGAATTAGGGCTTGATTTAGTTCAGGTCAGAAAATATTTAAGTAAGTTTGAAGGGACGGCAAGAAGGATGGAAATTATGGGTGAGTTTAAAAAAGCACTCATTCTAGATGATTACGCTCATCATCCGACTGAGATAAAAACAACAATAAAAGGTCTTAAAAAGGCTTACCAGGATAAAAATATTATTGCAGTTTTTCATCCTCATACTTTTACGCGTACTAAGGCCTTGTTTAATGATTTTATTCATGCTTTTCAAGGTATTGACGAGTTGATTGTTTTAGATATATATGGCTCCGCTCGAGAGGAGCAGGGTGGAGTTCATAGTAGAGATTTAGTTCAGGCTATTCAAGGAAGCGATGATAAGCAAAAGCCAAAAATTATTAAATACATCCCTAGCCTTAAAGAATGCGAAAGTTATTTAAGAGAAAATATTAATCGTGATGATTTAGTTTTACTTATTGGCGCCGGGGATGTTTTTAGAATCGGGGAGAATTTAGTTGGATAAAAATAAGAATGAAAAAAAACTTAGGGGTGAAACCTCTAACGTGTTAGAGGTTTCACCCCTAAGTTTTTTTTCATTCTTATTTTTCTTATTTTATATAATTGATAATTTATTCTAATTATAGTATAATAAATTTAATTATTACTTATATAATAAAAAATGCTACAAAATAATTTAGCGGTTTATAGCTTAAAAATAATTTTAGAGATTATTAAGGATATATTGTATTTTCCTTTGTGGTGGTATGGGAAAGGTTTTTTTATTTTTGCTTTAAATATAATAAATTTTATAAAAAATCAGGAAAAATCATTAGCGCTTTTAGTTTGGATGAAAAATATTTTTAAGCCCATGTATGGGCAATCCGATTGGCAGGGAATTTTGGTCAGCATTTTTATGCGCATTATTCAGATAATTTTTAGGTCTATAGTAATGCTCGTAGTGCTTTTGATTGCTTTTATTTTAGTTGTAGTATGGCTTGTTTTGCCGATTTTTGTAGTTTATGAAATTATTTTTCAATTAATATAATTATGGAGGAGAAAGATAAAAAAGAATTTATAATTTGTCCAAAATGCGGAGGAAGCGGAAAGAATAAATTAGGAGCAAATTGTTTATATTGCAAAGGAAAAGGAATCGGTTTGTTTTTTAATCGGAATTTTTTATATTTTGGATTGCGCTTAGGTACGGCAGTGATAGAACTTAATCATCTTAGAAAAAAAATTCACTTAATTATAAATTTGGTTTCTTTTGCTATTGGATTTACAGGTCTTTTGTCTCTTGCTTTTTGGGTTTATAGAGTAAGTTTAGACGCTGTTGATTTGCATGTTTTTGCTTTTTGGCAAGAGCAGAATATTTTTATTTTAATATTTTGGTTAAGTTTAATAGCCGATATGTTTATTTATTA